>NZ_JBKGGW010000003.1:0-347880 GCF_052041945.1 Pseudomonas sp. SMN11 | reverse complement strand
GGTACGGTGCAAGCCTTGAGATCTGCGCGGTCGGCGTGGGAGCCGCGCTTGCCGGCGATGGGCCGCACAGCGGCCCCGGCTTAGTCGAGGTCGAGCTTGTCTTCGAGGCGGTCGAGATGATCATGCATCAACGCCAGCGCCGCCCCCGCATCACCGGCTTCCACGGCATCGATGATCGCGGCATGTTCCTCCCAGGCGCAGTGGTCGCAGCAAGGCGACTCATAACGGGCGATGATCAGCGAGGTCATCGGTACCAGGCCGTTGAGAAACCGCGCCAGCGGCTCATTTGCCGCGACCTGGGCGAGCTTGAGGTGAAACTCGCCACCCAGGCGGATGGCGGCGCAGCGCTCGCCGCGCTCATGGTGCTGGCGTTCGCGCTCTACCAGTTGGCGCAGTTGGCGAACCTGCGCTGGCCGGGCGCGCTGGGCGGCCAGGCTGATCAGGGTGGTTTCGGCCAGGCGCCGGGCGCTGAGCACCTGGCGCGCCTGCTCGGGGTCGGGGACGGCCAGGTGCGCGGTGTGGCTGGGGCGCTGCACCACCACTTGCTGATCCGACAGGCGCCCGAGCACCCGGCGGATCACCGTGCGGCTGACCCCGAAGGCATTGCCCAGGGCCTGTTCGGGCAACAGGCTGCCAGGCGGCAGGCGCTGCTCGAGGATCGCGTCGAACAGGCGCGGGTAGATCTGCTCGGCCGACAGGCGGGTTTCGCCGGCGGCGAGCAGCGCAGGCAGGCGGGGGGCGGCTTGGGCGCAGGCGGTCATGGTCGCTCTCCTGGGGTCATTGGCCGGGCTGGTCGTCCGGGATGTTGAGTTGAATGCCCATGCGCTGGCCTTCGGCAAGGATGTGCTGGCGCATCTGGGCGCTGGCTTGGGCGCTGTTGCGTTCGCGTATGGCGCGTACCACGGCTTCGTTTTCCTTGAGCCGAGCGGCCAGGTGCTCGGGTGAATTGCGCAGCATGCTGGCGCTCTGCTTGAGGGCGTAGCCGGTCTGCTGCACCACGCTCTGGAAGATAGGGTTGGTGGTCAGTGCGAACAGCGCCTCGTGAAAGGCGATGTAGGCCTTGACCCCGGCTTCGCTGTCATCGGCTTCCAAGGCTTCGCGCATGTCCATCAGGGTCAGGCGCAATTGGCCGATGTCCTGGTTGTTGGCCGATTGCGCGACCAGGCCGACGATGAACGGTTCGAGGGTGTAGCGCAGCTCCAGCACGTCGGCCAGGCTGGCCGCTGCGGCGCTTTCGCTGGCCGGGTCCTGGGCTGCGGCCTCGGCATCCAGCACCAGCACGCCCTTGCCCGGCAGCGAGCGCACCAGGCCGAGGGTTTCCAGCACGGTCACCGCTTCACGCAGGCTGGGGCGACTGATGCCGAGCTGTTCTGCCAGCTCGCGCTGGCCGGGCAACATGTCGCCGGAGCGCCATTGGCCGCGAGCCAGGGCCTGGCGCAGTTTTTCCACCACGGAGGTGACGACGGTCGATGAGCTGATCACGGTTTGCTCCTGAAAAGGCCGGCGAAAGCGCCGGCCACGCGGGCTCAGAATTCCTGCTGATGGGCGTTGGGTTGCTTGCGCGGCGCATGGGCGAAGCCGGGTTTGCCAGCGAGCACGTTGTGCGCGCGCTCAAGGTCGATGTCCTTCTCCCAGCGGGCGATGGCGACGGTGGCCACGCAGTTGCCGATCAGGTTGGTCAGTGCCCGGCCAATGCCCATGAACCAGTCCACCGCCAGTACCAGTACCAGGCCCACCACCGGGATCGCCGGCACGGCGGTCAAGGTCGCGGCGAGGATCACCAGCGCCGAGCCTGGGATGCCGTGAGCGCCCTTGGAAGTCACCAGCGACACCAGCAGGATGGTCAGCAGGTCGGTCATTGCCAGGGGTGTGCCGGTGGCGTTGGCAATGAACACGATGGCCAGGGTCAGGTAGATGGAGAAGCCGTCGAGGTTGAACGAGTAGCCGGTGGGGATCACCAGGCCGACGGTGGAACTGCCGATGCCCAGGTGTTCCAGCTTGCGCATGATCTGCGGCAGCACGGCGTCGGACGACGCGGTGCCGAGGACGATGGTCAGCTCCTCACGCAGGTACTTGATGAACGGCAGCAGTTTCAGGCCCGACACGCGCATCACGGTACCCAGGACTATCAGCACGAAGCCGGCGCAGGTCAGGTAGAACAGCGCCACCAGTCCACCCAGGTGCTGCAGCGACTCCAGGCCGTACTTGCTGGTGGTGAAGGCGATGGCGCCGAACACACCGATCGGCGCCAGGCGCACGATCATGCCCATGATGCGGAAGATCACGTGGCTCAGCTCGTTGATCAGCCGCGAGATGCCGGCGGCCGATTCACCCACCAGGTTCAGGGCGCTGCCGAACAGCACCGAGAACAGCAGCACCTGGAGGATGTTGTTGTCGGCGAAGGCACCGACCACCGAGGTCGGGATCAGGTCCATGAAGAACGCCGTGGCACCATGGATGTGCTGGCCACGTTCCGCCAGGCTGCTGGCGTCGGCGCTGGACAGCTGGTCGAGGTGGATATTGGCGCCACTGCCGATGCCGCTGCTGAAGGCAAACACCAGGCCGATGACCAGGGCGATTGTGGTCAGCACTTCGAAGTAGATCACCGATTTCAGGCCGATGCGCCCGACCTTCTTCAGGTCGCCGGCACCGGAGATGCCGCTGACCACCACGCAGAAGACGATCAGGCCGATCAGCATCTTGATCAGCTTGATGAAACCATCGCCGAGGGGTTTGAGTTGCAGGGAGACTTCGGGGAAGCTGAGGCCGCAGGCGATGCCGAGGGCAAGGCCGAGCACGACTTGCAGGAAGATCGAACGCGAGCACCATTTGAGCATGGGAGTGATCTCTGATCGGTGTCCTTGCTTCGGTGCCGCACGGGGCGAAAGAGCGCAGGACTTCATTATTGTTGTGGTCTTACCGGTTTGTTCAGCGCCGGATCATAAAACCGCGAAAAATCCGACATTGCAAGGGATTTTGGCCTTACCGGTCTGACCAGTTGTGGTGCATTTGCATCGGCCAAGCTCTAGTTCGGTGCATAGGGGGGGTAGTGGACCCTTCGCGGAGGAAGAATCAGAGGATTGGCCAGCGCGAAAGGCAACTTTGCAATCAGCTTGCCAGGTGCAGAGGGCAGTTAAAGTGCGGTCGATGGGGTCATGCACTTGACCGTAGCGAGTTCCGGGTGCGCCACCAGTTTGTCGATATGCAGCGAGTCGTCGTTCATCCAGCTTTCGCTGAGCACCCGATAGTGTTCCATGTCACGGCAGCGCAGGCGCAGGCTGTAATCGAAGTGGCCACTGATCAGTTGGCATTCGTAAACTTCCGGGCACTTCAGCATGGTGGCCTCGAAGGCTTTCTGCGCGGTGCGCCCGCTCTGGTTGGACAGGGCTACCAACACCAGCAGCGACAGGCCTGGCGCAAGTTTCTGCAGGTCGATGATGGCGCCGTAGCCGCGGATCACGCCGCGGCGTTCGAGCTTGCGCACGCGCTCCAGACAGGGGCGTGGGGTGAGGTGGACCAGGGTCGAGAGTTTTTCGAAGGTGATGCGCCCGTCGTGGCGCAGTACGTCGAGGATGGCTTCGTCGATACGGTCGAGTGGCGGGGCATTGGCGTCCTTGGTGTCCATGCGCGGGGCTTCTTTCGAAAGTGGGCATGGACAGGGTAGGCGCAATCCGGGGCCGTTGCCCGGCCCCAGGGGGCATCAGGCGCAGGCGGTATCTGCCTTGTGCATCGACCGCACGCCCACCACCCGTGGTTGCAGCAGCGAATACAGGTCCTTCGGGTTCTCAAGCGTTGGTACCAGCGCTATGTCCTGGCCGATCCCCAGCATGCGCGCGCTATCCAGCACGTAGCGCAGCGCCGAGTAGTCTTCCAGGGCAAACCCGACCGAGTCGAACAATGTCACTTGTTCGGCATGCTCGCGGCCTTGCACAAGCCCCGCGATCACTTGCCAGAACTCGACCACCGGCGAGTCGCCAGGCATGTGCTGGATCTCACCCTCGACACGGCTTTGCGGCTCGTACTCGACAATCACCCGCGCCTGCTCGACGATGTCTCGGTGCAGCTCGGTCTTGCCCGGGCAGTCGCCGCCCACGGCGTTCAGGTGCATGCCCGGCTCGATCATGTTCGGCGTGAGGATGGTCGCATAGGTCTTGTCGGCGGTGACCGTGGTGACGATGTCGGCACCGCGCACGGCTTCGGCAACCGAACTGGCGACGCTCAGCTTCAGGCCGGGGCGGCCGGCGAGGTTGGCCACCAGCTTGGCAGTGGCCGTCGGGTCGATGTCGTACAGGCGGATCTCGTCGATGCCCACCAGGGTATTGAAGGCGATGGCCTGGAATTCGCTCTGCGAGCCATTGCCGATCAACGCCATGCTGCGGCTGTCTTCACGCGCCAGGTAGCGTGCCGCCAGGGCCGAGGTGGCGGCCGTACGGATTGCGGTGGTCAGGGTCATCTCGCTGAGCAGCAGCGGGGTGCCGGTGTCGACATCGGCCAGGGTACCGAAGGCCATCACCGTGGGCAGGCCATGGCGGGTGTTCTTCGGATGGCCGTTGACGTACTTGAAGGCGTACAGACCGGCATCGGACACTGGCATCAGTTCGATGACCCCATCGGGCGAGTGGTTGGCCACCCGTGCACACTTCTCGAAGGCCGGCCAGCGCAGATAGTCCTGGCGGATGTATTCGGTCATCTCCACCAGGCAGATGGGCAGGCTTTTGCGGTTGACCAGGCGGGCGAGGTCTTGCACATCGATATAGCGGGTCATGACGGGTCTCCTTGCGGCGACGCTCCAGTAAGGGCTGTGGAGGTATTGTCAGACGCGCAGCGTTGCGATGCTGGCTGAAGCAGGGGCCAGGGACAGCCGGGGCGGCTGATTTTTGCCAGCTGGCAGCAGAATCGGCTGTGGCCGCCCTGATCGGGGGCGCTCGATCGTGGGAGGCCGCGTCCTACTGATCAACTGACCGCGCAAATGAAAACGGCACCTCGAGAGGTGCCGTTTTTACTCACTTATGCAGCTCTTCGGCTGCATAAAGCGTGTTCTCCAGCAGGCAGGCGCGGGTCATCGGCCCGACCCCGCCCGGAACCGGCGTGATCCAGCCAGCACGCGGCAGGGCGGTCTCGTAGACCACGTCGCCGACCAGCTTGCCGTCTTCCTGGCGGTTGATGCCAACGTCGATGACGATGGCGCCTTCCTTGATCCACTCACCCTTGACCAGGCCAGGCTTGCCGGCAGCCACGACCACCAGGTCGGCGCGCCCGACGTGGCCGGCCAGGTCCTTGGTGAAGCGGTGGCATACGGTCACGGTGCAACCGCCCAGCAGCAGTTCCATCGCCATCGGGCGGCCAACGATGTTGGATGCGCCGACGATCACTGCGTTCATGCCATACAGGTCCTGACCGGTGCTTTCCAGCAGGGTCATGATGCCTTTGGGCGTGCACGGGCGCAGCAGCGGGATGCGCTGGGCCAAGCGGCCGATATTGTACGGGTGGAAACCGTCGACGTCTTTGTCGGGGCGGATGCGCTCGAGCAGCAAGGATGCATCCAGGTGCGCCGGCAGCGGCAGTTGCAGCAGGATGCCATCGACGGCCGGATCGTCGTTGAGGCGATCGATCAGCTCGGTCAGCGCTTGCTGCGTGGTCTCGCTGGGCAGGTCGAAGGCCTGGGAAATGAAGCCGACCTCTTCGCAGTCCTTGCGCTTGTGCGAGACATAGACTTGGGAGGCGGGGTCGGTGCCGACCAGGATCACCGCCAGGCCCGGCGTGCGCAGGCCTTGCTGGCGACGCTCCTCTACACGTTGAGCGATCTGCTTGCGCAGGTTGGCGGCGATCGCCTTGCCATCGATTAGGTGTGCAGTCATAGACGCGTGATTAACCATCGAGAAAGGAACAATAAAGAGGGCGCATTCTCGCACGACATCGCCCAAGGGCAAAGGCGGGTGGTCGGGCAAATCCCCTAACCCCTTAAATAATTTAAATTTTTTGGAGAAAGGTGTTGACGACCTGGGGGCTCGCCTATAAGATTCGCCGCACTTGTCGGGCACAGCCTAGCACTGGTTGGCGAGGTCGGGCAGAATGAGTGGTTTAGCAGTTACCTGTTAACGGCTTGTTCGGTTAGGCTTCAAGCTTAAGCGCCCGTAGCTCAGCTGGATAGAGCATCCGCCTTCTAAGCGGATGGTCGCAGGTTCGAGTCCTGCCGGGTGCGCCATTTAGGCAGCTTGGGCAAGCAAGTAAGGCTGTAATGCAATATGGTGGGCGTAGCTCAGTTGGTAGAGCGCTGGATTGTGATTCCAGTTGTCGTGGGTTCGATTCCCATCGTCCACCCCATATTCCACGAAGGCGCCTTTGATTGATGATCTGGCGCCTTTGTTTTAAGCGTTTCGCGGACGTGGTGAAATTGGTAGACACACTGGATTTAGGTTCCAGCGGCGCAAGCTGTAAGAGTTCGAGTCTCTTCGTCCGCACCATGCTTCTGTAAGGCTGTATCGCAACACTGCAAAACCGCAATATGGTGGGCGTAGCTCAGTTGGTAGAGCGCTGGATTGTGATTCCAGTTGTCGTGGGTTCGATTCCCATCGTCCACCCCATATTTTTCGAAGGCGCCTTGATCGTGAGATCGGGCGCCTTTGTCGTTTCTGGGGTGTTTCGCTTGAGCCTTGCAGTGCCTGCGAGATCGAGCGCCGCCCGCGCGGCGCTCGTTCTCCCGGGCGCTGAGAGGCTCAAGCTGAAATCTTCGCAGCCATAACTCCATCTCGCCCCTTGTAATCCTCTGGTGACACCCCAATAAAAGCTGTTAGATTTCAGCCGGTTGAAACACCGGCCCATTTGGCCGGCAGAGGAACACCCTGATGATTGCAAAAGAAGCCCGCCAGGCCCTGGCGTTGCAGCGCTTTGCCGAAGCCAATCCGCAACTGCTCGAGGAAATCCGTGAGCTGGATGCGCGTGAGCAGGCCCAGCAGATCGAGTGGGCATTCGAGGATGCCGCCGATGAGCAGGGGATTCAGCCTTGGGAGCTGGCGCTGCAGTTGATCGCCGAAAGCCCCGAGCAACTGCAGGCCATGCGCCTGGAGACCCATCGCGAAGTGGCTGAAGCTCTGGGTATGGAATGGGAAGAGTACTGCCAGTTCAACGAGATCGATCCTGAATAAGCGGGTCGCTTTCAAGCTGGCGGTTGTTTGACAAGGTATTTCGGTTGTATGCCACCCATTGGGAGGTATGCGGCCCTCTATATATAGAGGCTCGGCACTTTACCGTGCGGGCCATGCAAGTTAATCGACCGGCGAGGTTTCCCGTCGTCCCGGGTGGGGTGACTTCTGGTGCGTGACTCACTAGAATGTTTGCCCTTGATTCTGGAGTCGGGCTATCGCCGGCTAACGTCTGTGCAACGAGGAATATCCATGCAAGTTTCTGTTGAAAACACTTCCGCTCTCGAGCGCCGCATGACCATCGCCGTTCCGGCCGAGCGCGTCGAGAACGAAGTCAACAAGCGTCTGCAACAGACTGCCAAGCGCGCCAAGGTCGCGGGCTTCCGCCCAGGCAAGGTGCCGATGAGCGTGATCCGTCAGCGTTTCGAAGCCGATGCCCGTCAAGAGGCGTTCGGTGACCTGGTCCAGGCTTCCTTCTACGAAGCCATAGTCGAGCAGAAGCTGAACCCGGCTGGCGCTCCGGCCGTCGAGCCGAAGTCCTTCGAGAAGGGCAAGGACCTGGAATTCGTTGCTATCTTCGAAGTGTTCCCAGAGTTCACCGTTGCCGGCTTCGAGTCGATCAACGTCGAGCGCCTGAGCGCCGAAGTGGCTGACGCCGATCTGGACAACATGCTGGAAGTCCTGCGCAAGCAGAACACCCGCTTCGAGGCCGTCGAGCGCGCTGCGCAGAACGACGACCAGGTCAATATCGATTTCGTCGGCAAGGTCGACGGTGAAGTGTTCGCCGGTGGCTCCGCCAAGGGCACTCAGCTGGTACTGGGTTCCGGCCGCATGATTCCTGGCTTCGAAGACGGCCTGGTTGGCGCCAAGGCTGGCGAAGAACGCGTTGTCAACGTGACCTTCCCAGAGGACTATCAGAACCTGGACCTGGCTGGCAAAGCCGCCGAGTTCACCATCACCGTCAACAGCGTATCGGCCCCTGCGCTGCCAGAGCTGAACGAAGAATTCTTCGCCCAGTTCGGCATCAAGGAATCGACCCTGGAAGGCTTCCGCACCGAAGTTCGCAAGAACATGGAGCGTGAGCTGCGTCAGGCGATCAAGACCAAGGTCAAGAATCAGGTCATGGACGGTCTGCTGGCCGCCAACCCGATCGAAGTGCCAAAGGCCCTGCTGGAAAACGAAGTCAACCGTCTGCGCGTGCAGGCTGTTCAGCAGTTCGGTGGCAACATCAAGCCTGAGCAACTGCCGGCCGAGCTGTTCGAAGAGCAAGCCAAGCGCCGTGTGGTGCTGGGCCTGATCGTCGCCGAAGTGGTCAAGCAGTTCGAGCTGAAGCCGGACGAAGGCAAGGTTCGTGAAATGATCGAAGAAATGGCTTCGGCTTACCAAGAGCCTGAGCAGGTCATCTCCTGGTACTACAAGAACGACCAGCAACTGAACGAAGTGCGTTCGGTTGTGCTGGAAGAGCAAGTTGTAGATACTGTTCTGCAGAAAGCGACTGTGACCGACAAGTCGGTCTCGTACGAAGATGCCGTTAAGCCAGCACAGGCTCCTGCCCACGCTGAGTAACAGGCTTCTCTCGTAGGAAACCCCCACAAGCCAGCCTTCGAGCTGGCTTGTGCGTATTCAAGCCATGACTATTTGGGAGTGAGCGCAGGACATGTCCCGCAATTCTTATATTCAGCAGAGCTCTGACATCCAGGCCGCAGGCGGCCTGGTCCCGATGGTTATCGAGCAGTCCGCCCGTGGCGAACGTGCCTACGACATCTACTCGCGCCTGTTGAAGGAGCGAGTGATCTTCCTGGTTGGCCCGGTAGAGGATTACATGGCCAACCTGGTAGTGGCGCAGCTGCTGTTCCTTGAAGCGGAAAACCCGGACAAGGATATCCATCTGTACATCAACTCCCCGGGCGGCTCGGTGACTGCTGGCATGTCGATCTACGACACCATGCAGTTCATCAAGCCGGACGTCTCGACCATCTGCATCGGCCAGGCCTGCAGCATGGGTGCGTTCCTGTTGGCCGCGGGTGCCAAGGGCAAGCGTCACTGCCTGCCGAACTCGCGCGTGATGATCCACCAGCCACTGGGCGGTTTCCAGGGCCAGGCCACCGATATCGAGATCCACGCCCAGGAAATCCTCAATATCAAGGCGCGCCTGAACGAGCTGCTGGCCTATCACACCGGCCAGGATCTCGAGACCATCAAGCGTGACACCGAGCGTGACAACTTCATGAGCGCCTCGCGCGCGGCCGAGTACGGCCTGATCGACTCGGTATACGACAAGCGGCAACTGGTATCCTGAACCTAGGTGCCAGAGCAGGTAGGTGCGGAAAGCGCCTACCTGCGGACTTGAAAAAGCCCGCAATTGCCTTCATCTTGTGTTGCAAGCCTACCGGATTGGATCGATCGAATGACTGACACCCGTAACGGCGAGGACAGCGGCAAATTGCTTTATTGCTCCTTCTGCGGCAAAAGCCAGCACGAAGTGCGCAAACTGATTGCCGGGCCCTCGGTATTTATCTGCGACGAGTGCGTCGACCTGTGCAACGACATCATCCGTGAGGAGGTGCAGGAAGCCCAGGCCGAGAGCAGCGCGCACAAATTGCCTTCGCCGAAAGAAATCAGCGGCATCCTGGACCAGTACGTCATCGGTCAGGAACGCGCGAAAAAGGTGCTGTCGGTGGCGGTGTACAACCACTACAAGCGCCTGAACCAGCGTGACAAGAAGGGCGACGAAGTCGAACTCGGGAAGAGCAACATCCTGCTCATCGGGCCTACCGGCTCGGGCAAGACCCTGCTCGCCGAAACCCTTGCACGGCTGTTGAACGTACCGTTCACCATTGCAGACGCCACCACCCTGACCGAAGCCGGTTATGTGGGTGAGGACGTCGAGAACATCATTCAGAAACTGCTGCAGAAGTGCGACTACGACGTGGAAAAGGCCCAGATGGGCATTGTCTACATCGACGAGATCGACAAGATCTCGCGCAAGTCGGACAACCCGTCCATCACCCGTGACGTTTCGGGCGAGGGCGTGCAGCAGGCGCTGCTGAAGCTGATTGAAGGCACCGTTGCTTCTGTTCCGCCGCAGGGCGGCCGCAAGCACCCGCAACAGGAATTCCTGCAGGTTGACACCCGCAACATCCTGTTCATCTGCGGTGGCGCCTTCTCTGGCCTGGAAAAAGTCATCCAGAACCGCTCCACCAAGGGTGGCATCGGTTTCGGCGCCGAAGTACGCAGCAAGGAAGAGGGCAAGAAGGTTGGCGAATCGCTGCGCGAAGTCGAGCCGGACGATCTGGTCAAGTTTGGCCTGATCCCTGAGTTCGTCGGCCGCTTGCCGGTTCTGGCGACCCTCGACGAGCTGGACGAGGCTGCACTGATGCAGATCCTCACCGAGCCGAAGAATGCCCTGACCAAGCAGTACGCCAAGCTGTTCGAGATGGAAAGCGTGGACCTCGAGTTCCGCACCGACGCCCTCAAGGCCGTCGCGCGCAAGGCCCTGGAGCGCAAGACTGGCGCCCGTGGCCTGCGTTCGATCCTCGAAGGCGTGCTGCTCGACACCATGTACGAGATTCCTTCGCAGAAGGATGTCAGCAAGGTGGTGATCGATGAGAGCGTCATCGAAGGCACTTCGCAGCCGCTGATGATCTACGAGAACAGCGAGCCGCAAGCCAAGGCCGCGCCCGACGCCTGATTTCAGGTAAATGCCGGGTGATGGCAGCTAGCAAGAAAGGGGCCTACGGGCCCCTTTCTGCTTTTCCTATGCAAGCGCTTGTAATTTCCCAAGCGTGCCCCCACATTAGGTCCAAGCATCATTTCCACCGGTTTCCGGCCATAAGGCCGCTGTAGAGGCGAAATCATGAAGACCACCCTCGACTTGCCTCTTTTGCCATTGCGCGATGTCGTCGTCTATCCGCACATGGTCATCCCACTGTTCGTGGGGCGTGAGAAGTCCATCGAAGCCCTCGAGGCTGCGATGACGGGCGAGAAGCAGATCCTGCTGCTGGCCCAGAAGAACCCGGCCGATGACGATCCAGGCGAAGATGCCCTGTATCGGGTCGGTACCGTCGCTACCGTATTGCAACTGCTGAAGCTGCCCGATGGCACTGTCAAGGTGCTGGTCGAGGGCGAGCAGCGCGGTGCGGTCGAGCGTTTCACCGAAGTAGAAGGGCACATCCGTGCCGAAGTCTCCCTGATCGACGAAACCGACGCTGCCGAGCGCGAGTCGGAAGTCTTCGTGCGCACGCTGCTGTCGCAGTTCGAGCAATACGTGCAGCTGGGCAAGAAAGTCCCCGCCGAAGTGCTGTCGTCGCTGAACAGCATCGAAGAGCCTGGTCGCCTGGTCGATACCATGGCCGCGCACATGGCGCTGAAGATCGAGCAGAAGCAGGAAATCCTCGAGATCGTCGACCTGGCGACCCGTGTCGAGCACGTGCTGGCATTGCTGGATGCCGAAATCGACCTGCTGCAGGTCGAGAAGCGTATCCGTGGCCGGGTCAAGAAGCAGATGGAGCGCAGCCAGCGCGAGTACTACCTGAATGAGCAGATGAAGGCCATTCAGAAGGAACTCGGCGATGGTGACGAAGGCCACAACGAAGTCGAAGAGCTGAAAAAACGCATCGAAGCCGCCGGCCTGCCGAAAGATGCCCTGGCCAAGGCCCAGGCCGAGCTGAACAAGCTCAAGCAGATGTCGCCAATGTCCGCCGAAGCCACCGTGGTGCGCTCGTACCTCGACTGGCTCGTGCAGGTGCCGTGGAAGGCCCAGAGCAAGGTCCGTCTGGATCTGGCCAAGGCCGAGGAAATCCTCGATGCCGACCACTATGGCCTGGAAGAGGTCAAGGAGCGGATCCTCGAGTACCTCGCCGTGCAGAAGCGGGTGAAGAAGATCCGCGGCCCGGTACTGTGCCTGGTTGGTCCGCCTGGCGTGGGCAAGACCTCGCTGGCGGAGTCGATCGCTGCCGCGACCAATCGCAAGTTCGTGCGCATGGCCCTGGGCGGCGTGCGTGACGAGGCCGAGATTCGCGGTCACCGTCGTACCTACATCGGTTCGATGCCTGGCCGCCTGATCCAGAAGATGACCAAGGTGGGTGTGCGCAACCCGCTGTTCCTGCTCGACGAGATCGACAAGATGGGCAGCGACATGCGTGGCGACCCGGCTTCGGCGCTGCTGGAAGTGCTCGACCCGGAGCAGAACCACAATTTCAATGACCACTACCTGGAAGTCGACTACGACCTCTCGGACGTGATGTTCCTGTGCACCTCGAACTCGATGAACATTCCACCGGCGCTGCTCGACCGCATGGAAGTCATCCGCCTGCCGGGCTACACCGAGGACGAGAAGATCAACATCGCGGTCAAGTACCTGACGCCCAAGCAGGTCAAGGCCAACGGTTTGAAGACCGAAGAGCTGGACATCGACGTCTCGGCGATTCGCGACATCATCCGTTATTACACCCGCGAAGCCGGTGTGCGTGGCCTGGAGCGCCAGATCGCCAAGGTCTGCCGCAAGGTGGTGAAGGAACATACCGGGCAGAAACAGGTCAAGGTCAAGGTCACCAGCGAACAGCTCGAGCATCTGCTCGGCGTGCGCAAGTTCCGCTACGGCCTGGCCGAGCAGCAGGACCAGATCGGCCAAGTCACCGGCCTTGCCTGGACCCAGGTGGGCGGCGAATTGCTGACCATCGAGTCGGTGGTCATCCCTGGCAAGGGCCAGCTGATCAAGACCGGCTCGCTGGGTGATGTCATGGTCGAGTCGATCACTGCCGCGCAGACCGTTGTCCGCAGCCGCGCCCGCAGCCTGGGGATTGCCGCCGACTTCCACGAGAAGCACGACGTGCATATCCACATGCCCGAAGGCGCCACGCCGAAGGATGGCCCGAGCGCCGGTATCGGCATGTGCACCGCGCTGGTGTCCGCGCTGACGCAGATTCCGGTACGCGCCGATGTGGCCATGACCGGTGAAATCACCCTGCGCGGCCAGGTGCTGGCCATCGGCGGGTTGAAGGAAAAACTGCTGGCCGCACATCGTGGCGGGATCAAGACAGTGATCATTCCCGAGGAGAATGTTCGCGATCTGAAGGAAATTCCGGAAAATATCAAACAGGATCTGCAGATCAAACCGGTCAAATGGATTGACGAAGTCCTGCAAATTGCGCTGCAATACGCCCCGGAGCCCTTGCCAGATGTGGCTCCGGAGATTGTCGCTAAAGATGACAAACGCGACGGCGATGCTAAGGAAAGAATCAGCACGCATTAGTAGTTTTTGGCTGGGGGGCTTTCCTTGACAGTTTTTTCTGGGCCTTGCTATAAAGCGGCACGCTATTGTCAAGCTGCCACCCGGCACACGTTTCATAAGCTTTTCTTTACATACTTAGAAACAAACTCAATAGAGAAATAAGGGGACTTAGAGTGAACAAGTCGGAACTGATTGACGCTATCGCTGCATCGGCTGACATTTCCAAGGCTGCCGCCGGCAAAGCTCTGGACGCTGTGATCGACTCCGTGACTGGCGCCCTGAAACAAGGCGACGACGTCGTTCTGGTTGGCTTCGGTACCTTCTCGGTCAAAGAGCGCGCCGAGCGCACCGGCCGTAACCCACAAACCGGCAAAGCGATCAAGATCGCTGCTGCCAAGGTTCCAGGTTTCAAGGCAGGCAAAGGCCTGAAAGACGCCGTCAACTAAGTCGTCTCTTTCAGCCGGACCAGGCCTGGCCAGGTCCGAGCACGCTGATGGCGGGCCGCAAACGTTCCCGCCTGACACGTTTGCTAAGAAAAGGCGCATCCTCGGATGCGCCTTTCTTTTATCAGGATTCTACCCACGCTCCGCGGTTGTCGACGCAGTGGTACAGCCGTTTCTGGGGGACGCATGCTGCAAAATATCAGGGACAATTCACAAGGTTGGATTGCCAAGACCATCATTGGCCTCATCGTCGTGTTGATGGCGTTGACCGGCTTTGAAGCCATTTTCAAGGCCGCTACCCACAGCCAGGACGCGGCCAAGGTGAACGGCCACACCATCAGCCAGAACGAGCTGAGCCAGGCCGCCGACATGCAGCGCCGCCAGCTGATGCAACAGCTGGGCAAGGATTTTGACCCAGCGCTGCTGGATGACAAATTGCTGCGCGAGTCTGCGCTTAAAGGCCTGATCGATCGCAAACTGCTGCTGCAGGGTGCCGAAGACGCCAAGTTCGCCTTCTCCGAAGCCGCGCTGGATCAAGTGATCCTGCAGACGCCGGAATTCCAGGTCGATGGCAAGTTCAGCGCCGAACGTTTCGACCAGGTCATCCGCCAGATGGGCTATGGCCGCATGCAATTCCGCGACATGCTCGCGGAAGAGATGCTGATCGGCCAGCTGCGCACCGGTATCGCCGGCAGCAGCTTCGTCACCGACCAGCAGGTCGACGCCTTTGCCCGCCTGGAAAACCAGACCCGCGACTTCGCATCTCTGACCTTCAAGGCAAACCCGGCAGCGGTCAAGGTCAGCGATGACGAGGTCAAGGCGCACTATGACCAGCACGCCAAGGAGTTCATGACCCCGGACCAGGTGGTCATCGACTACATCGAGCTGAAAAAGTCGGCGTTCTTCGACCAGGTCAAGGTCACCGACGAAGAGCTCAAGGCCCAGTACGAGAAGGAAATCGCCAACCTCGCCGAGCAGCGCCATGCCGCGCATATCCTTATCGAGGTCAACGACAAGGTCTCCGACGCCCAGGCCAAGGCCAAGGCCGAAGAGATCGAGCAGCGCCTGGCCAAGGGTGAAGACTTCGCCAAGCTGGCCAAGGAGTTCTCCCAGGACCCAGGTTCTGCCAGCAATGGCGGTGACCTCGGCTTTGCGGGCCCAGGCGTGTATGACCCGGCCTTTGAAGACAGCCTGTACAAGCTCAACGATGGCCAGGTATCGGCCCCGGTGCGTACCGAGTTCGGTTACCACCTGATCAAGCTGCTGGGCAAGCAGGCGCCGGAAGTCCCGAGCTTCGCCAGCCTGAAGGACAAGCTGATCCGCGACCTGAAGACCCCGCTGGTCGAGCAGCGTTACGTCGACGCCAGCAAGCAGCTGCAGGATGCTGCCTACGAGGCTTCCGACCTGGCCCAGCCGGCCCAGGACCTGAACCTCAAGGTGCAGACTTCCGCTGCGTTCGGCCGCGAAGGCGGCGAGGGCATCACCGCCAACCGTGGGGTGATTCAGGCTGCGTTCTCCGAAGAAGTGATGGATGAAGGTGCCAACAGCACCGCCATTGAGCTGGACCCGGAAACCACTGTGGTGCTGCGCGTCAAGGAACACCGCAAACCGGAGCAACTGCCGCTGGAAGCCGTGGCCAAGAACATCAGCGAACACCTGGCCAAGGAGAAGGCGACCGCCGAACTCAAGACCAAGGCGGACAAGCTGATTGCCGGCCTGCGTGACGGTTCCATCGCTGCCGCTGGCGCTCACGACGGTCAGCAATGGACGGCTCACGAAGCCGTGACCCGTGGCCAGGACGGTATCGACCCGGCCGAGCTGCAGGCGCTGTTCCGCCTTGCCAAGCCGCAAGCCAAGGACAAGCCGGTGTACGGTAGTGTGGTGCTGGCCGACGGCAGCCTGGTCGTGCTGCAACTCAAGGGCGTCAACGAAGGTGCCGCCGCCAGTGACGACGAGAAGCAGCAAATTCGCCGCTACCTCGCATCGCGTGCTGGTCAGCAGGACTTTGCGGCCTACCGCAAGCAGTTGGAAGGCACTGCCGACATCACCCGTTACTGAGTGGTGGATGCATCATGAAACAGGCCGCTTTATGCGGCCTGTTTCATTTCTATTGCCTGTACTGGCCTAGCGTTTTACACCTTCATAGTTATCCAGCGTATCGCGCGCAATCTCACGCCCCAACGCAATCAGTTCAGGCGCCTTGTAGAACTCGAAGAACCGGCATACCCGCTTGGGCACGTTGATCAGCACATCCGGCGGATACCCGGCAATCTTGTACTGCGCCAGTGACGTCTGCATCACTTCGAAGCTCTGGTTGATCAGGTCGAGCAGCGAGGCCGGCCCGACGTTGTCGATGATGAACGAGCCGGTCGCCGACTTCGGCGCGCCTTCACGCTCAGGCGCTGCGGCAGGTTGCTGGGACTCAGGGTCGGCCGTGTCGGCCAGCCACGGGTTGGGCGGCGCCAGCCCTTCGGCGACGATCTCCTGCTCGATACGAATCAGCTCTTCGGCAGGCTTGCGTCGAAACGGCAGGCGCGACCCGAGTGAGCTGAGCAGGGCGTCAAAGCGCATCTTGAAGGCTGCGGGCCGCTCGATCACCGGCAGCTGGTAATGCTTCTGGTTGGTGGCGTTGAGGTTGACCGCGATGATCAGGTCACAGTGGCTGGACACCACCGGGACGATTGGCAGGGGGTTGAGAATGCCGCCGTCGACCAGCATGCGGTTGCCCTGCATCACCGGCGTGAACAGGCTCGGAATCGCCGCCGAAGCACGCATGGCCTGATGCAGGCAGCCCTCCTGGAACCAGATTTCCTGCTGGTTGGTAAGGTCGGTTGCTACCGCCGTGTAGGGGATTCGCAGCTGCTCGATGTTCATGTCGCCGACGATCTTGCGAATCTGGCCGAACACCTTGTCGCCGCGGATGGCGCCCAGGCGGAAGCTGACGTCCACCAGACGCAGCACGTCCAGGTAGTCCAGGCTTTCGATCCAGTTGCGGTATTGCTCGAGTTTGCCTGCCGCGTAGATGCCGCCAATCACCGCGCCCATCGAGCAGCCAGCGACACAGGCGATGTCGTAGCCGCGCCGTTCTATTTCCTCGATCACGCCGATATGGGCATACCCACGAGCGCCTCCCGATCCCAACACCAATGCCACGCGTTTGCTCATGAACTTTCCCCGGCTTGTGCAACCATGGTCCTACAATGCACCGAGCGTTGCCTGTGCTTCAATAAACACTCTAGGCAAAGCATGTCAGGCGCGGCACTTTTCATCCGGCCGGGCGTCGAACAGCCACTCTATTTCAACCGTTGAGGTACCACCGATGAAAGCCTGGATCTGCCTTCCACTAATTGCCCTGGCGCTGGCCGGTTGCGCGGGTAAGACGGCTTATCGTGAAAGCTGCGCGACTCAGCTCGATGCCGCCTGGAAGGAACTTGACCTGGCCAAGGCCGAAGGCTTTGCCGGCGCCGTAAGCTACTCCAAGGCGCTGTCGCTGTTGACCGGCGCCAAGACTCAGCAGCAGTTCGAGGGGTACGAGAGCTGCACCAACAAAGCCGAAAAGGCCCGGTTCTACATTCGTGAGTCGCGCGCCGGGCGCTGACCGAGGAGCGTCACATGTCCGCCATGCTCGATCATGTCGTTGCCCAATTGCTGGCCTTGCAGGTGCGTCTGCTCGCCTGTCGCGAGCGCTTGGCCGCCAATACCGACAGCGAGGCCCTGCACGACCTGCGGACCACTCTGCGGCGCCTGCGCAGCCTGCTGCGGCCGCTGCAGGGGTTGCCGGGGGTGGAGCAACTGGAGGAGGCGGCCAAGTCATTGGGTACGTTGACCACGCCCCTGCGTGATCGTGAGGTGCTGGCCGCCGAGCTGATCGGTCGCGGCCATGCCGAAGCCGGGCAGCGGCGCCTGGCAGGGCGCGACCGGACCTTCGCCAGCGTTGCCGCCAGCCCGCAGCTGACCCGGGTGCTGGCGATCGTCGATGCGTTTCCGCTGTTCATGCGGGCAGCGGAACGAGAGGGGCTGGCCAAGTCGCTGGACAAGCGAATCGACAAGCGCCTGGTCAAACAGTGGCACAAGCTGCGCGAGGCCCTGCAGGACCTGGCCCATGATCGCCATCGCTTGCGCCTGCTGATCAAGCGTGTGCGCTATGGCGATGAGGCCTATCCGCAGCTCGATCATGCCGGCAAGAAACTGCAGCGCCTGTTGAAGAAGGCCCAAGGCGATCTGGGTGATTGGCATGACCGCCTGCAGTGGTTGCTGCAGGCCAAGGACCACCCCGACCTGGCGCCTTGCACGGTCGACTGGGAGCAGGAACTGCACGAGGCCGAGCGCACCTCCGATGTAACCCTTGATGCGCTGCAGGTCGCGCTAAAGCGGCGTCAGCCCGGCAAATGACCGATATGCGGGCTGATCGGCCGGGGTTTGCTGGCTAGTATTGGCGGATCTTTTGGTACAGGTAAGAGCGAGGAGCCGGCCGATGAATTTCAACCAACTGCTCGAAGCCGTTCGGGAAAACCCTGACGCGGTCAGCATTCCGCCAAGCTGGGCCCAGGGGCGCGCCGTATTCGGCGGCCTGATGGCGGCCCTGGTTCATGAGCGCATGCGTCTGAAGCTCGCAGATGATCGCCCAGTGCGCTCGCTGGCCATCAGCTTCGTCAGCCCGGCGGCAGCGGATATGCCCATTCGATTCGAGGTCGAGGTGCTGCGGGAGGGCAAGGCGGTCAGCACGCTGCTAGGTCGTGCCATTCAGAATGGTCAGGTGGTAACGCTGGTCCAGGGTAACTTCGGTGCGGGCCGGCCATCGATGGTCGATGTTGCGGCTGCACCCGCCGTGGAGATGAAACCGCTTGAACAAGCGGCCCCGGAGTTGCCTTACATCAAGGGCGTCACCCCGGAGTTCATGCGTCATGTCGCCTTGCGCTGGGCGGTGGGCGGCCTGCCGTTCAGCGGCAACTCGTCGCGTCACATGGGCGGCTGGGTGCGCTTGCGCGATGTTGCCGAGGAGCAGGTCAACGAGGCGCACCTGCTGGCGTTGGTGGATGCCTGGCCACCGAGCCTGTTGCCGTTCCTCAAGCAGCCAGCAGCGGGCAGTACGCTGACCTGGACCATCGAATTCATCCAGCCGATGGCGAAACTGTCCACGCTGGACTGGTGCCGTTATCGTGTCGAGACCGAGCATGCGCGTGACGGCTACGGCCATGCGGCGGCGGCATTGTGGAGTGCAGAAGGAGAGCTGCTGGCCTTGAGCCGGCAAACGGTCACGGTGTTCGCCTGATCATCAGCGCCGATGCTTGTGCCGTTCGCGCCACGCCTTCCACCAGGCACCGCTGAAGACGAAGCGTGGGAACGTGATGAACTGCTCGGTGAGCAGCCTTTGCACGGCGTCCTTGCGGTTGGCGAACGGTTCCGGCTGTTCGGCTTCCAGGCAATGGCCGTGGCGTTGCAGGCCCAGGCCGGCGATCAGGGCAATGACGCCGACGGCAATCTGGCCCAGGTCCAGGGCGAACAGGCCTGACAGCACCAGCAGGGCACCGAGGATGAACAGCGGTACGGCAATCAGGTGCAACACCAGGTTGGTCGGGTGCCGGTGATTGTGGTGGTAGCCACGCCATTGCCAGGCGTGCAGGTTGGGCAGTCGTTTGCTCATGGGCAGATCCTCGCGATGTTCGTCGCGCTGTACGTTACAGGCATGCCCAAAGCTTAGTGCGGCCCCGGTTACGGGGCCAATCGAGGCTGGCTATGGCGACTATAGCTTGAGCTGGCCAATGGCCCTGCTCAGCTCGCCGGCCAGGGTCGCCAGCTGGTTGCTGGTGTTAGCCGAGCCGACGGTCTGCTGCACGGTCTCTTCGGTGACATCGCGGATGCTTACCACCGCGCGGTTCATTTCTTCGGCCACCTGGCTTTGCTGCTCGGCGGCGACGGCAATCTGCGTGTTGCTCTCACGCATCTGGGCGACCGCGCCGGTAATCTCGGCCAATGCCGCGCCGGCCTCCTGGGCCTGGCGAACGCAGTCGTCAGCCTTGTACGAACTTTCCTGCATGAACTCCACGGCGTCGCGGGTGCCGGCTTGCAGGTCGGCAACCATTCGGGTGATTTCGTCGGTGGAGGTCTGCACGCGCTTGGCCAGGTTGCGTACTTCATCGGCAACCACGGCAAAACCACGGCCCAGGTCGCCAGCGCGGGCGGCTTCGATGGCGGCGTTGAGTGCCAGCAGGTTGGTCTGCTCGGCAATGCTGTGAATGACCCCGACCACGCTGTTGATCTTCTGGCTGTCGTCGGCGAGCTGACGAATCATTTCGGCGGTTTGCTGAACGCCGCTGGAAAGCCCGGCGATCGAATCCTGCACCCGGCTGACCACTGCCTTGCCGCTGCCGGCAAGGGTGTCGGCGGTCTGCGACAAGTCCCGAGTAGCGCCAGCATGTTGGGCAATGTGGTGCACGGTGGCCGACATTTCATTGATCGCCGTGGCCGCCTGGTCGGTCTCGCTCTGTTGGCCGAGCATGCCGTGGCGCACTTCACTCATGCTCGCGGCCAGCTGCGCGGCCCCGGAGTCCAGCTGCGCGGCGGTGTGGGCGACGGTGCTGACCACGCGGTGGTAAGTGGCCTGCATGGCGTTGAAGGCGCCGGCCATCTGGCCGACTTCATCGCCGCAGGCCAGGGGCACGCGGGCCGACAGGTCGCCAGTCTTCTCCACGTGCAGCATCACGTCCTTGAGGGTATTGAGCTGGCTGAGCAGGAAGCGGATCAGCAGCTGAGAGGCACCGAGCATCGCCAGCATCAGGATCAGCACGCAGAAGGCGTAGTTGCTGAAACGTTCGAAGAACACCTGGCGCAGGCTTGGCGCGGCTGCCAGCACGGCCAGTTGCTGGTCTCCATGGCGCAGCACCTGGGCGCCGCGCAACGGGTTGTCGCCGAGGATCCAGGCAGCCGACAGGGCTACCCAGCCTTGTGCATTGGCCAGGGCTTCGAGATCTTCACCCGCGTAAGTCGGGGTCTGGCCGGGTTGCCAGGTGATCAGGTTGGCCTGGCGGGGCAGGGCCTGCCCGGTGGGCCAGGCGGCCAGCAGTTCGGCCTGGGCTTGCGCCTGGGCCTGGGCGGCATCGGCGCGGGCGCGCTGCTCCAGGTGCACTGCATACAGCACCAGCAGCAAGGTCGTGACGAAGGCCACCGCGTTGACGGCCCAGAATTTGTACTTCAGGGAAATATTGCTAAGCCAGGCACCCATGTGTAGGTCTTCTCTGAGTTGAGCGGAAACATTATTGGCAAGGTGCCATCATTGTGCCCGCTCACTCGAGAAACGCTTATGACATGGGTCAAGGAAGTTGGAAGAAGGCCTTGGCCGTGGCACTGGTGTGCTGGGCGCAGTGTTCGATGCTCTCGTTGCGATGCAGCGCCACTTCGCGCAGCACCTCGGTCAGGAATGCCGGCTCGTTGCGGCCGTTTTTCGGCTTCGGCCGCAGGCTGCGTGGCAGCAGGTAGGGCGCGTCGCTCTCCAGCATCAGCCGGCCTTCGGGAATATTGCCCACCAGCGGATGCAGGTGGGTGCCGCGACGCTCGTCACAGATCCAGCCGGTGATGCCGATATGCAGGTCCATGTCCAGATAGGCGAACAAGGCTTCGCGCTCACCGGTAAAGCAATGCACCACGGCGGCTGGCAGGTGGTCGCGGTAGTCCTTGAGGATGGCCAGCAGCCGCTCGCTGGCGTCGCGTTCGTGCAGGAATACCGGCAGGCGCAGTTCGGCGGCCATTGCCAACTGGGCTTCCAGGGCTTTCTCCTGCAATGGGCGAGGGGAGAAATCACGGTTGAAATCCAGCCCGCATTCACCCACGGCACGCACCCGTGCTTCAGCGAGGAGTTGGCGCAGTTGCCGCTCGCTGTTGCCATCCCAGGACTTGGCATCGTGTGGGTGCACGCCCGCTGTGGCGAACAGGTGCTGGCCGTCGCCATCGAGCTGCTGGCACAGCTCCAGCGCCTGTTCGCTGACCTCCAGGCTGGTGCCGGTCAGGACCATCTGGGCTACACCGGCTTCGATGGCGCGCTCGACGATGGCGGCCTGCTGGTCGTGGAAACTGCTGTTGGTCAGGTTGACGCCGATATCGATCAGTTGCATGGTGCTACCTCGTGCCGCGGGGCGGCCAGCATAGCAAAAAGCGTGATATTCGGAAAAAACCAAGAACTTCAGGCGTTTGCCATGGTCTTTTACCGTCATTTCTCACGACCACGCCTACCACCATGGGTGCCTCCCACCGACCACGGACACGAATTCGCATGCTGCGATACCTGCTAACCCTGTTGCTGATGCTTGGGCTGACCACGGTCGGTCCGGCCTATGCACGGCTGCCGGGGCCACAGCAGAACGTGCCGGTGAACACGGTCCGTGACCTGCAGCAGATCCGCAGTACCAAGGTGCTGCGCGTGCTGGTCAACCAGAGCCGTAACAGCTCCGGTGAGATCAAGGGCGAGCCGGTGGGTATCGAGTATTACCGCCTGCGTGGGCTTGAGCATTACCTCAATGCCAGGGCCGGCGATGGCCAGCAGATCCGCCTGAAGATCATTCCACGGGCCAAGGAGCAACTGCTGGGTGCCTTGCAGCGCGGCGAGGGTGACCTGGCCGCACCGGGCGAACTGCTTGACCCGGCCGTGACAGGTGGGGTCAACAGCAGTGCGCCGGTGCTGGACCAGGTGCCGTTGCTGCTGGTCGGGCGCAAGGGAGAGCGCAGCTACACCCGTGCCGAGCAACTGTCCGGGCGTACGGTTGCATTGACCAGCGCCAGCGCCGCAGGGGCGGTGATTCAGCAGCTCAACCAGCAGCTGGCGCTGCGTAAGCGAGCGCCGATCAAGATCGAATGGGTCGATTCGACCCTGGCGGTGGAAGATGTGCTGGAGATGGTCCAGGCCGGTATCTATCCATTGACCATGGTGGAGCGCCCGATCGCCCAGCGCTGGGCCAGGGTCATGCCTAACCTGCGCCTGGACACCCGGGTGCAGCTGGGGCAGGCGCAAGCCATGCGTTGGTATGTGCGGCGTGATGCGACCATGCTGCTGGCCACGGTTGACCGCTTTCTGCAGGGTTATCGCGCACCGGAAAACCAGGATGCGGCCTTCGAGCGCATCTACCGGCGCCAGTACCGTGTGCACAACCCCTTGGCGCGCAAGGACCGCCAGCGCCTGAACGCGCTGCGCCCGGTGTTGCAGAAGCATGGTGACGCGCAGCAGATCGACTGGTTGAACCTGGCGGCCCTGGCCTTCAAGGAATCCACCCTGAACCCTGCGGCACGCGGCAGCGGCGGGGCACATGGCCTGATGCAGATCACCCCATCGGCAGCGCAACGGGTGGGGGTCAGCGACACCGGCTCGGTCGATGGCAATGTCCAGGCCAGTGCGCGCTACCTGGCGCTGATCCGCCGCAAGTTCTTCGCCAGCCCGCAGATCAACGAGCGTGAGCGCATGGCGTTTGTTCTGGCGGCCTACAACCTTGGCCCGGAGCGGGTCCAGGCCATGCGCGCCGAGGCCCGCAAGCGCGGCCTCAACGGCAATCAGTGGTTCTTCCAGACCGAGCGCATCGCCATGGAGCAGGTCGGCATGGGGCCAGTCAATTTCGTCAACAGCGTCAACAAATATTTTCTGGCGTTCAATCGCGAACGCCCGTCACTGGAGCGTGTGGTCAGTCGCTGACAAATCTATTTTATCGATTGTTATGTTGGGTTTTTTGCGATTTTCATATCAGATGAATTGATTATGATGGCGCCCATCCCAACACAACATCCCAGTTTCAAGGACGCTTCGAAATGAACAACGCAATCAGCAAACTGCTCTCCACCCGGGCTGGCCTGGGCCTGAGCGTGATCCGCATCTTGGTCGGTGTGATCTTCATGGCGCACGGTGCGCAAAAACTGTTCGGCCTGTTCGGCGGCTACGGCCTGGAAGGCACCGGCCAATGGATGAAAAGCATCGGCCTGGCGCCGGGCTACCTGATGGCCCTGTTGTCCGGTAGCGCCGAGTTCTTCGGCGGCCTTGCCCTGGTGATCGGCCTGCTGGCCCGCCCTGCAGCACTGGCACTGACGGTGACCCTGGTGGTGGCGATCTTCTCGGTGCACATCAACAATGGCCTGTTCATGTCCAACAACGGCTATGAGTTCGCCCTGGCGCTGCTGGCCGGCACCGTGGCGGTACTGATCGAAGGCGCTGGCCGCTTGTCCCTCGACCGCCTGATCGCCCGCTGACAGACCACGAACTGCAAGCTGCAAGCCCCAAGCCGAACACTTTTCAGCTTGGGGCTTGCAGCTTGTGGCGTGTCGCTCTAGCATACCGCCTGCGCCGATTTAAACAGCTACTTGCGGGGCGCAGGACTGGCCCCTCTCCGGGTCATCCGAAATACCGCTAAAGCGCTGGTTCGGTGACGCCTCCCACCGCTGCCCAGCGGGATTCGCGAGGCGGAGAAAACTCCATGAGTTGCCCACGTACCAGTGTCTGTTTGAGCCCATTGCCTGCCAGCCAGGCGTCCCGCACACCGCGCATCCTGCTCGGTGGTCAGCACCAGCCCACGCTCTTGCGTCACCTTGAAGGCTTGTCGCGCCGCAAGGGCCAGGCCCGCGCCTTTCTCATCCAGTTCGCCGAAGACGCCTGCCGCCTGGAACAGTTCGGCAACGACCGCTTTGACCTGGCGGTGATCCAGGCACCCGCCCGGGAAGACGCGGCCGAAGTCATTGGCCAGCTTACCCGCATCGCGCGTCAGGGCCTAATTACCCGACGCTGAGGAGCGCGCCGTTGAGCACCAACATCATCACCACGGAAGGTCACGAGGCCCTGAAGAAGGAGCTGGATCACCTGTGGCGGGTGTATCGCCCGGAGATCACCCAGAAAGTGGCCTGGGCCGCTTCGCTGGGTGACCGCAGCGAGAACGCCGACTACCAGTACAACAAGAAGCTGCTGCGCGAGATCGACCGCCGGGTCCGCTATCTGCGCAAGCGCCTCGAGGACGTGAAGGTGGTCGCCTACTCGCCGCAGCAGGAAGGCAAGGTGTTCTTCGGCGCCTGGGTCGAAATCGAGAACGATGACGGCGAGACCATGAAGTTTCGCATTGTCGGGTACGACGAGATCTATGGCCGTAACGACTATATCTCGATCGATTCGCCGATGGCCCGCGCCCTGCTCAAGAAGGAGGAGGGCGATGAAGTGCTGGTGAATACGCCGACCGGTCAGGCTACCTGGTATGTGAACAGCATCCATTACGGGCAATGAGTTGATATCGCCTGTACCGACGGCAAGGCCGGTACAGGCAAGCATCAGGTCTCCCTGAGTACTGCCAACGGGCTGGCGTTCAAGGCTCGCTGAGTCCCCAGTACCCCGGCCCCCCCCACCAGTAGCGCCCCGACCAGCGGCAGCACCAGCAGCCATGGATGTGGGCTCCACTGCAGGTCGAATGCATAGCGATACAGCACCAGGGTGATCAACTCGCACCCCAGCGCCGCCAAGGCACCACTGGCCGCCCCCAGCAAACCGAACTCGATGCGCCGCGCCTTGACCAACAAGGGGCGAGCGGCGCCCAGTGCGCGCAGCAGGGCGCCTTGGCGAATCCGTTCGTCGAGCGTCGCCTGCAGTCCGGCGAACAACACGGCAAGCCCCGCCGCCAGCACGAACAGCAACACATATTCGACCGCCAGGGTGACCTGGGCGAGGATGCTGCGTAGCTGCTCGAGCAAGGCATCGACCTGCAGGATGGTCACCGCCGGAAACGCCCGCGACAACGCCACTACATCCAGGTCATGGCCTGGGCCCAGGTAGAAGCTTGTCAGGTAGGTGGTTGGCAGCCCTTGCAGGGTGCCCGGCTGGAAGATCATGTAGAAGTTTGGCTGAAAGCTGTCCCAATGCACGCTGCGCAGGCTGCTGACTCGCGCCTGGCGTTGCTCGCCGCCGATGTCGAAGGTCAGCAGGTCGCCCAGTTGCAACTTGAGGCTGGCCGCCAGCTCGGCCTCGACCGAAACGCCGGGGATCTCATCGCTGCCAGGCAACGCTTGCCACCAACTGCCTGCGCTCAGCGCATTGCCCTGAGGCAGGTCGGCCGCCCAGGTCAGGCTGAGGTCGCGTTGCACGGCTCGCTCGCCGGCGGAATCCTTGCTGACGATCTGCTGCACCGGTTGGTCGTTGATCTGAATCAGGCGGCCGGGGGTCACTGGATACAGCGGTGCCGAGTGGGCATTCACCTCGTGCAGGCGCTGGGCGAACGGTTTGCGGTCAGCGGGCAGGATGTTCAGGGCAAAATGGTTGGGGGCGTCCTTGGGTAGTTGGGCCTGCCAGTTGTCGAGCAACTCTGCCCGCAACAGCGCAACCAGGGCCATGGCCAGCAGGATCAGGCCAAAGGCCAGGGCTTGGCCGGCAGCGGCCATCGGGTGACGCAGCAACTGGCCGAGGCCCAGGCGCCAGGCCAGCGGCGCGCCGGCGAGCGCCTTGCGCAGGCTCTGCAAGCCGAGCAGAAGCAGCCCGCCCAGCAGCAGCGCGGCGATCAGGCCGCCGCCCAGCAGAGCGAAGGTCAATAGCAGGTCAAGGCTCAGGCGCCACATGATCAGGCCAAGGGCGAGCAGGGCGGCGCCATACACCAGCCAGCTGCTCGGTGGTACGGGCAGCAGATCGCGGCGCAGTACGCGCAGCGGTGGCACCTGGCCCAATGCGGCGAGCGGTGGCAAGGCAAAGCCGGCCAGGGCCACCAGGCCGGTGGCGATGCCGGCCATTGCCGGAACCGTGCCCCCGGCCGGCACCTCGTTGGGCAGCAGGCCATGCAGCAGGCGGAACAGGCCCAGTTGCGCCAGCCAGCCGAGCAGGGCACCGACCAGGGCGGCGACAAGGCCAAGCATCGCCAGCTGCAGGCAATACAAACCCAGCGCCTGGTGCCGCGATAGGCCCAGGCAGCGTAGCAAGGCGCTGGCATCCAGGCGGCGCGCAGCGTAGCGGCTCGCCGACAGTGCCACGGCGACGCCCGCCAGCAGCACGGCGACCAGGCTGGCCATGTTCAGGTAGCGTTCGGCTTTGCCCAAGGCCCCGCCGATCTGCCGGTTACCATCACGGGTATCGAGCAGGCGCTGGTTGGCGGCAAGGTGTTTGTCCACGCCCTTGTGGTACTGCGCGAGGGCTTCGGCATCGCCGCGCCAGAGGTCGCGGTAGGTGACTCGGCTGCCTGGCTGGATGACCCCGGTAGCCTGCAGGTCGGCCAGGTTCATCATCACGCGGGGTGTCAGGCTGTAGAAGTTGTTGGCACGGTCTGGCTCGTAGGTCAGCACGCGGCTCATGCGCAAGGTCTTCATGCCGACGTCGATGCTGTCGCCAACCTTCAGCCCCAGGGCCGCGAGCAGGCGGGGTTCGACCCAGGCTTCTCCGGGAGCCGGGCCGCCGCCAGGGGTTTCCTCGGCATAGGGGGCGGCGGCACTGCGCACCTGGCCGCGCAATGGATAGGCACCGTCGACCGCCTTGATGCTGGAAAGCTGGATGCCGGCATCGCCGCCCACCACGCTGGTGAACTCCACGACCTGGGCATGCCGCAGCCCCAGTGCCTGGCCCTCGCTGAGCTGTTCTTCACGGGCCGGTGCGCTGCCTTGCAATACCAGGTCGGCGCCGAGGAACTCGCTGGCGCGCAGTTGCATCGCGCCATTCAGGCGGGCGCCGAAATAGCCGATGGCGGTACTGGCGGCGACCGCCACCAGCAAGGCAAAGAACAGTACGCGCACTTCGCTGGCGCGGATGTCGCGCAGCAGCTGGCGCAAGGCCAGGCCGCAAAGGCGGGAAAGCGGCATATGCTTCATCAGGCCTCCACCGGCGCCACCAGGCGACCTGCGTCCAGGCGGATCTGGCGCCGGCAGCGCCGGGCCAGGCGCTCGTCATGGGTGACCAGCACCAGAGTGGTGCCGCGCTCCTTGTTCAGATCGAACAGCAGGTCGCTGATGCGCTCGCCGGTATGGCTGTCGAGGTTGCCGGTGGGTTCGTCGGCAAACAGCACTGCCGGTTGTGCGGCGAAGGCGCGGGCGATGGCGACCCGCTGTTGCTCGCCACCGGAAAGCTGGCGCGGGGTGTGGGTCAGGCGCTTGCCAAGGCCGACCCGCTCCAGCAGGGTGCGGGCGTGCTCGCGAGCATCGCGCCGACCGTCCAGCTCCAGCGGTAGCATCACGTTTTCCAGGGCGTTGAGGCTGTCGAGCAGCTGGAACGACTGAAAGACGAAACCGACATGCTCGGCACGGACCCTGGCGCGCTGGTCCTCGTCCAGCGGGCCGAGGTCGTGACCGGCGAGGGTGACCTGGCCGGCGCTGGGGCGGTCGAGGCCGGCGAGCAGCCCGAGCAGGGTCGACTTGCCCGAGCCGGAGGCGCCGACGATGGCCAGGCTGTCGCCCTGGGCGAGGTCGAGGGAGAGGGCGTGGAGGATGGTCAGGTCACCTTCCGCGCTGGGGACCACTTTGCTAAGGTTCTGCGCAACGAGAATGCTGGGGCCCATGGAGAATCCGATGCGAGTGTGGTGGTTGAGTGCCGGTCTGGCCCTGTATTGCCTGGCCCAGAGCGCGGCGGCGGGAACATTGCTGGTTGTCGGCGATAGTATCAGCGCGGGTTTTGGCCTGGATACCCGCCAGGGATGGGTCTCTTTGTTGCAGACCCGGCTCAAGGACGAAGGTTTCGACGATCAGGTGGTCAACGCGTCGATCAGTGGCGACACCAGTGCAGGTGGCCAGGCGCGGCTGCCGGCGCTGCTTGCAGCGCACAAGCCGAGCCTGGTGGTGCTGGAGCTGGGGGGCAACGATGGCCTGCGCGGGCAGCCTCCGCAGCAATTGCAACAAAATCTTGCCTCGATGATCGAGAGTGCCCGCAAGGCGGGGGCCAAGGTGCTGCTGCTGGGCATGCGCCTGCCACCGAACTATGGCGTGCGTTACACGACGGCCTTCGCCAATGTCTATGAACAGCTGGCAACGGAAAAACAGGTGGCGCTGGTGCCGTTCTTCCTCGAAGGGGTGGGGGGGGTGCCGGGGATGATGCAGGCCGATGGCATCCATCCGGCACAGGGTGCCCAGCAACGTTTGCTGGAAAATGCCTGGCCGGCGATAAAACCCTTGTTATGACGCTTTAAACGGGGCCGGCTTTCGGCTAATGTTGCGCCCCCCGTTTCGAGAGCCCCCGATGCCGCGCCCTGCCTGGTCCTTGTTTGCCTACCAACTGATCGAGCCCGATGAACAGCTCGACCTGTTCGCTTGCCAGGAAATCCGCGTCCACCTCGTGGCCCGTCAACTCGAACTCGGCGTGCCGGTCGATCGTACCTTGTGCGGCGGCCTGCTGCCTGCGCAGCCACGCTGGTCCGGTGTGCCCCGCAGCATCTACCGTGACGGGCGCCTGTGCGACCTGTGCCGGGCGATTCTCGATGCCCAGCGTCGCGGCATGCGGCCGGTCTGGCCCGAGCTCTGAGGTGAATTGCAGGTGCGCGACTGTGTGCACCTTTCATCATCTGAAACGCTTGTAAGGTGCCAATGCCTCCCGCTTGCAGCGAGGCGGGTGTACAATCGTGCTTCTTGACTACCTTTCGAAGGATTTACCGGATGTTGCCGCGCTTTCCCGCCGTCACCCGTTGCCTGTCCCTGGCCGCCCTGCTGGTAGCGGGCCCTGCTGCTGCGCTGGAACTGCCACTGCCACCACCCGGTGAAGACGTCGTTGGCCAGGTCCAGACGATCAAGGCCAAGTACGAAGACACCTTTGCCGACATCGGCACTGCCAACGACCTCGGCTACCTGGAAATGATCGCCGCCAACCCGGGTGTCGACCCGTGGCTGCCGGGTGCCGGCACCGAGATCGTCCTGCCGACCCGCTACATCCTGCCGCCGGGGCCGCGTGAAGGCATCGTCATTAACCTGGCCGAGTATCGCATGTACTACTATCCGAAAGGGCAGAACGTGGTGCATACCTTCCCGTTGGGTATCGGTCGTGAGGGCTGGGGGTCGCCTGTAGCGATGACCAAGATCACCGCGAAGACGCCGAACCCGACCTGGACCCCGCCCGCGTCGATCCGTGCCGAGCACGCTGCGGACGGTGACATCCTGCCGACCGTCGTGCCTGCCGGCCCGGACAACCCGCTCGGGCCGTTCAAGTTTACCCTGGGTGTACCGGGCTACCTGATCCACGGTTCGAACAAGAAGTTCGGTATCGGTATGCGCACCAGCCATGGCTGCTTCCGCATGCTCAATAACAACGTGCTTGAACTGTCGAAGATGGTGCCGGTGGGGACGCCGGTGCGCATCATCAACGAGCCTTACAAGTTTGGCATCAGTGGCGGCAAGGTGTACCTCGAGGCGCATACGCCGCTGGACGATCATGGCAACCCGTCCGTGGTCGACAAGCACACGGCCGTCATCAATGCCTTGCTCAAGCGTGAAGACCTGGCCAACAACCTGCGCATGAACTGGGACATGGTGCGTGACGTGGTTGCGGCGGAAGACGGTATGCCGGTGGAGATTGCCGTGCCCGTCAATAACCAGGGTGCCGCACCCATGGTGTCGAGCATTCCGCCCGAACTGCAGTAACGCTTTTGCAACACCTCCGAGGCCCGCTCAGGTTAACAATCTGATGCGGGCCTCTTCGTTTCCGGAGGAGGGCTTTCGTCCAGGCAATAAAAAAGCCGACCCACAAGTGGGTCGGCTCCATAACAATCCGTGAGGATTATTACTTGCGGCTGGCTTTGTCCAGCATACGCAGAGCGCGCTCGTTGGCTTCGTCAGCAGTCTGCTGAGCCTTCTGAGCGGCTGCCATTGCGTCGTCAGCCTTACGGTAGGCTTCGTCAGCACGGGCTTGAGCGCGAGCTGCTGCGTCTTCAGTCGCAGTCAGACGAGCTTCGGTTTCTTTGGATACGCTGCTGCAACCGGTAGCCAGAACTGCGGCCAGAGCCAGAGCAGAGAATTTCAGAACGTTGTTCATCGTGTTCCCCTTCAAGGACTTTCTATTAAATAGCCATCTCTCGGAAAAGAGAAACTGGCCGGCGTACATAGTACCCATTACTTGTAGTAAGTAAACTGACAGAGCGCAAGAACTGCAAAAAAAATGTTGCACGGGGTCAGGCCGACAAGATTTGCGGGGGGTTTGTGAAAAAACCGTGTAGCGGGCGCAAGCGATTGTAGAACAGGAACTTTTTTGTTGAACTAAGGGTGACTTTAACTGTCCCTTTGCGTCTTAAGCATAACAACATCCGGTTGCTGTTGCAGCGTGCGCCAGGGCAAGGACACTGGCGTGGGCTCCTGCTACTTTTTAACGCTGGCCACCTTGAGAAATCCCGCTTGCGGCGCCTACTATTTGGAGGTGCCCCGACCGGGTCGAACGATTGCTGTCGGCTTATGGTCCAAGGGGCAAGAGGTGGCGTTGAGGTTCCTCCGCCGGATAAACCACATCGGTTAAGGTAAGGGTCTGCCAGAAAGACCAGCGAGGAGTAGTGATGAGTGAAGCGCTGACCATCCACCATGACCAGGCCGGTCATCAGTTCGAAACCAACGTGGACGGTCATCGTGCCTACCTGACGTACATGGACCTGGGCAAGCAGACGCTGGACATCTATCGCACTTTCGTCCCCAACGCTCTGAGAGGCCGCGGAATCGCAGCAGCGTTGACCGAGAAGGCCCTCGAGTACGCCGACCAGATGGGTTACACGGTGATCCCTTCCTGCTCGTATGTGGAGCGCTACATGGAGCGTCAACAGCGCCATTCGAGCAAGGCCTGAACGGGCGACAAACGCCAGATAAAAGAACGCCGGGCAATGCCCGGCGTTTTTCATTGTGCTGAAACTCAGCCGCGCTTGCGCTGTGGCAGCACATCCTTGAGTTTGGCGTGCATGCTGCGCAGGGTTTTCTCGGTGGCCGACCAGTCGATGCAGGCATCGGTGACCGACACGCCATACTGCAGTTCGTCGAGGTTTTTCGGGATCGACTGGCAGCCCCAGTTCAGGTGGCTTTCGACCATCAGGCCGATGATCGACTGGTTGCCTTCGAGGATCTGGTTGGCGACGTTCTCCATGACCAGTGGCTGCAGGGCCGGGTCCTTGTTGGAGTTGGCGTGGCTGCAGTCGACCATGATGTTGGCCTTGATCTTGGCCTTGGCCAGGTCTTGTTCGCACAGGGCGACACTGACCGAATCGTAGTTCGGCTTGCCGTTGCCGCCACGCAGTACCACGTGGCCATACGGGTTGCCCTTGGTGGTGACGATCGACACGCCGCCTTCCTGGTTGATACCGAGGAAGCGGTGCGGCTTGGACACCGACTGCAGGGCATTGATGGCCACGGTCAGGCCGCCATCGGTGCCGTTCTTGAAGCCGACTGCCGAGGACAGGCCCGAGGCCATCTCGCGGTGGGTTTGCGATTCGGTGGTGCGCGCACCGATGGCCGACCAACTGATCAGGTCCTGCAGGTACTGCGGGGAGATCGGGTCGAGTGCTTCGGTAGCGGTCGGCAGGCCCATTTCGGCCAGGTCCAGCAGCAGCTTGCGGCCAATGTGCAGGCCGTCCTGAATTTTGAACGAGTCATCCAGGTACGGGTCGTTGATCAGGCCTTTCCAGCCGACAGTGGTACGTGGCTTTTCAAAGTACACACGCATGACCAGGTACAGCGTATCGGAGACTTCTTCGGCCAGCACCTTGAGGCGCTCGGCGTATTCGTGGGCAGCCTTGATGTCATGGATGGAGCAGGGGCCGACCACCACGAACAGGCGATGGTCCTTGCCGTCGAGGATATTGCGCACCACTTCGCGGCCGGCAGTCACGGTCTGCAGGGCCTTGGTGCTGAGGGGGATTTCCTTCTTGAGCTGATCGGGGGTGATCAAGGTCTCGTTGGAAGCAACGTTAAGGTCGTCGATCGGTAAATCAGCCATCGTGTTACTCGTCAGGTCACGGGTGCCGGCCGCCAGCAATCCCCGTGCGGCCCAGCAGCAATAATGTTCGCAGCGGGGAGCAGAACCTTAGCGCGTTACTGGGGGCGCGACAATGGCCTGAGCCACGCAGTGCAGGGTTTTTCCCTGGCGCAAGGGGCTTGAGCTGCATTCAGGGTGCGCAGAAAGCCGCGAACGGTGTAAAAAAGCGCACCAGAATCAGAGATGGAGAGCAGCATGAACCCTCGCAAACTGCGTATCGGCATCATCGGCAGCGGTGCTATCGGTGGCTTTTATGGGCTGATGCTGGCACGCGCCGGTTTCGATGTGCATTTTCTGCTGCGTAGCGAATATGACGTGGTGCGCGAACAGGGCCTGAAACTCGAGCATGCGCTGCATGGCGCGCTGCAGATGCCGGTCAATGCCTATGCCAGCGCTGCCGACATGCCGCCCTGCGACTGGCTGCTGGTGGGCGCCAAGGCGACCAGCAATGCCGAGATAGCAGCGCTGATCGTCCAGGCCGCCGCTGCCGATGCCAAGGTGGTGCTGTTGCAGAATGGCCTCGGTGTGGAGGAGCAGATGAGGGCGGCTTTGCCGGGTAACCTGCATTTACTGGGAGGCCTGTGTTTCATCTGCGTCAATCGCCAGGCCCCCGGAGTGATTCGGCACCAGGCGCTGGGTGCGGTCAATCTCGGCTATCACAGTGGGCCAGCCGAAGATGGCGGTGCGGCGATCGTCGAAGCGGGCGCCGGGTTGTTCCGTGCGGCGGGCATCGACTCCCAGGCCATGGCCAATCTCGGCCAGGCGCGCTGGCAGAAGCTGGTGTGGAACGTGCCGTACAACGGCCTTTCGGTGTTGCTGGGGGCCAGTACCGCGCCGCTGATGGCCGATGCCGACAGCCGCGAGCTGATCCAGACGCTGATGGCTGAAGTGGTGCAGGGAGCCGCCGCGTGCGGGCATGAGTTGCCAGCGGGCTACGCCGAGCAGCTGCTGCGCATGACCGAACAGATGCCCGATTACTGGCCGAGCATGTACCACGACCATGTCCAGCATCGCCCACTGGAGCTGCAGGCGATCTATGCCGAGCCGATTGCTCGCGCTCAGGCGGCCGGCTGCAGCCTGCCCCGAATGCACATGCTGCATCAGGCCCTGGCCTTCATCGACCGCACCAACCGGGCTGGCTGAATCCTCTGCAGGCCGCATCAGCAGTGCGCCGGACGGCAAAGCGCGGGTGCGGTGCGCTGCTAAGCTGAAGCTTGCTCTGCCGCAACGGCAGTCGAGGAGGTCGAATGATCCGCTCCATGCTGTACGCCACCGACCTCGGTGTCTACGCACCTTTTGTCATGCAGCACGCCCTGACCCTGGCTCGCGCCTTCAGCGCGGAGCTCTACGTGATTCATGCGGTGGAGCCCATGGGGCAGTTCGCCGAGTCCCTGCTGCAGAGTTACCTCGATGAGCAGACGCTGGATGAATTGCACAGCGAAGGCGTGAATACGGTGATGGCCAATATAGAACAGCGGGTGTTGGAAAACTTTCGTGACGAATTGGGCGAGGACGCAGACCTGGCACTGATCAAGGCAGTACGGGTGCGCCAGGGTGACCCGGCGCAGGTCATCCTTGAGCAGGCGCAGAGGCTGAGTGTCGACCTGTTGGTCTTCGGCAGCCACACGGCCGGTGCTGGGGTGGATGTGCCGATTGGCCGAACGGCGGTGCGCTTGCTGCAACTGTCGCCGGTGCCGGTGTACATGGTGCCGCTATCGCAGCACCTTGGGCGTAGGAAATCGTGAAGCTGACGGTAGGTTAGTTCGGAGATGCGTGTAACAAAATAGTTCTAGTTTTATTTCGAGAACCACTAATATAGTTATATCTCGTCGCTGCCTGCTGCCGCTGACTTATCGCCGATTCGAGGGAAACCTATGAAGCTTCAACAACTGCGCTACATCTGGGAAGTGGCGCACCATGACCTCAACGTCTCCGCGACGGCGCAGAGCCTGTACACCTCGCAGCCGGGGATCAGCAAGCAGATCCGTCTGCTCGAGGATGAACTGGGTGTTGAAGTCTTTGCCCGCAGCGGTAAGCACCTGACCCGCGTAACCCCGGCCGGTGAGCGCATCATCAACACCGCTGGCGAGATCCTGCGCAAGGTCGAGAGCATCAAGCAGATCGCCCAGGAGTTCTCCAACGAGAAGAAGGGCACGCTGTCCATCGCCACAACTCACACTCAGGCACGCTATGCGCTGCCACCGGTGATCAGCAGCTTCATCAAGCAGTACCCGGAAGTGGCCTTGCACATGCATCAGGGCTCGCCCATGCAGATCGCGGAAATGGCGGCAGACGGCACCGTCGATTTCGCCATCGCCACCGAGGCGCTGGAGCTGTTCGGCGACCTGATCATGATGCCGTGCTATAAGTGGAACCGTTGCGTGGTGGTGCCGCAAGGTCACCCGCTGACCAAGTTGCCGAAGCTGACTCTGGAAGCCGTTGCGGAATACCCGATCGTTACCTACGTGTTCGGTTTCACCGGTCGCTCGAAACTGGACGAAGCCTTCAACCACCGTGGCCTGACGCCGAAAGTGGTGTTCACCGCCGCTGACGCCGACGTGATCAAGACGTATGTGCGCCTGGGGCTGGGCGTGGGCATCGTGGCCAAGATGGCGGTCGACACCAAGCTCGACAGCGACCTGGTGGCATTGGATGCCAGCGAGCTGTTCGAAGCCAGCATCACCAAGATCGGCTTCCGCCGTGGCACCTTCCTGCGTGGGTTCATGTGCGACTTCATCGAGAAGTTCGCACCGCACCTGACCCGTGAAGTGATGGCCAAGGCGATTCAGTGCCACAACAAGCAGGAGCTTGAAGAGCTGTTCGAAGGCGTCGAGCTGCCGGTGCACTGAGTACGGCAGAAATGAAAAAACCGGCCCTCGGGCCGGTTTTTGTTTGCCTGCGAATCAGGCCTTGCTGATCAGGTTGCCAGCGTGCAGCCCGCATTCCTTCTGGGTCGACTCTTCCCACCACCAGCGGCCTTCGCGCTCATGTTGGTTCGGCAGCACCGGGCGCGTGCAAGGCTCGCAACCGATGCTGATGAAGCCGCGTTCGTGCAGGCTGTTGTACGGCAGTTCGAGCATGCGGATGTAGCCCCACACTTCCTCGCTGGTCATCTGCGCCAGCGGGTTGAACTTGTACAGGGTGCGCTCGGGCGTGGAGAACGCGCCATCGACTTCCAGTGCTGCCACCTGGCTGCGGGTGCCTGGGCTCTGGTCGCGACGCTGGCCGGTGGCCCAGGCGCTGACGGTGGCGAGCTTGCGCCGCAGCGGTTCGATCTTGCGGATGCCGCAGCACTCACCGTGGCCGTCCTTGTAGAAGCTGAACAGGCCTTTCTCCTTGACGAACGGGTCGAGCTTGGCGCGATCCGGGCTGAGGATTTCGATCGGCAGGTTGTACTGCTCGCGCACCTGATCGATGAAACGGTAGGTCTCCGGGTGCAGGCGGCCGGTGTCGAGGCTGAACACCTTGACCTGCTTGTTCAGCTTCCAGGCCATATCGACCAGCACCACGTCTTCGGCGCCGCTGAAGGAGATCCACAGGTCATCGCCAAAGTGCTCGAAGGCGAGCTTGAGGATGTCCTGCGGGGACTTGTTGGCATACGTCGCGGCCAGGGCGGCGACGTCGAAGGGTTGGCTCATCAGGCGGTTTCCATCTTGGCTGTGGCGCTGTGCGCTCGTAATGGGGTGATGGTAACAAAAAATGGCGGGGTAGACGCCTGGCGATGAGCCTCAAAGGCTCTGCAGCGTTTCCATCAGCACCCGCACCTTGGCAATCGATTCCTCGTATTCGGCCTGCCAGTTCGAGTCGGCCACCACTGCGCCGCCGCCCCAGCAACTGACCTGGCCATCCTTGACCAGCAAGCTGCGGATGGCGATGGAGCTGTCCATCTCGCCGCGCACGTCCACGTACAACAGCGAGCCGCAGTACAGCGCGCGGCGGGTGGGTTCCAGTTCGTCGATGATCTGCATGGCGCGGATCTTCGGCGCGCCGGTGATCGAGCCACCCGGGAAGCTGTCGCCGATCAGGTCCAGGGCGTCCTTGTCGCGGGCCAGCTGGCCGGTGACGCTGCTGACCAGATGGTGGACGTTGGGGTAACTTTCCAGGCTGAACAGCTCCGGCACCTTCACCGAGCCGATTTCGCAGGTGCGCCCCAGGTCGTTGCGCAGCAGGTCGACGATCATCAGGTTTTCCGAGCGGTCCTTGGCGCTGTGGCGCAGCTCTTCGGCATTGCGCGCGTCTTCGGCCGGGTCGGCCGAGCGCGGGCGGGTGCCCTTGATCGGGCGGGTTTCCACCTGGCCCTGGCTGACACGGATGAAGCGCTCCGGGGAGAAGCTCAGCAGCGCGCTGCCATCCTCCAGCTGCTGGTAGCCGGAGAATGGGGTCGGGCAGGCTTGGCGCAGGGCCTGGTAGGCGTGCCACGGGTCGCCCTGGCAGGGGGCGCGGAAGCGCTGGGTGAGGTTGATCTGGTAGCAGTCGCCGGCCTGGATGTAGCGCTGCACCTGGTCGAAGCCGGCCTGGTATTGTTCGGGCTGCAAGTCGCCCCGCATCGGGGCAAGCAGTTGGAAATCGCCGAACGTCGAAGTGTCGACAGTCTCGAACAATGCCGTAAGGCGAAGCCGCTCTTCAGGCGCCAGGCTCGGGTGGAACACCAGTTGGCTGGTGCCAAGCTGGTGGTCGGTCACTAATGCCCAGGCGTACAGGCCCAGCTGCGCATCGGGCAAGGCCAGGTCGTCGCTCGCAAGGCTGGGTAGCTGTTCCAGGCGGCGGCCGAAGTCGTAGCTCAGGTAGCCGATCAGGCCGCCGGCGAAGGGCAGCTCGATGCCCGCGGGCAGTTGTGCCTCACCCAGTTGCGCCAGGCTGGCGCGCAGGCGTTCGAGGAAGGCGCGGCCATCCTCGTCGGGCTGGGCCCGCAGGTGTTGCACGGGCCAGGCGCTGAACAGGTCGAAGCGGCCGCGCTCGGCGCCGGGGCGGGCGCTGTCGAGCAGGATCGCGCCGGGGGCCTGGCGCAGGCGGGCGAAGTAGGCAGCGGGGTCGGGCTGGTAGGGCAGGGGGTGGAGCGTACAGGTCGGCATCAGTGTGGACGGCGATGTAAAAGCGAGGAGGGCGATTGTAGACCTGTGTAGGAAATGCGCCTAGCACCAGGCGCGACATTAAACATTGCCTGGGGCCGCAAAGCGGCCCCAGCTTGATTAACGCGGATGCACGTGCCCGAATAGATTCTGTGTCACCCGTACACGCTGCTCGGCGTCTTCGGTAATGCCTTCCTTGGCCAGCGCTTCGATGTGCGCTTCGATGGCATGGGTGCGCTGGGTCAGCCCGGTGTCATTGGCGATCTGGATGTTCAGGCCGGGGCGGGCGTTGAGTTCGAGAATCAGCGGCCCCTTGTCCTGGTCCAGCACCATGTCCACGCCGATGTAGCCCAGCCCGCACAGCTCGTAGCAGCCGGCGGCCAGCTTCATGAAGCCGTCCCAGTTCGGCAATTGCACGCCGTCCACCGCGTTGGTGGTGTCCGGGTGCTTGCTGATGATGTTGTTTAGCCAGGTGCCGCGCAGGGTCACGCCGGTGGCCAGGTCCACGCCCACGCCGATGGCGCCCTGGTGCAGGTTGGCCTTGCCGCCGGACTGGCGGGTCGGCAGGCGCAGCATGGCCATCACCGGGTAGCCCATCAGCACGATGATGCGGATGTCTGGCACGCCCTCGTAGCTGATGCTCTTGAAGATCTGGTCCGGGGTCACCCGGTACTCGATCAGCGCACGGTCGCGGTGGCCACCGAGCGAGTACAGGCCGGTGAGGATGCTCGACACCTGGTGCTCGATTTCCTCGTGGCTGATGATCTTGCCCGACACCGTGCGATAGCGGTTCTCGAAGCGGTCGGCGATCACCAAGATGCCGTCACCGCCGGCGCCCTGCGCCGGCTTGATGACGAAGTCGTTGCGCCCTCCGATGATCTCGTGAAGCTTTTCGATCTGCTTCTCGGTCTCGATGATGCCGTACATCTCCGGGACATGGATGCCGGCAGCAAGCGCACGCTCCTTGGTGATGATCTTGTCGTCGACGATCGGGTACAGGCTGCGCTTGTTGTACTTCAGTACATAGTCCGCGTTACGCCGGTTGATCCCCATGATGCCCCGGGCCTCCAGGGCCTTCCACGTCTTGATCAGGCCAAACATCAGGCGTCAGCCTTCTTCAGGAATGCCTTGAAACGCACGAGCTCGGTCAGGCGGTAGCCGCGGTAGCGACCCATCGCCAGCATGAAGCCCACCAGGATCAGCAGCACGGCAGGGAAGGTGAAGACGAAGTACACCAGCTCCGGCACCATCATCAGCAGGTGTGCCAGGGAGGCGGCGAACAGGGTGCCGATCGCCACTTTCATGGCATGGCCACCACCGCGCTCTTCCCAGGTGATCGACAGGCGTTCGATGGTCATGGTCAGGATCACCATCGGGAACAGCGCCACCGACAGGCCGCGCTCCAGGCCCAGCTTGTGGCTGAACAGGCTGATGGCGGCAATCAGGACCACGACGAAGGTCAGCACCACCGACAGGCGCGGCAGCATCTGCAACTTCAGATGTTCCAGGTACGAGCGTAGCGACAGGCCCAGCGCGGTGATCACCGTGAACAGCACGATGCCGAAGCCCAGCTGGGTCTCGCGGAAGGCCAGGGCGATCAGCACCGGGGTGAAGGTACCCAGCGTCTGGATGCCGATCAGGTTGCGCAGGATCAGGATCACCAGCACGCCGATCGGGATCATCACCATGATCATGAAGGTTTGCTGGGTCTGCAGCGGCAGGCCGTACAGCGAGTACTCGAGGAAGTCGGCGTCGGTGTTCTCGTCGGTCAGCTTGGCCAGGCGGATGGCGTTCATCTCGCTGTTGTTCATGCTGAAGGTGACGTTGGCCTTCTTGCCGCCATCGACGGTGATCAGGTTGTCGTCACCGGTCCACCACAGCAGGCGGTCGGCTGGCAGGCCCTGTTCGCCGGTGTCCGGGTTGAAGTACAGCCAGTCGTTGCCGTTGAAGCTGCGCAGCCACAGTTCAGGCGTTTGCGGAGTGTCGGCCACCAGCCGGATGGTGTGGACCTTTTCCATCGGCACGTGGGCGATCGACAGCAACAGGTCGATGACCTGGGCCTTCTTCATCGGCGAGGTGTCGCCGGCCAGCAGCAGCTTGACGTTGTCGTCGTTGAGGTTGTTGACCCGTTTGATGGTCTCGCTGACGAAGGTCTCGACGTCGGCCGAGTGCTGGCGGATCGGTGCCATCAGGGCTTCGGCGGCGATCTTCTCGGGGCCGTCGATGGCCAGGCTGTCACGGAAGGTCGGGCCCTTGATGGCGGATTTTTCGTTGCTGTAGCGCTTGGTCAGCACCAGGCGGTAGTACAGGGTCTGGTTGCCGCTGACGCGGCGCGCCGACCAGGTTACCTTGCGGTTGCCGTCGACGCGGTTGACGCTGACGCCGTAGTTGTTGGAGATGAAGCTCTCGTTGAGGCTGACGTAGTCACGGTTCAGCGGCGGCACGAACATCTGGATCTTGACCGGGTCCTTGGAGCTGGCGACGAACTCGACCTTGGCGTCGATGTTCCACAAGTCGTCGGTCTCGTCCTCGGTCACCGGGATGCCGAGCACGAAGATCTGATAGGCCGTGACCGCCACGCCAAGCAGCACCAGCACGGTGATCAGGACTTTCAGATGGAGGGTAAGAGAGCGCATCGGGGTTACTCTGCTTTGGGAGCGTCGGTGGCACAGGCAGGTTTGCCGGCCGCGTATTTAAGGCTTGGGTCGACCAGCGCGTCGAAGTGCTTGAGCGCCTCGGAGCCGATCAGCAGCGGGAACTGGAAGGCGCTGCGGTCGGTGAGGTTGACTTCGATGGTGCGCCGGGCCTGGCCCATGCAGATTTCAAGTTCGATGACCGGGCGGGCGGTGTAGGCCTTGCCGGATTCCGCATCATAGTCGCCGGCGCGGCGCTTGATCTTGCTCACGCGCGCCAGCGGGCGTTCGATGGGGTGCGAATGGGCGGCGTCGATGGCCAGATAGAAGCGCACCCAGCTTTCGCCGTTGCGCTTGAAGCGCTTGATATCACGGGCACTAAGCGACGCGGTCTTGGCGCCGGTGTCGAGCTTGGCGGCCACTTCCAGGTCAAGGTCGCCGAGCCGGGCGTATTCGTTCAGACCGTACACGGTCTTGCCCGCCGCCTGGCCAAGGGCCGGCAGCAGAGTGAGGCATAACAGCAATAATACGGGTGTAAGTCTCATAGTCCTGGCGTGGTGCTGAGCTGTGCAGTGTTCGGGGGCAAAGGTGACTGGCAACGACTGCGCAAGCTTCCTCGTTCATCTGTCAACAACATGAATTGATGCCAAATACACTATCGATACCCCGTTGGAGGCGCGGCATTCTATCACGCCGACGTCTTGACGCCAGCGTGAAGCGATCTGACAACGCCATCACTGGGTAAGTTCGTTCTTAGACGATTGTCGACAATATTCATTTTGTCTTTGACTGCGCGCCTCTGATTCGCTAGTTTCTGCTCAAGCGATTAGCGAGGTGTCGACAATATGCTGGACCTCCCCACTCCAAGCCCCGTCGAGTCAGACGAAACGGAAACCTTGTCCGAGAATGTCTTCCGGCGTATCCAGGCGGCGATCGTCAAGGGCGACATCGCCCCGGGCAGCAAGATCTCCGAACCGGAGCTGGCGCGCACCTATGGCATCAGCCGCGGCCCGCTGCGCGAGGCCATTCATCGGCTGGAGGGCCAGCGTCTGCTGGTGCGCGTGCCGCATGTCGGCGCGCGGGTGGTGTCGCTCAACCACGCCGAGCTGATCGAGCTGTACGAAATCCGCGAATCGCTGGAGGGCATGGCTTGCCGCCTGGCGGCCGAGCGCATGAGCCAGGCTGAAATCGACGAGCTGCGCCGGGTGCTCGATACCCATGAGCGCGATGCTGCGTTCCAGGCCGGGCTTGGTTATTACCAGCAGGAAGGCGACTACGACTTCCACTACCGGATCATCCAGGGCAGCGGCAACCAGACTCTGGTCAAGATGCTTTGCGGCGAGCTGTATCAACTGGTGCGCATGTACCGCATCCAGTTTTCCGCCACGCCCAACCGGCCGCGCCAGGCCTTTGCCGAACACCACCGCATTCTCGATGCCATCGCCGACCGTGACGGCGAACTGGCCGAACTCCTGATGCGCCGCCACATCGGCGCGTCCAAGCGCAACATCGAGCGTCACTACCTGGACGCCAACAACAACAGCCCACGAGGTGAGAAATGACTGTGAAGAGCACCCCCGGTCAGCGTTTCCGCGACGCCGTTGCCGCCGAACACCCCCTGCAAGTGGTCGGCGCAATCAACGCCAACCATGCGCTGCTGGCCAAGCGTGCCGGTTTCAAGGCCATCTACCTGTCCGGTGGCGGGGTTGCCGCTGGCTCCCTGGGCCTGCCTGACCTGGGCATCAGTGGCCTGGATGATGTGCTGACCGATGTGCGCCGCATCACCGACGTCTGCGACGTGCCGTTGCTGGTGGATGTCGACACCGGTTTCGGCGCATCGGCCTTCAACGTCGCGCGCACCGTGCGCTCGATGTGCAAGTTCGGAGCAGCAGCGATCCACATTGAGGACCAGGTTGGCGCCAAGCGCTGCGGCCACCGCCCGAACAAGGAGATCGTCACCCAGCAGGAGATGGTCGACCGCATCAAGGCCGCGGTGGATGCCCGCACCGATGACAGCTTCGTGATCATGGCGCGTACTGATGCCCTGGCGGTGGAAGGGTTGAACGCCGCCCTGGACCGTGCCGCCGCCTGCATCGAGGCTGGTGCCGACATGATCTTCCCGGAAGCCATTACCGAACTGTCGATGTACAAGACCTTCGCCGACCGGGTGAAAGCGCCGATCCTCGCCAACATTACCGAATTCGGCGCCACGCCGCTGTACACCACAGAAGAGCTGGCCTCGGTCGACGTGTCGCTGGTGCTGTACCCGCTGTCGGCGTTCCGCGCCATGAACAAGGCGGCGGAGAACGTCTATACCGCACTACGCCGCGACGGCACGCAGAAGAACGTGATCGACACCATGCAGACCCGCATGGAGCTCTACGACGCCATTGGCTACCACGCCTTCGAGCAGAGCCTCGACGCGCTGTTTGCCCAGAAGAAAGGTTGAGCGCACCGCTCCCGAATTAGCCAGATCGCTTCCTATAACAAATTCAAGAAAGGAGAAACACCATGGCCGAAGCAAAAGTACTCAGTGGCGCTGGCCTGCGCGGCCAGGTGGCCGGCCAGACCGCACTGTCGACCGTGGGCCAGGCCGGTGCAGGCCTGACCTACCGTGGCTACGACGTCCGTGACCTGGCCGCCGGTGCCGAATTTGAAGAAGTCGCCTACCTGCTGCTGTACGGCGAGCTGCCGAGCAAGGCCGAACTTGCCGACTACAAGCACAAGCTAAAGGGCCTGCGTGACCTGCCGCAGGCACTGAAGGAAGTGCTCGAGCGCATCCCGCGCGATGCTCACCCGATGGACGTGATGCGCACCGGTTGCTCGGTACTGGGTACCCTGGAGCCGGAGTTGACCTTCGAAGCCCAGCGCGAAAAGACCGACCGCCTGCTGGCGCTGTTCCCGGCAGTGATGTGCTACTGGTACCGCTTCACCCACCACGGCGTGCGCATCGATTGCACCAGCGACGAAGACACCCTCGGCGGCCACTTCCTGCACCTGCTGCATGGCAAGAAGCCGAGCGAGCTGCACGTCAAGGTGATGAACGTGTCGCTGATCCTCTATGCCGAGCATGAGTTCAACGCCTCGACCTTTACCGCGCGGGTCTGTGCTTCGACCCTATCCGACCTGTATTCCTGCGTCACTGCTGCCATCGGCTCGCTGCGCGGCCCGCTGCACGGCGGTGCCAACGAAGCGGCGATGGAACTGATCGAGCGCTTCCAGAGCTCGCAGGAGGCCACCGCCGAACTGCTGCGCATGCTTGAGCGCAAGGACAAGATCATGGGCTTCGGCCACGCGATCTACAAAGAGTCCGATCCGCGCAACGAGGTGATCAAGGGCTGGTCGAAGCAGCTGGCCGACCAGGTCGGTGACACGGTCCTGTACCCGGTTTCCGAAGCCATCGACAAAACCATGTGGGAGCAGAAGCGCCTGTTCCCCAACGCCGACTTCTACCATGCCTCGGCGTACCACTTCATGGGCATCCCGACCAAGCTGTTCACCCCGATCTTCGTCTGCTCGCGCCTGACCGGCTGGGCCGCGCACGTGTTCGAACAGCGCGCCAACAACCGCATCATCCGCCCGAGCGCCGAGTACGTCGGCGTCGAACAGCGCCAGTTCGTGCCGATCGAACAGCGCTGAATAGATAAAGAGAGGCAACCCGCTTCCCTTGTGGAAGCGGGGCAACCTTCCGAATCCTGTGACCGAGCCTGATTCCAAGATGAATACTGCATTCCGCAAGAACCTGCCAGGCACAGCCCTGGACTACTTCGATGCCCGCGCTGCCGTCGAGGCCATCAAGCCCGGTGCCTACGACAGCCTGCCGTATACTTCCCGCGTGCTGGCCGAGAACCTGGTGCGCCGCTGCGACCCGGCCACCCTCGAAGCCTCGCTGGGCCAGCTGATCGAGCGCAAGCGCGATCTCGACTTCCCGTGGTTCCCGGCCCGCGTGGTGTGCCATGACATCCTCGGCCAGACTGCCCTGGTCGACCTCGCCGGCCTGCGTGACGCCATCGCCGACAAGGGCGGTGACCCGGCCCAGGTCAATCCGGTGGTGCCGGTGCAGCTGATCGTCGACCACTCCCTGGCCGTCGAGTGCGGTGGCTTCGACCCACAGGCGTTCGAAAAGAACCGCGCCATCGAAGACCGCCGTAACGAAGACCGCTTCCATTTCATCAACTGGACCAAGAAGGCGTTCAAGAACGTCGACGTGATCCAGCCCGGCAACGGCATCATGCACCAGATCAACCTGGAGAAGATGTCGCCGGTCATCCACAGCGACCGCGGCGTGGCCTACCCGGACACTTGCGTCGGCACCGACAGCCACACCCCGCATGTCGACGCCTTGGGCGTGATCGCCATTGGTGTTGGCGGCCTGGAAGCCGAAAACGTCATGCTGGGGCGCGCCTCGTGGATGCGCCTGCCGGAAATCGTCGGCGTCGAGCTGTCCGGCAAGCTGGCACCGAACATCACCGCCACCGACTTGGTACTGGCCCTGACCGAATTCCTGCGCAAGCAGAAAGTGGTCGGCGCCTATCTCGAGTTCCATGGCGAAGGTGCGCGCGCCCTGACCCTGGGCGACCGTGCCACCATCTCCAACATGGCCCCGGAATACGGCGCCACCGCTGCGATGTTCGCCATCGACCAGCAGACCATCGACTACCTCAAGCTGACCGGCCGCGACGACCAGCAGGTGCAGTTGGTGGAGACCTACTCCAAGGTCGCCGGCCTGTGGGCCGACAGCCTGGCCAAGGCCGAATACGAGCGCACCCTGAGCTTCGACCTGTCGAGCGTGGTGCGTAACATGGCCGGCCCGTCCAACCCGCATGCCCGCGTCGCTACCAGCGACCTGGCGGCCAAGGGCATCGCCGGTGCCTGGGAAGAAGTGCCGGGGCAGATGCCCGACGGTGCGGTGATCATCGCCGCCATCACCAGCTGCACTAACACCAGCAACCCGCGCAACGTGATTGCCGCCGGCCTTTTGGCGCGCAATGCCAACAAGCTCGGCCTCAACCGCAAGCCGTGGGTCAAGTCGTCGCTGGCACCCGGCTCCAAGGCCGTGCAGCTGTACCTGGAAGAAGCGGGGCTGGAAAAGGAGCTGGAACAACTGGGCTTCGGCATCGTCGCCTTCGCCTGCACCACCTGCAACGGCATGTCCGGCGCACTGGACCCGGTGATCCAGCAGGAAATCATCGACCGTGACCTGTACGCTACCGCCGTGCTGTCGGGCAACCGCAACTTTGACGGGCGCATCCACCCTTATGCCAAGCAGGCGTTCCTTGCCTCGCCGCCGCTGGTAGTGGCCTACGCGATTGCCGGCACCATCCGCTTCGACATCGAAAAGGACGTGCTGGGCGTGGTCGACGGCAAGGAAATCCGCCTCAAGGACATCTGGCCGAGCGACGAGGAAATCGACGCGGTCGTGCGTGCGGCGGTCAAGCCGGAGCAGTTCCGCAAGGTCTACATCCCGATGTTCGCCATCGAGGAAGACCGTGGGCCGAAAGTCGCGCCGCTGTACGAATGGCGCCCGATGAGCACCTATATCCGCCGTCCGCCATACTGGGAAGGCGCCCTGGCCGGTGAACGCACCCTGCGCGGCATGCGCCCGTTGGCGGTGCTGCCGGACAACATCACCACCGACCACCTGTCGCCGTCCAACGCCATCCTGCTCGACAGCGCCGCGGGTGAATACCTGGCGAAGATGGGCCTGCCGGAAGAGGACTTCAACTCCTACGCCACCCACCGTGGTGACCACCTGACCGCGCAGCGCGCCACCTTCGCCAACCCCAAGCTGTTCAACGAAATGGTGCGCAAAGACGACGGCAGCGTGCAGCAAGGCTCGCTGGCGCGCATCGAGCCGGAAGGCAAGGTCACGCGCATGTGGGAGGCCATCGAAACCTACATGGAGCGCAAGCAGCCACTGATTATCGTTGCAGGTGGCGACTATGGCCAGGGCTCGTCCCGTGACTGGGCGGCCAAGGGTGTGCGCCTGGCTGGTGTCGAAGCGATCGTTGCCGAGGGCTTCGAGCGCATTCACCGCACCAACCTGGTGGGCATGGGCGTGTTGCCGCTGGAGTTCAAACCGGGCACCGACCGCAAGACCCTGGGCCTGGACGGCAGCGAGACCTACGACGTGCTCGGCCAGCGCAAGCCACGCGCGACATTGACCCTGGTGGTCACACGGCGCAATGGCGAACGTGTGGAAGTGCCGGTCACCTGCCGCCTGGACACTGCCGAGGAAGTGTCGATCTATGAGGCGGGCGGCGTGCTGCAGCGCTTTGCCCAGGACTTCCTCGAAGCGACCGCTTGAACAGGACTTGAACATGGCACATCCAGCGCAAGTGAGAATCCCCGCCACGTACATCCGTGGCGGTACCAGCAAGGGCGTGTTCTTCCGCCTGCAAGACCTGCCGGAAACGGCCCAGGTCCCAGGCCCGGCGCGCGACGCTTTGCTGTTGCGGGTCATCGGCAGCCCCGACCCTTATGCCAAGCAGATCGACGGCATGGGCGGCGCCACCTCGAGCACCAGCAAGACGGTCATCCTGTCGAAGAGCATCAAGCCTGGGCACGATGTCGATTACCTGTTCGGCCAGGTCGCCATCGACAAGGCCTTCGTCGACTGGAGCGGCAACTGCGGCAACCTGTCTGCGGCGGTCGGCTCGTTCGCCATCAGCAATGGCCTGGTCGACCCGGCGCGCATTCCGCGCAACGGCGTCGCCACCGTGCGTATCTGGCAGGCCAACATCGGCAAGACCATCATCGCCCATGTGCCGATCACCGAAGGCGAAGTGCAGGAAACCGGCGACTTCGAGCTCGACGGCGTGACCTTCCCGGCCGCCGAAGTGCAGCTGGAGTTCCTTGACCCGGCCGCCGACGAGGAGGGCGACGGTGGGGCGATGTTCCCCACCGGCAACCTGGTGGACGACCTCGAAGTGCCAGGTGTCGGCACCTTCAAGGCGACCTTGATCAACGCCGGCATCCCGACCGTCTTCGTCAATGCCGCCGACATCGGCTACACCGGTACCGAATTGCAGGATGCGATCAACGGCGACCCACAGGCGCTGCTGCGTTTCGAGACCATCCGCGCCTATGGCGCCGTGCGCATGGGCCTGATCGAGCATGTCGACCAGGCTGCCGGGCGTCAGCACACGCCGAAGGTGGCTTTCGTTGCGCCACCGAGCACCTACACTGCGTCCAGTGGCAAGGCGGTTGCGGCCGGTGACATCGACCTGCTGGTGCGTGCGTTGTCCATGGGCAAGCTGCACCACGCGATGATGGGCACCGCAGCCGTGGCCATCGGTACCGCCGCGGCCATTCCGGGCACCTTGGTCAACCTCGCTGCGGGCGGGGGTGAGCGCAGTGCCGTGCGTTTCGGTCATCCGTCCGGCACGTTGCGGGTCGGGGCCGAGGCGCGCCAGGTGGATGGCCAGTGGACGGTGACCAAGGCAATCATGAGCCGCAGTGCTCGCGTGCTGATGGAGGGCTGGGTTCGCGTGCCTGGCGATAGCTTCTAACGCACCACTGGCGCTCGGCTTGGGATGATTAGGGCTGCGCAGCAGCCCCACATTCACAGGAGCTGGCTATGAGCGCCAACGTTGACCTGAACGACCGCCCGGACTACGACCGGGTGCTGCAAACCCTCGCCGACTACGCCCTCACATACCGGGTCGAATCCCCTGAAGCCCTGGACACCGCACGCAACTGCCTGATGGACACCCTCGGCTGCGGCCTGCTGGCCCTGCGCTTTCCTGAATGCACCAAGCTCCTCGGCCCGCTGGTGGAAGGTACTGTGGTGCCCAATGGCGCGCGCGTTCCCGGAACCGCCTATCGCCTCGACCCGGTCAAGGCCGCCTGGGACATCGGCTGCACCGTGCGCTGGCTGGACTACAACGACACCTGGCTGGCCGCCGAATGGGCGCACCCCTCGGACAACCTTGGCGGCATCCTGGCGGTTGCCGATCACCTGTCACAGAAGCGTGTGGCCAGCGGCGAAGCACCGCTGCTGATGCGCGACGTGCTCGAAGCCATGGTCATGGCCCATGAGATCCAGGGTGTGCTGGCGCTGGAGAATTCATTCAATCGTGTGGGCCTCGATCACGTGATACTGGTCAAGGTGGCCTCGACCGCCGTGTGCGCCAGGGTGATGGGTGCCAACCGCGAGCAGATGCTTTCAGCCTTGTCCCATGCCTTTGTTGATGGCCAGGCGCTGCGTACGTATCGCCATGCGCCCAACGCCGGCTCGCGCAAGTCCTGGGCGGCTGGCGACGCCTCCAGTCGTGGCGTGCGCCTGGCCGATATCGCGCTACGTGGCGAAATGGGCGTGCCCGGGGTGCTGACGGCAGCGCAGTGGGGATTCCATGACGTCTCGTTCAGTCACACCAACAAGGACCTGGCAGTAAAACCGGCCGGCCAGTATGAGCTGCGCCTGCCGCAACCTTTGGCCAGCTATGTGATGGAGAACGTGCTGTTCAAGGTCAGCTTCCCGGCCGAGTTCCACGCCCAGACGGCCTGCGAGGCGGCGGTCACCCTGCACCCGCTGGTGCGTAACCGACTGCATGAAATCGACCGCATCGTCATTACCACCCAAGAGTCGGCGATCCGCATCATTTCCAAGAGCGGCCCGTTGGCCAACGCCGCCGACCGTGACCACTGCCTGCAGTACATGGTGGCGGTGCCGCTGATCTTCGGTCACCTGGTGGCCGAGCATTATGAAGATGCCTTCCATGCCAATCACCCGAGCATCGATCGCCTGCGCGAGAAGATGGAGGTGGTCGAAGACCCGCGCTTCAGTCGCGAATACCTGGAGGCGGACAAGCGCTCGATTGCCAATGCCGTGCAGGTGTTCTTCAAGGATGGCAGCAGTACCGAGCAGGTGTCGGTGGAGTATCCGATCGGGCATCGGCGGCGGCGGGAGGAGGGGATACCGTTGCTGGAGGCCAAATTCAGGGAAAACCTGGCAACTCGCTTTGTGCGGCAGCGCTGTCAGCAGATTTTCGAGTTGTGCAAGGATCAGCAACAGCTGGAGCAGATGGCGGTGCACAGGTTTGTCGACCTGTTCGTGATTTGAGGCCAGCACAAGATGAACAAAAAAAGCCCCGGCATTTCTGCCGGGGCTTTGTTTTACAGCCTACAACCGATGCTTACGCCTGAACAACCGGGATCTTGGCGTTGGCAGCCGCTTCGCGGAACTCGGCGATCTGGTCGAAGCTCAGGTAGCGGTAGACGTCGGCAGCCATGCTGTCGATGTCCTTGGCGTACTGCATGTACTCTTCGACGGTCGGCAGCTTGCCGATGATCGAAGCGACTGCAGCCAGCTCGGCCGAGGCCAGGTACACGTTGGTAGCGTCGCCCAGACGGTTCGGGAAGTTACGGGTCGAAGTGGAGACCACGGTCGAACCGGTCTGCACACGTGCCTGGTTACCCATGCACAGCGAGCAGCCTGGCATTTCCATGCGCGCACCGGCCTTGCCGTAGATGCCGTAGTAGCCTTCTTCGGTCAGCTGGTGGGCGTCCATCTTGGTTGGCGGGGCCAGCCACAGACGGGTCGGGATACCGCCCTTGACCTTGTCCAGCAGCTTGCCGGCAGCGCGGAAGTGACCGATGTTGGTCATGCACGAACCGATGAACACTTCGTCGATCTTCTCGCCCTGTACCGAGGACAGCAGGCGGGCATCGTCCGGGTCGTTCGGCGCGCAGAGCACAGGCTCTTTGACGTCGGCCAGGTCGATTTCAATGATTTCGGCGTATTCGGCATCGGCGTCGGCCGACAGCAGCTCAGGCTTGGCCAGCCAGGCTTCCATGGCCTGGGCGCGGCGCTCCAGGGTGCGGGCATCGCCGTAGCCTTCGCCGATCATCCAGCGCAGCAGGGTGATGTTGGACTGCAGGTACTCGGCGATGGCCTTTTCCGGCAGCTTGATGGTGCAGCCCGCAGCGGAACGCTCGGCCGAGGCGTCGGACAGCTCGAATGCTTGCTCGACGGTCAGCTCGTCCAGGCCTTCGATTTCCAGGATGCGGCCGGAGAAGGCGTTTTTCTTGCCTTTCTTCTCAACGGTCAGCAGGCCCTTCTGGATGGCGTAGTAAGGGATGGCATGCACCAGGTCACGCAGGGTGATGCCTGGCTGCAGTTTGCCCTTGAAGCGCACCAGGATCGATTCTGGCATGTCCAGCGGCATGACGCCGGTGGCGGCGGCGAAGGCCACCAGGCCGGAACCGGCCGGGAACGAGATGCCGATCGGGAAGCGGGTGTGCGAGTCGCCACCGGTACCCACGGTGTCAGGCATCAGCATGCGGTTCAGCCAGCTGTGGATGATGCCGTCGCCTGGGCGCAGCGACACACCGCCACGGGTGCGGATGAAGTCTGGCAGGGTGTGGTGGGTGTTGACGTCGATCGGCTTCGGATAGGCCGCGGTGTGGCAGAACGACTGCATCACCAGGTCAGCGGAGAAGCCCAGGCACGCCAGGTCTTTCAGCTCGTCGCGGGTCATCGGGCCAGTGGTGTCCTGGGAACCGACGGTGGTCATCTTCGGCTCGCAGTAGGCGCCTGGGCGCACGCCCTGGCCTTCTGGCAGGCCGCAGGCACGGCCGACCATCTTCTGCGCCAGGGTGAAGCCCTTGCCGGTGTCGGCAGGCTGCTCTGGCTTCTTGAACAGGTCGGAAGCACCCAGGCCCAGTTCGGCGCGAGCCTTTTCGGTCAGGCCACGGCCGACGATCAGCGGAATACGGCCGCCAGCGCGGACTTCGTCCAGCAGCACTTCGGTTTTCAGCGCGAACTCGGTAACCAGCTCGTCGCTGCCGTGACGGCGCACTTCACCTTTGAACGGGTAAACGTCGATGACGTCGCCCATGGCCAGGTTGGTGCAGTCGAATTCGATCGGCAGGGCGCCGGCGTCTTCCATGGTGTTGTAGAAGATCGGGGCGATCTTGGTGCCGAAGCAGAAGCCACCGGCGCGCTTGTTCGGCACGTAAGGGATGTCGTCGCCGAAGAACCACAGCACCGAGTTGGTGGCGGATTTACGCGAGGAACCGGTACCGACCACGTCACCGACGTAGGCCACCGGGAAGCCCTTGGCCTTGACCGCTTCGATCTGTGCCAGCGGGCCGACCGAACCTGGCTGCGACGGCTCGATGCCGTCACGGGCCATTTTCAGCATGGCCAGGGCGTGCAGCGGGATGTCAGGGCGCGACCAGGCGTCCGGAGCAGGGGACAGGTCGTCGGTGTTGGTTTCGCCAGGCACCTTGAACACGGTCAGGGTGTACTTGTCGGCGATGGCCGGGCGCGAGGTGAACCACTCGCCGGCAGCCCAGGATTCCAGCACGGCCTTGGCGTGAACGTTGCCGGCCTTGGCCTTTTCGGCCACGTCGTGGAAGGCATCGAACATCAGCAGGGTGTGCTTGAGCTGTTCGGCCGCGACGGCGCCCAGTTCGGCGTCGTCGAGCAGCGCGACCAGCGTCTCGATGTTGTAGCCGCCCTGCATGGTACCCAGCAGTTCAGCAGCGTGCTTGCGGTCGATCAGTGGCGACTTGGCTTCGCCCTTGGCGACGGCGGAGAGGAAAGCGGCCTTGACGTAGGCAGCTTCATCGACCCCTGGCGGAACGCGGTTGGTGATCAGGTCTACGAGGAAGGCTTCTTCGCCGGCTGGCGGGTTTTTCAGCAGCTCGACCAGGCCTGCAGTTTGTTCGGCGTTCAGCGGCTGGGGCACGATACCCAGGGCGGCACGCTCTTCGATGTGTTTGCGGTAGGCTTCAAGCACAGTTATTACCCTCATCAGTGGTCCCTAAAGGGAGTCCGGGACGCTCATCCAGCATTCAATGCACCCATGCGCTGCCACGGCTTTGTGGGCCGCCCAGCCAGAGTCGCAGAGAATCCTTACAGAAGCTGCTTTCAAAGTTTTACGCCTGCAGAACGGGAGCTGATGAGGGCTGGCGCGGGCATGCGAGGGTTGCATGGCCCGGGCCAACGCCGTTCTACCGGATGAACTGTGCTCGTGACGCTTTGAAAACAGCTTCCAACGGACATTGTTGCCTTGAAAAGGCGGGATGATTCTACGGCAAAAAAAGCCCGAAGGTAAGGCAGCGATCATGACTTTAACGGGTGACCCTGGTTAGACAAAGGGCTAACATGACGCCGTGTTCCACCGCCAAGCTGTTGTTTTCAATGTCCAACCAGTCCATCAAGACCCCTTGCGTCGGCCTCTGTTCCACTGTCTATGGAGACACGGTTTGCCGTGGCTGCAAGCGTTTCCACCATGAAGTGATCAACTGGAATGGGTACGACGACGAGCAGAAGCGCGCCGTCTGGCTGCGCCTGGAACAACTGCTGGTACAGGTGATGATGGCCAAGCTCGAAGTGTTCGACAAAGGCCTGCTGCGCCAGCAGTTGCAGCAGCGCTCGATCCGCTTTGTCGAGCAACAGTCGGAATACTGCTGGGCCTACCAGCTGATCGCCCGTGGCGCACGGATGATCCGGGACTTGGAGGCCTATGGAATGGCGTTGCTCCCGGAGTTCCGCGACTGGGAGCTGCCACAGCTGCGCGATGCCATCGATCGGGAGTTTTTCCTGTTGTCCGAGGCGCACTACGAGCGCTACATCGCACCTGCGTTCCTGAAGATGTCGATGGAGTGATCAGCTTCCCTCTGACGGTTCAGCTCGCGGCTCGGTAGCGTCCCGTCTTTTCCAAAGGGAAGCGCCAATGTATGGGTTCAACTTTCAGCCGGACCTGTCGTTCAATGCCCGTGTGCACTGGCAGTCTGGCAAGGCGGACGTTGACGCTGCGTTCAGTCTCGAGGGTAGTTTCGATCCGCTCTGGGCAGAATTGAGCGCAGCATCGCAAAAGCGTGAATGGGTTCAGGCCGAGCCTCGGCCCCGATATTCCAAAGACGATCTGAACGTGATTTGCGATGTGTTCTGGTTCGGTGTGTACAAGCTCGCTGACCATTACGCCTACGAAGTGCGGGCCGCTTACGCAGATGAGAACAGCGACGCCTGGCCGCATTTGGAATATGTCCTGCAAACCAATTGGGACCGATGGATGATCTTCGAGCCTATCTCCACCCCGGCCGGTCGAGCGAGCCGCTCACTGTGGGGTATCGAGGGCTTGTCGCCCGCCAGTCTTGCCAAGGGTGTCTGGTATCCCAACCTCATGCTGCTCAGCCCGGCAGGAAGAAAAATCAAGCGCTTCAAGCAGTATGGGCATCACTATCTGGGAGACTGGCACGGATACGGCGGCAAGATTGCTCTTGAGGTGATCGATTTTCCTGTCCCCCCGCACCGTAGCCCTCGTTCCTGAGGCGCGCCGGCCTGCGCGTCTCAATCGCCGGTATATTCGCAACCGCTGGTGCAGGTCTCGTGAATACGCACCTTCGACAGCTCCGGCATCAGTGGCTTGACCTGTTCCCAGATCCACTTGGCGATCACTTCGCTGGTAGGGTTTTCCAGGCCTGGAATGTCGTTCAGGTAGTTGTGGTCCAGTTGCTCGTAGATCGGTTTGAAGATCGCCTTGACCTCGGCGAAATCGCGGATCCAGCCGGTGTGCGGGTCGAGCGGGCCGGTCAGGTGCAGGCCGACCTTGAACGAGTGGCCGTGCAGGCGGCCGCACTTGTGCCCTTCAGGAACGTGGGGCAGGCGGTGGGCCGATTCGAATGTAAATTCCTTGAAGATTTCCACTGTCTTAACTCTGCGTGAATCAATAATGCGCGCAGTCTACCAGCATGGTCGCTACAAGGCTTGCAGGCGTTCGTGCAACCGCCCGGTGGCGATCAGTTCGAGCAGTTCGTCACCTAGCCGCTGGCTTTCGGCAATGGCCTTGTACCAGTAGCGCTTGCGGCTCGGCGCATCGCCCATGAAACGCTTGAAATCGTTGCGGTCCGGTAGCTTGCCGAAGGGCAGGGCGGCCAGGTACTGCGGCGAGGGGGTCATCAGCAGCACGTTCTGCAGGCGCGTGGCATCGCCCTTGCGCCAGGGCAGCGCCTTGTCGAACCACCCGGGCACCACCTTGTCGGTGAAGTGCGGATACAGCACCAGGTCGTCACCGCGGTAGGGCAGGTCGAGGTGGTAGTCGAGCAGGCCGCCGTCGCGGTAGGTGCCAGCACCGGCGCCGGGAATGTCACGCACGCCTTCCATCACCATCGGGATCGAGCCCGAGGCGAGCAGGGCGTGGCGCAAGTTGGCCAGGTCCAGCGGCAGGCAGCGCGAGGGGAAGTCGGTCAGCGCATCGAGTGGTGGCACGCTGCGCTCATCATGCAGGATGATCCGTTCAAAGTGCCGGGCCAGGCGCGAGCGCCCCAGCAGGTTGCTGGCGATCACCGAGCCCAGGCCCATGCCCAGGCGGCCACGGTGGTCGTGTGCGAGATTGCCGTGGCTCTTTACCACCAGGATGTTCAGGCGGTAGTGCGGATTGGCGAGGATCTGCCCGTCGCGGCCCTGCAGCAGGTCGTCGAGCATGCGCTGGCAGCTGCGGCTGATCTCGGCGGGAGTGACACCCTTGGCGAAGTCCTGTTCGGTATACAGCTCGCCCAGGCGGCGGATGCCGGCGACCGGGTCGTCGAGGCAGGCGCTGGCGAAGCGCCAGGAGCCGATCGAGGCACCGATCAGCGCACGTTGCCGCGGCGCCGATGGCAGCCATTCACCGAACAGCGCGAGGTCCAGGCCCTGGATACCCAGGGGTTTGGGCCCACCTGCCGCACCTGGCAACACGCCCACATCGGCTGCCTGCAGACCCTGCTCGCGAATTTGCTGCAGCGCACGCCGGCCAGCCTTGAAGCTCAGTGCAGGAAATTTGATGTGAATGGCGCTCATGACGGATCTCGCGACTGACAAGCCGGTCATTATAGGGGCTTGATCCCGTTGCAGCTGGGCTATCATGGCGCCAGCTGTTTTCAGGTTGAATTAAGGACCGCTGGTTAGTCTTAACCCCGTAGACAACTTGAACGTCGCTCAGGAGAGCCCCCATGAAAACCTTGACTGCCCTGTTTACCGCCGCCGCCCTTGCCCTGGGCGCCAATGCCGCTTTCGCCAAGGACGTCCAGCCGGACGAAGTGGTCAAACTGGTCAATGCCAAGACCATCAAGTCGCTGGACGAACTCAAGGCCACCGCCGTGGCCAAGCACCCGGGTGCCACCGTCACCGACTCTGAGCTGGAAAATGAATACGGCCGCTACATCTACAAGGTCGAGCTGCGCGACACGCAGAACGTCGAGTGGGATGTCGACCTGGATGCCAAGACCGGTGAAGTGCTGAAGGACGAGCGGGACAGCTGATGATCCATTTATCCCGGCCGGCACGATACCTGGCGTTGTCGCTGCTGGCCGTGTGCTCCCTGGCCGTTGCCCGCGACCTGGACCAAGACCAGGCCCTGAAGCTGCGCCAGAAAGGCGTCATCCTGCCGCTCGAGCAATTGCTGGAAGCCGCCCTGGGGCGTTACCCCGGGGCGCGTCTGCTGGAGGCCGAGCTGGAAGAACACGACGACCGCTACGAATATGAAGTCGAACTGCTGACCAACGACGGCGTGGTGCGCGAGATCAAGCTCGATGCCAGCAGCGGTGCCCTGCTCAAAGACGAGGAAGACGACTGACATGCGCCTGTTGCTTGTCGAAGACAACGTGCCCCTGGCGGACGAACTGACCACCAGCCTGCAGCGCCAGGGTTATGCCGTGGACTGGCTGGCCGATGGCCGTGATGCGGTGTACCAGGGCCAGAGCGAACCCTACGACCTGATCATCCTCGATCTTGGCCTGCCCGGTTTGCCGGGCTTGGAAGTGCTGGCGCAGTGGCGTGCCGGCGGCCTGGCCACGCCGGTGCTGATCCTGACGGCGCGAGGCTCGTGGGCAGAGCGGATCGAAGGCCTGAAAGCCGGAGCCGACGATTACCTGAGCAAGCCTTTCCACCCCGAGGAATTGCAGCTGCGCATTCAGGCGCTGCTGCGCCGTGCCCGGGGCCTGGCCAACCAACCCACGCTGGAAGCTGCAGGCCTGCACCTGGATGAAAGCCGCCAATGCGTGAGCCGTGACGGTGTCGACGTCCAGCTGACGGCGGCGGAGTTTCGCCTGTTGCGTTATTTCATGCTGCACCCGCAGCAGATCCTGTCCAAGAGCCACCTGGCCGAGCACCTGTACGACGGCGAGACCGAGCGCGATTCCAATGTGCTGGAGGTGCACGTCAACCACCTGCGGCGCAAGCTGGGCCGTAGCGTCATCGAGACGCGCCGCGGGCAGGGTTACATCTATGCCGGGAGCGGCGGATGAAGTCCATCCAGGCGCGCCTGAGCCTGGGCCTGGTCGCCGTGCTGGTGGTGGTCGGGGTGGTGCTCGCGCAGCTCACATTGTGGTTGTTCGAGGCGGGTTTGCAGCGCTACCTGGAAAACGGCCTGCGCAAGGAGAGCGAGAACCTGCTGGTGGCACTGGTGCGTGGTCCTAATGGCCTGCAACTGGATGAGCGGCGCATCTCCGCGGCTTACCAGCGGCCTTTTTCCGGTTACTACTTCCGTATCGATTTCGAGCAGGGCACCTGGCGCTCGCGTTCGCTGTGGGACCTGGACATGCCCAGGCCGGCCGCGCCAGGACTGTCCGATAGCCACGAGCTGGGCCCGGAAGGGCAGCTACTGCTGGCCTTGCGCGCCGATTACCGGCGCCTTGGCCAGGACATCTCGATCAGCGTGGCGCAAGACTACTCGCCGGTGCGCGAGGGCTTTCGTCGTCTGCAGCAGATCGGCCTGGGCATGGGCCTGGTGGCATTGCTGATCGTGCTGGTGCTGCAGCGCATCACCGTTACCCGCTCGCTGCGCCCGCTGGAACGCGCGCGCCAGCAGATCGCCCAGCTGCAGCAAGGCCAGCGCTCGCAGCTCGATGCCGAAGTGCCCAGTGAGCTGGCACCGCTGGTGGACCAGGTCAACCACTTGCTCAGCCACACCGAAGACAGCCTGCGCCGTTCGCGCAATGCCTTGGGCAACCTCGGCCATGCGCTGAAGACACCGCTGGCGGTGCTGCTCAGCCTGGCCTCCAGCGAGCGATTGAAAGACCTGCCAGAGGTGCAGGCGCAGTTGCGTGAACAGCTGGAGCAGATCCAGCAGCGCCTGGCCCGTGAGCTGAATCGGGCGCGCCTGGCGGGCGATGCGTTGCCTGGGGCGCAGTTCGATTGTGATGCCGAGCTGCCGGGCTTGCTGGCAACCTTGGGCATGATCCATGGCGAAGGCTTGCTGCTCACGCGTGATATGCCGCCGGGGCTGCTGCTGCCGTGGGATCGCGAAGACGTGTTGGAGCTGCTCGGCAACCTGCTGGACAACGCCTGCAAGTGGGCGGACAGCGAAGTGCGGCTGGGGATTGCGCCGATGGCGGAGGGCTATCAGTTGTGGGTCGATGATGATGGCCCCGGCATTCCGGAGAACCGGCGCCTGCAGGTGCTGGAGCGCGGCTCGCGGCTGGATGAGCAAGTCGATGGGCATGGGCTGGGGCTGGGCATCGTGCGCGATATCGTCGAGGCGTGGGGCGGGCAGTTGGCGCTGCTGCAGAGCCCCATGGGTGGGTTGCGGGTGAGTATCGAATTATCGCGCAAGGCTCGCTAGCGGCCCCCGTGGCCAGATCAGCACTGCAAAAAAATTGCAGTACAGCCGCATTTTTTTGAATTAGCCCAATCTCCCCCCACCCGGCACAATCCCTCACACGAAACCCTGCGGTTTCCATCTCTCCACGGACGGAGCCCCTTGAGCTATTGCATCCGCAATACGAGGCCCAGGCCACTTCGGCTGGGCTTTCTTTTTAATCAGAAAAACTACAGATCCCGATTACCTAAATGTCTGCCATGCGTTCCGAAAGTCGTCTGCAGCGGCTGTTGCCAGCGCCCCTGAATACCCCCCCCAAACAATGGTTGCGTGCCGGTATCGGCGCGTTGCTCGGCCTGTTCCTCGCTGGCTGGCTGACTAGCCTGGCCTATGGCCCGGGCATTGCCCTGCACCTTCTCGGCCCGTTGGCGGCCTCGGCGGTGCTGGTGTTCGCCGTGCACTCCGGGCCCTTGGCGCAGCCGTGGCCCGTGCTCGGCAGTTATGCCCTGGCCACTGCGGTTGGCCTGGCCATGCGCCAGGGCTTTGGCCCTGAACTGTGGGTGGCGGCCGTTGCCCTGGGGGGTTCGATCCTGGTGATGTGCCTGCTGCGTTGCCTGCATCCACCCGGTGGTGGTGTGGCAGTGAGCGCGGTACTGGCCGACCCGGGCCTGACGGCCTTGGGCGATCACCTGCTCGAACCGGTGCTGCTCAACGCGCTGATCCTGGTGGCCGTGGCCGTGGTCTACAACCGCCTCACTGGCGTGCACTATCCGAAAGGCGTGGCACCGCGCAAGGATTTGCACCACACTCACGACCCGCTGCCCAGCGAACGCGTGGGCGTCAGTGGCGCCGACCTGGATCAGGCCCTGGAAGAGTTGGGCGAATTCGTCGACGTCACCCGCGACGAGCTGGAGCGCATCATCCTCGCCACCGAGCAGCACGCGCTGGAGCGCAGTCTCGGCGGCATCACTGCCGGGTCGGTGATGTCCCGCGATGTGCAGTTCGCCTCGCCGCAGACCACCCTGGAGCAGGCCTGGAAAATGCTCGCCGACCACCACCTGAAAACCTTGCCAGTGCTACAGCAGGGCAAGCTGGTGGGCATTGTCAGCCTCAGTGACCTGGTCGGCCCGGCCATGCAGCGTGGCCAGTTCAGCTGGCGTGGCCTGTTCGGCCGCAAGGCGGTACGCATGGAGCAGGTGATGAGCCGGCGGGTGGTCAGCGTCAGCAGCCAGCACCCGCTGGAGCGCCTGCTGCCGCTGCTGTGCGAGCAAGGCCTGCACTGCCTGCCGGTGCTCGACGGTGAGCAATTGGTTGGCGTGGTCACCCAGACCGACCTGATCGCCGGTCTCAAGCGCCAGTTGCTCAGCGCTGCCTCAGATAACCGGGTCCCAGCGTTGTGACCAATCGCTGGCGCCGGCTGCCACCAGCTGGCGCAGCACCGCGAAGGCCTGCTGCAGGGCCTCGCTGTCGCGCTTTCGCGGGTAGACCAGGTAGGTCGGGTAGGTGAACTCCGGCGCCTGTGGCACGCGCTCGAACACGCCGGTATCCAGGTAGGCCTGTACCACGCGGGTACGAAAATAGCCGCTGCCACCTTGGTCGAGAATGAACTGCAGGGCCAGCGGCCCGAGGTTGAAACTCAGTGCCGGACGGGCGCAGTCGGGCAGGGCGGCGTCATGCTGGCGGCGGAAGGCTTCGCCCCAGTCGATGTAGATGTACGGCTCGGGTTGATCGACCCGACGCACGCGGATCAGCTTCTCTTCCATCAACTGCTCCACCTGCAGCCCTGGGCCGTAGGTCGGCTGGTACACCAGTGCGGCGTCGAGCAGGCCCATCTCCACCTTGCGCAGCAACGACTCGCCATCGCTCACCTCACTGCGGATGGCATGGCTGGGCAGCTCGCGGTGCAGGGCACCGACCCAGTCGAGCAACATCGGGTTGCCCAGGCTCACTTCCGCGCCCACATGCAGCACCTGCTGGCAACCTTCGGGCAGTGGCAGGTCGCGGCGCGCCGCTTCCCAGGTCTGCACCAGCTGGTTGGCGTAGCTGACGAAGGCCTCGCCGTCACTGGTCAGGCTGGCCCCGTTGCGGCTGCGCACGAACAGCTGGCAGCCCAGTTGCTGCTCCAGGCGTTGCACACGGGCGGTGATGGCGGTCTGCGACACGAACAGGCGTTCGGCGGCGGCGACCAGGCTGCCGCAACGCACGATTTCCAGGAAGGTTCGGGCCTGATCGATGTCCATGAGCTGCTCTGTGGCGGGGAGGGGCGCCTATTCTAGAGGCTTTGCACCGTTGTGGGGCATTTTTGCGTTGTCTGCAAATTTGCAGGTCCGTTGTGACTTTAGTCCCATGGCGGCCCCGGCGTGGCGGGCCATACTCACTATTCGCCCTTCAATAACAACAAGTACCGGGTTTTCATCAACATGACCTACCAGCACAGCTACGCCCAATCCATTGCCGACCCTGCTGCCTTCTGGGCCGAACAGGCCGAATCCCTGGCCTGGTACCGCAAGCCCTCGCTGACCCTGCAGGACAACCCCGACGGCACCCACCGCTGGTTCGCCGACGGCCGCCTTAACAGCTGTTACCTGGCCCTCGATCGGCAGATCGAACTGGGCCGGGGCGAGCAGCTGGCGCTGATCTACGACTCCCCCGTGACCGGTGTACAGCAGGTCTTCACCTACCACCAGCTGCGCGACGAAGTGGCACGTCTGGCCGGTTTGCTGCGGCAGCTGGGCGTGGGCAAGGGCGACGGGGTGATCATCTACATGCCGATGGTGCCCCAGGCGGCCATGGCCATGCTCGCTTGCGCGCGGATCGGCGCGGTGCATTCGGTGGTGTTCGGTGGCTTTGCCGCCAACGAGCTGGCACTGCGCATCGATGATGCCCGGCCGACGCTGTTGCTCACCGCGTCCTGTGGCCTGGAGTTCGACCGGGTGATCGAGTACAAGCCGCTGGTTGATCGCGCTCTGCAGGTGGCCCGACATCAACCCCGCAATGTGCTGGTGTTGCAGCGGCCCCAGGCCCGTGCGCAGTTGCAGGCAGGCCGGGACCTGGACTGGCAGCAGGCACTGGCCAGTGCCGAACCGGTGGCGCCCGTCGAGCTGGATGCCGGCGACCCGCTGTATATCATGTACACCTCTGGCACCACCGGCAAACCCAAGGGTATCGTCCGCGAAAATGGGGGCAACGCGGTCGCCCTGTGCTATGCGATGCGACATATCTACGGCATGCAGGCCGGGGATGTGTGGTGGGGCATTTCCGATGTCGGCTGGGTGGTCGGCCATTCGCTGATTGTCTATGGGCCGCTGATGAGCGGCTGCACGACGGTGTTCTACGAGGGCAAGCCGATCCGCACCCCGGACGCCTCGGCGTACTGGCGGGTGGTCGAGCAATACAAGGTCAATGCCTTGTTCTGCGCACCGACTGCCATGCGCGCGATCCGCAAGGAAGACGCGGATGGCGAGCTGATCCGCAAGCATGATCTGAGCTCGCTGCGCCAGTTGTTCCTGGCCGGGGAAAAGCTCGATTCCAGTACCCATGAATGGCTGGAACGGGTCACCGGCAAACCGGTACACGACCACTGGTGGCAGACCGAAACCGGCTGGCCGGTCACCGCGCCTTGCGTGGGGCTGGCGGGTTGTGCGGCGCGGCCGGGATCGAGCAACCGCGCGGTGCCGGGTTATCACGTGCGCGTTCTGGATGATGACGGGCACCTGCTGGGCCCTGATCAACAAGGCGCCATCGTCATCGCCCTGCCGCTGCCGCCGGGGTGCAGCCAGACCCTGTGGGGCGACCATGATCGCTACCTGCAGGCGTACCTGCAGACCTACCCGGGTTACTACCACACCGGTGATGGCGGCTACCTGGATGAAGAAGGCTTCGTCTACATCATGGGCCGCACCGACGACGTGATAAACGTCTCAGGGCATCGGCTGTCCACAGGTGAGATGGAAGACCTGGTCGCCCGCCACCCGGCGGTGGCCGAGTGTGCGGTGATCGGCGTGCATGACGAGATCAAGGGCCAGGTGCCGCTGGCGCTGGTGGTGCTCAAGGATGGCGAGGGCATTGCCGAGGCGCAGTTGCTGGTGGAGCTGGTGGGCAGCGTACGTGAGGAAATTGGCGCGCTGGCGTGCTTCAACCGGGTGCGGCTGGTGAAACGCTTGCCCAAGACCCGCTCGGGGAAAATCCTGCGGGCGGTGCTGCGCAAGATTGCCGATGGGCAGGCGTATGTGCCGCCTTCGACCCTGGATGACCCGGCGGTGCTAGGGGAGATCGAGGCGGTGCTGGCGGATTTGCCCAGGGCTGGGTGATGGGTTGACCTGTTCGGGCCTCTTTGCGGCTAAAGCCGCTCCTACAGGTACGGCGCTATCCCTGTAGGAGCGTCTTTAGCCGCGAGAGGCCCGATCAGGCGATAGCGCTATCGGGCCCGATCTGGTGCAACTGCCCCAGGCGACTGCGGGTCCGCATCAGGTCGGCCAGCGGCCCGCCGAGGCTTTCTTCCAGAGGCCTGCGCCCGATCACGGTCACCTGCCGATCCTGGTCATACAGTACATCCACCAGGTTGACGAAGCGCTGCTGCGCCGCCAGCGAACATTCCGACAGATCATCCAGCCCATCGATGATCCACTCGTCATATTGCCCGACCAGCACCAGGTAGTCGATGACCGCCGTGGCCTTCTCGCACAAGTCGTCAAAGGCCAGCACCACCCGGCGGCCATCGATGGCGAGGGCGCGCAGCGGGCGTTTGTTCACCTCCAGCACCACCGGTTGTTCATCCGGCACGTTCAGCGCCTGGCGCTGCACGGCATCCCCCGGCCACACATAGTGCCCCTGGGTGAAGCGCTGGTGCTCGCGGTTGGCCGGCAGGCTGCGAAAGTCCGTGTCGCCACCGACTTCAAGCACTTCCATCGAGCTGTTGATCAGGCGGATTACCGGCAGGAAGCGTTCGTGGTACAGCGGGTTGGGCAGCAGCCCTTCAGGTGCGTAGTTGGAGGTCACCAATAGGAAGATGCCGCGGGCGAACAGGGCGTTGAACAGCCGGGTCAGCAGCATGGCATCGCCGATGTCATGCACATGGAACTCGTCGAAGCACAGTATCTGGCAGTCACCCAGCAGTTCGTCCAGGGTGGCGCCCAATGCATCGTCCAGCAGGCGGTGCTGGTGCATGCCCTGGTGCAGGCGGGCGAAAAAATCGTGGAAGTGCAGGCGCCTTTTGGCCTCGACCGGCACGGCCTGGAAAAAGCCATCGAGCAGCCAGCTCTTGCCGCGGCCGACTGAGCCGTACAGGTAGAGGCTGCGTGGCTGACCACCCTCCAGTTGGGCAAGCTGCCTGGCCATGCTGTCGATGACCCGACGCTGGCCGTCACTGAGCTTATAGCCACGGCTGTGTGCCTTGTCCTCGAACCAGCCGAGCAGTTCACTCTGGTTTGACGACGCGCCGCGCAAGCGCTGGCCGAGCTGGCGCAGCGGGGAAGGGATCCAGGCAGACAAAAGCTAAGCTCCTTGGGCAAAGGCAGGGCAGCGTGCAGCTTGCCCGAGGGCGGCCATTGTGACTAATAGATAAAGTGACCGGCAATGATCGCCTGGAGCGATAGGTCGCTAGACCTTGCGCTCCAGCTGGCGCTCGATCATGTACTTCACCGTTAGCCGTCGCTCCTTGAGATGGCGCAGGTCTTCGTCTACAAAATTGCCTGCCGAGATCGATTCGGCGGCCAGCACCTGGTTGTCGATGTCCACGTACTCGTCGAGCAGGCGGTCCAGGGCCTTGTCCTGCTGGCGCCGCTGCTGAACGATTTCGCGCGGGTAGTGCAGGTCCTGGTAGAGGTCGTGGGATACGGGCATGGGGTCCTCCTTGGTCAATGCAGTTCGCTTATCTGATTGGAAGGGAGGAATGCGATTGTGTTGAAGCGAGGCGGTGGAAAAACGACGGGTGGTAGCCCTGGCGGGCCATGAAAACGGCTCGGAAGCACTAACTTGCTGTTTTAAAGCATTTTTTTCACGTTGGGGGTTTACAGGCTGAATCTATGTGTTAAAGTGCCGCGCATTCCAAGACAACAACCCAGTTGTCACTCAGTTGGAATTGTCAGAGCAGCATCAGCTGCATCCGATACAGGGGCGTCGCCAAGCGGTAAGGCAGCAGGTTTTGATCCTGCCATGCGTTGGTTCGAATCCAGCCGCCCCTGCCATTTTCTCTCTTCAAATACCCATTTTTTATTCAGTGCAGACTACAGTCGGCGCTGGGTTTTGCTGTTTCTGTTTCCTGTGCCGGCCTCTTCACGGGCGTGCCTGTGAAGAGGCCGGGGCAGGCAAAGCAAATCTAACCGGCTACCCGCAGCAATTCATTCAGCACCCTGGCCAGCTCATCCGCCTGCACGGGCTTCTGCATCACCAGGCTCCCTGGCACCTCCAGCCCTTCCAGCTCTGCATACCCGGTCAGGAATACCACCGGCAACTGCGGGTAGCGGTCGCGCGCCGCCAGGGCCAGTTGCCCGCCATTGAATTCGGGCATGGCAAAGTCCGTCAGCAGCAGGTCGATATCGTCGTCCAGCAGGGCCAGCGCCTGCTCCCCACTGTGCGCCTGGCGCACCTGGTAGCCATACTGGCGCAGCACGTCACCGAGCATGTCGCGCACCAGGTGATCGTCATCCACCAGCAATACCGTGCGGTCCCGGCCACTGTCATCGCTCGGCAGGGTGGCTTTAGGCGCTACAGGATCGATGGCCATCTCCTGCTTCACCGCCGGCAGGTATACCGCCACCTGGGTGCCATGCCCAGGCTCGGTATCGATGCGCACACCGCCGCCGGACTGCTTGGCAAAGCCGAACACCTGGGCCAGGCCCAGGCCGGAGCCCTTGCCGATGTCCTTGGTGGTGAAGAACGGCTCGAACACCTTGGCCAGCACCTCTTCACTCATGCCGCAGCCGGTGTCACGGATGCTCAGCATCACGTACTCGCCGGGTTCAGGGTCTTCCGGGCGCTGCGGGCGGGCCTTGATACGGGTGTTGCGGGTCGACAGGGTGAGCTGGCCGCCTCCGGGCATGGCGTCGCGGGCGTTGATGGCCAGGTTGAGAATGATCATCTCGGTCTGGGTCGGATCGGTCAGCGCTTGCCAGAGGCCATGGTCCAGGTCCAGGCGCACCAGGATGTTGCCGCCGAGGGTGCGGCGCAGCAATTCTTCCAGGCCAGTGAGGGTGCGGTTCAGGTTCAGCGGCACCGGCTCCAGGCGCTGGCGGCGCGAGAAGGCGAGCAATTGCGAGGTCAGTTTGGCGCCGCGCTCACCGGCTTCGCGGATATGCGTCAGGCGGCTGCGGGCCTTGTCCAGGTTACCCTTGGCAAGGTCGCGCTCTAGGAAGCTGGCGCCGGTGAGGATGACCGTGAGCAGGTTGTTGAAGTCGTGGGCGACCCCGGCGGTGAGCTGGCCGACGGCCTCCAGCCGCTGCATTTGCTGCAGCGCGGCCTCGATGCGTTCGCGCTCGGTGATCTGTTCGCGCAGGCGGGTGTTGGCTTCGGCCAGGCCAAGGGCCGTTTCGCGCTCGCTGGTGATGTCCCGCGCCACCACGTAGAGCAAGGTGTCTTCCGGCACCACCACCCAGGACAGCCAGCGCAACTGGCCACCGGCATGCTGGATGCGGCCGACGAAGCGGGCGCTGGTACGGCCATGGGCGAGGGCCGCCAGTTCGGTGAGCAACGCCTCCTGATCCACTTCGGGCAGCAGGTGCAGCAGCGAAGTCTGGCTCAGGCGCTCGCGGGAGAAACCCAGGCTGGCCTCCCAGGCCGGGTTGAGGGCCACCGGGGTCAGGTCCTTGTTGAGTACCGCGAGCAAGTCCTGGGACAACTCCCAGGCACGGTCCCGCTCACGGGTGCGGCGCTCGACCCGTTCGCCGAGCATTTCGTTGAGCTGCCTGAGCGCCTGGGTCGCCTGACGCTGGGTATGGATGTCCTGCAATACCCCGGAAAACCGCGTGCACTGGCCGTCGACGAACTGGCACTGGCCGCTGCTGAGCAGCCAGCGCGGTTCCAGGCCATTGGGCTGGGCAATGCGGAACTCGACCCGGTACAGGCCATCGCTGTCCGGGCGCATGGCCTGCTCGACGGCGTCGCGCACCTTGGCCTGGTCGTCGGGGTGGATTCCGGCATAGAACACCTGCAGGCTCATCTCGGTCTCGACCGGCAGGCCGAACAGGGTCTTGCAACGGTCGTCCCAGGCCAGCTGGCCTTGTTGCGGCCGGAAGTCCCAGGTGCCCATGCCAGCGGCATCGATGGCAATGCGTGCGCGGGCCTCGACATCGGCCAGTGCTTCTTCGGCACGGCGCCGGCGCTGGCGCTCTTGCACTTCGGACAGGGCCCGGCGCACGGCCTTGGGCAATAGCGGCAGGTTCTTCTTCAGTACGTAGTCGGTGGCGCCCAGGCGAATCATCTCTACCGCATGTTCTTCGCCATAGATGCCCGAGAGGAAAATGAACGGTGTGTCGGGCGCCAGACGCTGGGCGATGGCCAGCACCTCGGTGCCGGAGGAGCCGGGCAGCACGCAGTCGCACAGGATCAGGTCGAAACGGGTTTCAAGCAGGGCGTGTTCCACCCCGACATGGTCGAACACCAGTTGCGATTGTACGTGCAGCCCGCTGCGCTCCAGGCGCATCAGGGTCAGCTCGGCGTCCATCGAGCTGTCTTCGACCATCAACAGTTTGAGCGGTGTCGGCAACATCTGGCGGGGGCCTCAGTGGCTGCCACGGCGGTTCAGGCGCAGCGAGCCGGGTGGTGGTTCGTTGAGCACTGCCCAGAACACGCCCAGGTCGGAAATCGCCGCGACGAACTCCTTGAACTCCACGGGCTTGACCACATAGGCGTTGACCCCCAGCTCATAGGCACGCAGTAGGTCGGGCTCCTCCCGCGAGGAAGTCAGCATCACCGTGGGGATGCTGCGCAGCTCGGGCGTGGCACGCACCACCTTGAGCACTTCCAGGCCGTCGACCTTTGGCAATTTCAGGTCCAGCAGCAGCACGGCCGGGTTGCCATCGGCACGCTCGCTGTAGGCGTTGCGGCGCAACAGGTAGTCGAGGGCATCGGCGCCGTCGCGCAGGACGATCACTTCGTTGGCCAGCTGGCTGCGCTCCAGGGCCAGCAGCGTCAGCTCCAGGTCTCGAGGGTTGTCTTCGACCAGCAGGATGGGCTTGAGCATGGTGATACGGGTACCTCAGGTAGTTGCCGGGTTGCGGGGCAGGGTGAAGTGGAAGCTGGCGCCTTGGTCGACCTGGCCTTCGCCCCAGACTCGCCCGTCATGGCGCTCGATGATCCGCCGCACGCTGGCCAGGCCGATCCCTGTGCCTTCGAAGTCTTCCATGCGGTGCAGGCGCTGGAACACCCCGAACAGCTTGTTGGCGTAGGCCATGTCGAAGCCTACACCATTGTCGCGGATGTAGATCTCCGTCTCGTCATGGTTTTGTCGGGCACCGACCGCGATGTGCGCGGGTTCGCGGCCGCGAGTGTACTTGATGGCGTTGGAGATCAGGTTGTGCAAGGCCAGGTTGATGAATGCCGGGTCGGCGATCACCTTCGGCAGCGGCCCGATATCCCAGACGATTTCGCGGCCTTCGAAATCCGGAGCCAGGTCCTGGCGGATGGTGTCGACCAGGGCGTTGAGGTCGACATCCGACAGGCGCAGGGCCGAGCGGCCCATCTGCGAGAAATTGAGCAGGTTGTCGACCAGGCTGCCAGCAAAGCGCGCGGCTTCCTCGATGTGTTGCAGGAAGCGTTTGCCACGCTCGCTCAAGCCCTGGCCCTCGATTTCGCCAAGCAGCTCGGTGTAGCCGGCAATGTGGCGCAACGGGGCGCGCAGGTCGTGGGACACACTGTAGGAAAAGGCTTCGAGTTCCTTGTTCGAGCGGCGCAGCTCGTTGGCCAGCTGCGCCAGCTCCTCGGCCTTGCGCAGCACGATCCCCAGCACTGCCGTGCGCAGTTCGAGCACGCCTTCAATGACCAGCGAGTCCCAAGGTTGGCAGTAGCCGCTGATCTGTTCCTGCCAGCGATCGAAGCTGTGTCGCGGGTTTAGCGCACCCTGAGCGCCGATCTGCTTGTCGGGACGCCCGGCCCAGTCGACCGTGCGCACTTGCTCGGGGCGGAACCATAGCAAGTAGTGCGAGTGGATCTGCGAGATGGCCACTGCCAGCACTCCGCCGGCGTGGGCTGCCAGCTCTGGCAGTTCATCGATGTCACGGCGCAGGTTGTTGCTGTGGAATACCGTTTCCTCGCCGCGTTGCTCCAGCCAGTGCACCAGGGCCGTGACCTGCGCCGCAGGCGGGGTCTGGCCGATCAGGTCGCAGCGCTCGGCGGAGATGACCGCTGCGCCGCTGGCCCCGGCGAATGCCAGCAGCACCTCGGGCAAGTCGCGCAGGCCATCGCTGACGCTATCGTGGTCGGCCATCGACGAGATCATGCGCACGATGTGCTGGCGCAGGTCGAGCAGTTGGCGGGTTCTAGCGTGCGACTCGCGGGTCTCGATCTGCAACGACAGCACGCTGGCCAGCAGTTCGCAGGCAGTCCGGGTACGGAACTCGACCGCGCGCGGCTGGGCGTGGTGGCAGGAGATCAGGCCCCAGAGCTGGCCATCGACCACGATCGACAGCGACATCGACGCCAGGGTGCCCATGTTACGCATGTACTGCAGGTGCACCGGTGACACGCTGCGCAGGGCGGCGAAACTCATGTCCAGGGGCTTGCCGGTGCGTGGGTTGATGGTTGGCAGCAGGGGGGAGGCCTGATAGTTGGCATCTTCGATCACGCGGATGCGGTTGACGCGGTACAGGTCGCGCGCCTGGCGCGGGATGTCCGCAGCGGGGAAGCGCAGGCCGAGATAGCGCGGGTAACCGGCGTCGGCCTGCTCGGCGAGCACCTGGCCATTGCCCTCGGCGTCGAAGCGGTAGGCCTTGACCCGGCCGAAGCCGGTGATGCGCTTGATCTGCACCACGCATTGCTGGAGCAGCTCTTCAAGGCTGTCGGCGTTGTGCAGGCTGCTGACGAATCCGCGCACCAGTGGGTAATAGTCGCCGTGGTCGGCCAGGTCCGCAGGCTGGCGAAAGGGCTCGAACTCGGCGATCAGTACCTGGTCGTGGCGGTGCGTCAGCAGGCGCAGGGTGTCTGTGCAGGGCGCTCCTTGGCGCAAGCGTACATCGCCGATGTGGAACGGGAAGGCCTCGTCGTCGGGCAGGCGTTCGAGCTTGGCGCGCAGGTCGAAGCTTTCGCTGACCATGTCGGCGAAGGTGCAGCCGATCAGCTCCCTGGCTGGTACGCCCAGCCAGCGTTCGACGTTCTCGCTGGCCTGGAGGATGCGCAGGTTGTGTTCATCCAGCACCAGCAGAAAGCCGTGCGGCCGGATGCTGCCGGGGATCTGGATCGGCTCCTCGGCGCAGCGCTCCACGGCTGCGGCGAGCGCGTTGTCTGCAGTGATCAATGGACAGGCTCCTGTGATGTTCTTCCATGCATGCCGCGTTACCGGCCCTTGGCCATTTGAGGCACAGGATGCCTGAGGGTTCGCTTCGGCGGGGAAATTTCTGCCCGCTTCATTAGGGCTTTGTCGTTAACACAAAAGAATGGCACCCCGCCATCACGATTCGGCCACCTGCTGCTACGCTCAAAAATACGGTAGAAGAACAAGGATCACCCAGTGACGGAACGCTTTCTGGCCGTGCTGTTGGGCCTGTTTTTGAGCGGCATTGCCGGGGCGGCGGACTTTCTCGTGGAAGTGCGGGTCCTGGTAGAGCGTGGCTGCATGCTGACCCATCAACAACGTGATGCGGGCGCACAGGCCCTGGGCGTGATCGACCTGGGTGCTGCCGCACGCCTGGATGGGCCAGGCGCGCCCGTGAGTGGCGTGCTGATCAACCAGTGGCCACCGCGCCTCGAGTGCAACCCCGACACGCCTTACCAGGTGCGGGTCGACGGCGGCCAGCACGGCGGCGTCGGCGAACTGCGGTTTCTTGGCAGTGACGATGGCAAGGCCAGGCCGATCCCGTATCGGCTGTATCGCGATGCTGCCTGGCGCGAGCCGGTTGTCGTCGGTGAGGCCCATGCCGCACGTGTACCGGACAGTGGTTCGGTCGAGCTGCCGCTTTACGCCCGTATCGACAAGCTGGCCTGGGTGCCGCGCGCGGGGCAGTACGCCGATCTGCTCAAAATCACGGTCACCTGGTAGCGAGGCCGCCATGCACAAGGACGTCACGCCATGAACCGCACATCGATCCTGTTGCTCAGTCTCGGCCCGCTGCTGCTGCCCAGCGGCGTGGTGCATGGCACCACCACCGGTTTCATCCAGGCGCGCCTGGTGATCAGCGCTGCCTGCCAGATCAACAGCGGCGACCAGCCACCTGCCACCCTGGGCAACCCTGGCCTGATGGACTTCGGTCAGCGCGGCCCAAACTGGGATACACCGCTGCGCAGCCGGGTCGACGATGCGGGCGCCGAAGGCAGCCTGCAAATCAGTTGCACGCCCGAAGTGCGGGCTTTCAACGTGCGTATCAATGGTGGCCAGAACGGCGACGATGGCGTGCGCCGGCTCAGCAATGGCCGCGTAATGATCCCTTATCAACTGGCGGTCGACCCCGGTGGCAACAGCCGCTACGGCATCGGCCAGGCCCGTGCGTTCACCATCAGCAGCACCGAGCAGATTCCGATTCCCATCTACGGCGTAGTGGTGGCGCAACCGCGCGCGCTGCCGGCCGGGCTGTACCGCGACACCCTGAGAGTGACCCTGGACTGGTAAACGACGCAAGGAGACTCCGATGCGAACGACTTTCACCCGTTGCATGCTCGCCGGCCTCGGCCTGGCCATGGCAGCTCACACCCAGGCCGCCACGGTGACCGGGACCATCACTTCGACCTTGACCCTGACCTCGGCATGCCAGGTCAATGGCGCTGGTGGCACCTCAGGGTTGAACTTCGGTGCCCTGAACTTCGGCACCCAGGAAGCCCTGTTCACCACGGCCAACGCCCAGGTGCTGGGCGGCGGCGGTGGCGCCATGAGCATCCTCTGCTCGGCCGGCACGGTACCGGCGATCCGCGTGCGCGCCGGGTCCCATGATGGCCAGTCGACCGGAGGTACGCGTGCGCTGGCCGACGGCGCCGGTAATTTCGTGCCCTACGACTTCTACACCGATGCCGGGCGCACCACGCTGCTGGCCATCGACGGCACCATCACCTTGCCGACCAGCACCGGCGTGGCGCAGACCGTCAACCTGTATGGCCAGGCACGTGGCAAAGCCGGCCTGCCGGCGGGGACGTACACCGACACGGTGGCGGTCGAACTGTCGTTCTGAGCCTTGTTCGCCGCCATGCGAACCTGGCTCGGTGGTTGCCTGACGGGGTTCGGCCTGTTGCTGGCCTCGCCCCTGGATGCGGCGACCTCCAGCACCTTCCAGGTGAGCGCGCAGATCGTTGCCGGTTGCCTGGTTGTGGGCGGGGTGACCAGCTATGGCGTGCTCGATTTCGGCACTCAGTCGGCGCTGTCCACCGGCATTCTCAGCACCTCGCTGGGCGGCACCACGGTGACCTTCCAGTGCACCCCCGGGGTGAGCCTGAGCATGAGCCTGGACGGTGGCCAGAACAGCGCCAGTGGTACGCGCAACCTCAAGCGCACGGGCGGCACGCAGGTGCTGGCCTACCAGTTGTACCGGGACGCGGCCTACAGCCAGGTCCTGGGTATTGGCCAGAGCGTGGCGGTGAACTACACCGACGCCACGGCCATCAAGTTGCCGGTGTATGGCCGTACCCAGTTGCCTGGCACCTTGCCGGCCGGGACCTACACCGATGTGGTGCAAGTATCGGTGACCTGGTGAACACACCAGCACCCAAGAAAAAGAGACCAAGGAGAGCGGCATGTGGGTAGGCGCGAAGTGGGCGCAAGGTGTGATCGGTCTGTTGTTGTTGGCGAGTCTGCCGGCGGGGGCGGCTACCTCGGTGCTGATCTGGCCGATCGACCCGGTGCTGGAGGCTGACCAGAAGGCCGGTGCGCTGTGGCTGGAAAACCGCGGTACGGCCCCGGCCAGCTTGCAGGTACGGGTGTTCGCCTGGCGCCAGGGCGACTACCAGGAACAGTTCCAGGCCCAACGCGAGATCATCGGCAGCCCACCGGTGGCCAACATTCTGCCCGGGCAGAAGCAGCTGATCCGCCTGACCCGCACTGGCAGCTCGCCGGTCGGCCAGGAGCAGGCCTACCGCATCATCATCGATGAAATCCCTTCGCCATTGCCGACCGATGCCGCCAGCCAGGGCACCACGGCTGCGATCCGCCTGCAGATGCGCTACTCCGTGCCGCTTTTCGTCTATGGCGAAGGGCTGTGGGGCAAGGCCGACCCGCAAGGCAAGCGCAATGCCGAAGGCGTCGGCAAGCCGCAACTCAGCTGGCGCCCGGTGACGGTGCAGGGCAAGCCCTATGTGGAAATGCGCAATACGGGTCCTGTGCATGCGCGCCTCACTGATGTGGTGGTGCAGCACGGTGGCCAGGCCAAGCCGTTGGCCGAAGGACTGCTCGGCTATGTGTTGCCCGGTGCCAGCATGCGCTGGCCGGCACCGGTTGCGCCGAACGCTGGCAGCGTGATCAAGGGGAGGGTGAACGGTCAGGAAACGGCCGAAGCGATCCGGCAAGGGCAATGAGCCCGCCGCTGAATGAAGGGCAAGGGCCATGGAGGACCTGGCAATGGTCGGAATCCGTGTGTGAGATGGCTGTCGCGGGCTTCGCGCCGTTGGTGCCTGGGGCTGACCTTGTTCGGCCCCTGCCTGGTGCTGGCCGACGACCTGCCACCACCGCCCAGCGAAACCTCCGCCATCGCCGACGCCACGCTGTACCTCGACCTGCTGGTAAACCAAGTGCCCAGGGCTGAACTGGTAGCGGTGCAGCAACGTGCCGGGCGCCTGTACCTGGACAGCGAAGTGCTGCGCAACCTCGGCATCCAGCTGCCGGGCGACCCGCAAGGTGAACTGGCGCTGGACAATGTACCGGGCCTGCACAGCGATTACGACAGCCAGAACCAGCGCCTGCTGCTGCAGGTGCCGCCGGCCTGGCTGCCGGACCAAAAGCTCGGCGACCGCGGCCTGTACCCGGCCAGCGAGGCGCGCAGCAGCTTCGGCGCCTTGTTCAACTACGACCTGTACCTCAACGACACCGATGATGGGGGCTCCTACCTGGCGGCCTGGAACGAGCTGCGTCTGTTCGACAGCTGGGGCACGTTCTCGACCACTGGCCAGTGGCGCCAGTCGTTCAATGGGGCGCAGAGCGATGCCAACCGCCAGGGCTTCCTGCGCTACGACACCACCTGGCGCTTCACCGACGAGCAGCGCCTGCTCACTTACGAGGCCGGCGACTTCGTCACCGGGGCATTACCCTGGACCAGCTCGGTGCGGGTCGGTGGCGTTCAATTGTCGCGTGACTTTGGCGCCCGTCCGGACCTGGTGACCTATCCCTTGCCGGCCTTTGCCGGCGAAGCGGCAGTGCCAACCTCGCTGGACCTGTTCATCAATGGCTACAAGTCGAGCACCACCGAATTGCAGCCCGGTCCCTACACCCTGACCAACGTGCCGTTCATCAACGGCGCGGGTGAGGCGGTGGTAGTGACCACCGATGCCCTGGGCCGGCAGGTGTCCACGACCTTGCCGTTCTATGTCACCAGCAGCCTGTTGCAAAAAGGCCTGTCGGACTTCTCGGTGGCCGCCGGCAGCCTGCGCCGTGACTATGCCGTGGAAGATTTCGGCTACGGAACCGGTGTCGCCTCGGCCAGCCTGCGCCACGGCGTCAGCGACAGCTTCACCCTGGAAACCCACGTCGAAACCGCCGAGTCGCTGCTGCTCGGCGGCCTGGGTGGCAACATGCGCCTGGGCACGTTTGGCGTGCTCAATGCGGCCTTGGCACAGAGCCGGTTCGAGGGGGAGCAGGGCCACCAGGTTGCCCTCGGCTACCAGTACAACAGCCAGCGCTTCGGCTTCAACTACCAGCGCCTGCAGCGCTATGGCGAGTACTCGGACCTGACCCGGGTCGACATCCCTGACATGCAGCTGAGCCAACGCAGCGAGCAGGTGACCCTGAGCGTCAACCTCGACCAGTACGGCAGCCTAGGCGCCGGCTATTTCGATGTGCGCGCTGGCGACGACACGCGCACCCGGCTGATCAACCTGAGCTGGAGCAAGCCGCTGTGGGGCAACAGCAGCCTGTACCTGTCAGCCAACCGCGAGGTCGGCGACAGCAGCTGGGCGGTGCAGGCACAGGTGGTGATTCCGTTCGACTTCGGCAGCACCCTGGCGGTGAGCACCGAACGCAGCAAAGATGGCGAAAGCCTGCAACGGGTCAACTACAGCCGCGCCGTACCGGTGGGCGGCGGTGTCGGTTACAACCTCGGCTATGCCGGGGGCGGCGACCGCGATGCCTACCGCCAGGCCGATGTCACCTGGCGCCTGCAGTCGGTGCAGTTGCAGGCCGGCGTGTACGGCAGCAGCGGCGAGATGACCCGCTGGGCCGACGCCAGTGGCTCGTTGGTGTGGATGGACGCCGGGATATTCGCTGCCAACCGCATCGACGATGCCTTCGTGGTGGTCAGCACCAGCGGTTACGCCGACGTGCCGGTGCGCTACGAAAACCAGGAGATCGGCCGCACCGACCGCAGCGGCCACCTGCTGGTGCCGTACAGTAGCGGCTACTACCGCGGCAAGTACGAAATCGACCCGATGAACCTGCCGCCCGATGTGTTGGCTGCCGAGGTGGAGCAACGGGTGGCGGTGCGCCGTGGCAGCGGCTACTTGCTGGAGTTCCCGCTCAAGCGCGTGCTGGCAGCGAGCATCGAGTTGGTCGATACCCGTCAGCAGCCGCTGAAGCTCGGCAGTACGGTCACCCACCAGGAAAGCGGCAACCAGGCGGTGGTCGGCTGGGACGGCCTGGTGTACCTGGAGAACCTGTCGCCGCACAACCGCCTGCAGGTGGCGTTGGAAGGGGGCGGGCAGTGCCAGGTCGAATTCGACCTGCCGGACTCGGCAGGCTCGATTCCGCTGATCGGCCCGCTGGAATGCAGATGAGAGGCCTGTTGTGCAGCCTGCTGCTGTTGCCGGCCGGTTCGGCCTGGGCGCTGTGCTCGTCGGTGGCAACCCTGCCAGCGGGATTCGGCATGGTCAACTCGACCCTGGTGCGTACCACGATACAGAGCGCTTCAAGCACCAACGCCGGGTTACAGTGCACCGGGTCGCTACTGAGCCTGCTCAGCTCCACCGACCATTTTTACGCCACCATCACGTCCTCCACCAGTGGGCTGGTCGGCCCTACGGGCGACGTCATTCCGTACACCCTGTACGCCGATAACAGCACCAGCTATCCGATCACCCGCAACGTTGCCTTTGACTTTGCCCGCAATGGCATCCTCGATCTGCTGGGATTGCTCAATGGCACCACACCCAAGACCGTGCCGCTGTACATGAAGACCCAGATCGGCAGCAACGTCGCCGCGGGTGTGTACCAAGAGACCCTGACCATCGCTTGGAGCTGGAACTACTGCTCGGGGATCGGCATTGGCAGCATCTGCCTGGGGCGCGACATTGGCTCGGGCAGCCAGACCCTGAACGTAAGCCTGACGGTGAGCAACGACTGCCAGATCACCACGCCCAACATCAGCTTCGGCAGCGCGCCGGTAGTGGCGGGTTTCGGTACCGTAAGCCAGAGCGTGAGCCTGTCGTGCACCAAGGGCAGCGCCTACACGGTGGGCCTGAATGATGGGGAGAATGTGTCGGGTGGGCGGCGGCGGATGAAGTCCACGGCCGGCAACTACCTGGCCTATGACATCTTCAAGAGCGCCGGCACCGTGCGCTGGGGCTCGCTGACCACGGCACGGCGCTCCAGCAGCGATGCCGACGTGAACCCCGGCAACGGGACCGGGACGGGGAGCCAGGTGTTCAACTACAACGCCAAGGTCTATACCGACCAGACGACACCGCCGGCGGCAAGCTATGTCGACAATGTGATACTCGATGTGCAGTTCTGACGGTGCAGTCCTGTGCTGGCCCCTTCGCGGGCAAGCCCGCTCCCACAGGGACCGCGCCGCCCCTGAGGTCACGCTGTACCTGTGGGAGCGGGCTTGCCCGCGAAGAGGCCGGTCCTGCTCAGCGCAAATCGTCGACCAGTTTCAGCAAGGTCTCCAGCACCGCTCCGGCCAACGCCTTGGAGCGCGCCCCTGACCACTGGCCCACCGGCTCCGGCGCATCGTCATGGTCCTTGAACGGCATCTCCAGGGTCAGCGACAGGCAGTCATAGGTCATCCCCACCGCATTGCACGCCAGCGTGGTATTCGCCTGTCCCGGCTCGTCCCGCGTGTAGCCATGCACTGTCTGGAAGTCCTGGGTCACGCTGCACAAGGTCGTGCGGAACTGCTCTTCCAGCCTGGCCAGGCGCGGCGTGTACCCCGGGTTGCCCTCACAGGCCGCCGTGAATACATGGGGGATTTCCTCGTCCCCATGCACATCGATGAACGCATCCACCCCGTACTGCTTCATCTGCGCCTGGGCGAAGAACACCTCCGGGCTGAACTCGACGCTGGCATCCTGCCAGGCCCGGTTCAGGTCCTTGCCCTTGAAGTTGGTGCGCAGGTGGCCGAGGAAGGCGCCGTCCGGGTTCATGTTCGGGATCAGGTACAGGTCGGCCTTTGCCAGCAGTTGCTGAACGGCTGGGTCATTGGCTTGCAGCCGGTCGATCACCCCTTCCATGAACCACTCGGCCATGTGTTCGCCAGGATGCTGCTGGGCAATCAGCCACAGCTTGCGCTTGCCCGCCGCGCCATCGCCAGCGCGCAGCAGCGGGATATCCCGGCCTTGCACGCTGCGCCCGTGAGCCAGCAGCTCGACGCCAGGAATCTGCTGGGCACGTTCGATCAGCTGGTTGTGGCGGGCACGGGGGTAAGGCTCGAAGTAGGCGAACCAGACCTGCTCCTGCTCGGCCTTGAGCTCGAACGACAGCGCCTTGCCATCGAACTGGCTCGGCACGCGGAACCAGGTCTGCTGGTCGTAGGAGGCCACGGCGTTGTAGCCGCTCCAGGCGTTCTTGTAGGAAGACTCGCTGGCGTTGTCCAGGCTGAAGCGATGGACCTGGCCCGGGGTGAGGCCGCTGACCTTGAAGTGGAACCACTGGAAGTGGCCGCTGTTCGTGTCCGGGCGGATGGCCAGGCGTGCCTGGGCCGGGTTGCTGGCATCCAGGATCAGGATGTTGCCGGAATCGAAATCGCAGTCGATTTGCAGGGGGGACAGCGTCACGGTCATGGGCGGGCTCCTTGGGATTTGTTGTGGGGGTACTGTACACCGCTTGAGGGTGGGGCGTGTGAGGAGAAGGGCTGGATCGCTTCTCTTGATCGCGATCAGTAGTTGCTTTGTAACTTGAGTAACCAAGTCCGAGTTGGCTGGGGAACACCAGAGATTTCATGCTGCTTAGCTGCTGAATGCTGCGATTTCTTTGCTGTTCAGTGAATTGCGAGGTTTGGAGTTTATGGCGGGAACCAAGCTCGAAAAACGCCAGTACTGGAAAATTCCTACAAATCTTTGGGGATTTTCCTTCAATGATTCAGCTTGTGCATCTTGCATTGATGACTAATTATTAGTGCGTCGCAATGACGCGGTCAGGATTGCATTGATCAGAGCTGCAAAGTTGATCAGGGGTTGATTCGCGCAGGGCTCGTGAAAACTACTCAAGAGCAATCGGACTATTGGGGGTGGGACGTACTGTCCAGAATTTTTCACTTCGGCACGAAGAATATTCCCCTGGACGATATACCTCAAGATGAAGAGGAGTGGGCGAAGCTGTATTTGGAGCATTGTGACGGTGCATGGGCGAAACCGCTGCCTACAGATTACGCGCAAGATGGAGGTGACGCGGCGTTGTGAGGTCTTAAAGCTGTATGCTGATGAAGGGTATCATGCCTTGTTTTCCAAGGATCTGGCCGAGCAAATTGCTGGTTACCATAGGCTGGAAAGGTATCGTTCAGTTCGCTTAAAACATTTGAGTAGGCTTTTGGTTCGCTATTCCGGCAAGTGGGAAGAACTTGCCTTATTTGTGATGGCGTTCATTTCTGAGACCGTCATAACACGTGAGCTATCGCTGTTGGGGCAGGATGACTTGAATGTGCCTGTTTTCAGCATGCTGACAGATCATTTGCATGATGAGGCCAAGCATTCGGTTTTTTTTTGCCGATTGCTTTGTCAAGCTGTGGGGGCAGGCGTCGACCGCCGAAAAGGACTTTATTGTAAATGCATTGTTAGTGGTGGTGCGAATTTTTTGCCGTCCAGATATTTCATTTATAAGGTTTCAGGTAAAAGATACAGCGCTTTGTCGTGAGCGTATTGCAAATCATCTTAGGCGAAACTGGCGTCGTAGGGTTGCCTCTACTTTGCAATTGACTCTGAAAGCTGTAAGGCGTACCGATCTGCTCTCGAATGCATCCTACTTTCGCCAGTTGAAAAATGAGGGTTGGATCGATGAATAGACGAGACGCTTCGCAGTCCACTCGCTGTTATGTTTTATTGCTCCTTCTCATCAGTCTTCTGGGCGTGTTTCCGCTCGATGTGATTTTGCCCTCTGTGCCTTTGATGGCCCGGGATTTTCGTGTCGATGCGCAGTACATTGCATATTCGATCAGCCTGTTCGCTGTCGGTGTCGCCATTTCGCAAACTATCATAGGTCCGCTTTCTGACCGAATGGGGCGAAAGCGTCTGCTGATAGCTGGTCTAGTGGTTTCCGTTGCAGGTGCGGTGGGATGCACCCTCGCAACAAGTTACCAAGGCTTCATGTTTTTCCGCCTTCTACAGGCGGTGGGATGCGGGTGCTTCGTGCTTAGCCAGGCACTGGTGCAGGATAGGTTCAACGGCCATCAGCGCAATGCGATGCGTATCCTGATGACCAGCGCAAGTGGCTTGTTTATTTCTTTATCGCCCCTTGCAGGCAGTGTGCTCCAGCAATATCTCGGTTGGGCAGGCAGCTTTCAGGTCTTTGTAGTGCTGGCCATTGTTGTGCTGGCGCTTGCATTTAGGTTACTGCAAGAGAAGCCGACATCATCTGGCAGTGCGGGCGTTTTAAATAGTTATCAGGCTTTGCTCAAAGACCGTGCGTTTCTCGTAAGCTCGCTATTTTCGTGCTTGGCGTTCGCTTGCCATTTTTCATTTGTGGTCGTCTCCCCATTGTTGCTCATCGAGCAACTTGGCCTGACGGAGTTCGCCTTTTCCATAGTCTTTCTCGGGTATGGACTGGCTTACCTGATCGGCGGCTTCATTGCCAGTTGGCTGAATTGCCGCATCGCGATGCATGCGCAGGTGGGTTGGGGATTCGCACTCATCGGTCTGGCTGGGCTTGCTCTTTGCCTGGTTGTCACCTTGCATGAGCTTGGGGTTTTCAGCCTTCTGCTTCCATTGGTGCTCTGTACCATCGGTACAACCATTGTGCGGCCAGCTGCAACGAGCCATGCGCTGGGGTTGCACCCGGAGCGTGCAGGTGCTGCGGCCTCGCTCAACAATACGATGCTGTTTGCATTCGGTGGGGGCGCCAGCATGCTGGTGGCGTCTATGAGGAACAGCTTGCCGATGAGCCTGGCGCTGGGCTTTATCGCCTGCAGCCTCGGGGGCTGGTATTTGCTTATCTATCTGAAAGGTTTGGAGCGGCGCCAGCGGGTTTGTGACTCAGGCCCAATACCCAAATAGCAGTAGCGCGGCCAAGCCCAAACCAACCGCCACCGAACACCCACCCAACGAAATCGCTGCACGCCCTTGCCGGTACCAGCCATCCTGCCCCAGCTCCCGCGCCGGGGCGAGCAGGCTGCGCCAGCGCAGTTCGGTGTCATGAAACGCCTGCAAATGCGCAGGTGCTGCATCCAGCCAGCGGCGAAAATCGATACGCTCGCACGATGTCACGTCAGGGCTCTGCAGCCGCACATACCATTGCCCGGCCACGCTGGCCAATGCGTCCTCGCGGGGTTGTACCACTTGCAGGGCCTGGTTCATGTTGCGTTCGATGCTGAGCAGCGGGAGGTCGAGGCGTTTGGCGATGCTGGCAAAGTCCAGCTGATCGAGGCGGTTGAGCAGGAACACTTGCTGCACGCGCCGGGGCAGGCGCTTGAGTGCGAACAGCAGCTTAGTCTCGGCAGCATGCTCGCTGGAAGGCGTGGGGTGCTCAAGGGGCAGCAGCAGACGGCTCATGGACAGCTCCTTGCTCGGGGTAGGGGTGGGGGCATCGTCCTTGATGCAGAAACAGCGTAGTAAAAACGAGATTGATTCTCAAGTGCTGATTCCGCAAAGATTTGTAATGAGCATTCACGCTCTGAAACACTTTTGCTATCATGCGCGCCATCAACGATCTTCATTAGCCTGAAGAGCCAAAAAAAAATGACCCGGCAAAAAGCCGGGTCAAAAACCGTGATTAGCCTGATGAGGAGATAATCTGGAGCGACCTAAGCTCCGGGTTATCCAGCAGATCTTGCGATCAGCTGAGTGCAATAATAATCGTTATCATTTGCCAGTCAAATGAATTTTCATTTATCCGGTAAAAAAGTTTTACCGGTGCGCTTCCCGTCCCGGCAATCGGGGCCTTTCGCCGGTGCCATTCCTGGCTAGCTGGCCATCACGTTTCTCCCTTCTTCTTATGCCTACAGCCCGTTCTGCAGGGCGCGCCTGTGCTCCAGCAGGGCCCTGGCCATATCGATCATGTGCATCAGCGCGAACGTCAGCTCGCGGGTGCTGCCTTCCTGATGGGTTGCGGTTTCGTGGGCAGTGGCGGCGGCACAGCGGAGCAATTCGATGGCGTGATCCTGGGCCTGCTCGGCGGTGACGCCTTCGTGCAGGGTCCAGATCCGGTTGTGCGCGCTGGGGCGCGTGGGGTTTGGGTTCAGGTAGTAGTCGAGGGCGCGGCGGGCCGCTTCGCTGTCGAGATCTGTTACGTCGTTTTTCGTTGGTTTCATCCTGATACCTGCGCAAGCCAATGGGAAAAGGTTCTGCTTCAGTTTAATACCTTGGGTATTTATGTGCTTTTGTAGAAATAATACTGAATGTTTATTGAGCGCCAGAAGGCAGTCCGTATCGTGCCAGCGATGAATATGGATAAATGGATTGCCCTCGTCCGTGACCGGATGGAGGAGTTGAAGCTCACTCAAGAGCAGCTTGCCGAGCGCGTTGGCGTGTCTCAAGGCAGCGTGGGGCATTGGGTGAACAAGCGGCGCCAGCCCAAGATCGAGTCGATGAACCGCACATTCGTCGAGATTGGCATGCCCCACTACAGCGTCAGCTTGCAGCTACGCATTCAGGGGCAGGTTGGCGAGGAGCGTGGCACCTACGAGGTAGATGACGCCGATGACGAACTGGACCTCATGCAATACATCGTGTGTTTTCGCTACCCGGTGCTGGCATGGGATGAGCTAGGTGCGGCAGAAATTGCCGAGTCTGGCGTGTTCGAACAGACGGACTACCTGGCCCAGGGCAAGGCATTCTGGCTGACCGTGGAAAACGATGCGATGAGCTCGGCCAGCGGCCGTAGTGTGCCGCAGGGCATGCGAATACTGGTGGATCCGGGGTTGGAGGCGGAGCCGGGGCGGCTGGTGATTGCCTGTCAGCCCGGGAAGACGGCGATGCTGCGGGAGCTGGCAGAGGAGGGTGGGCTGCACTATCTGAAGGCGTTGAACCGCAGTTATCCGACGCTGGTGTGTGAGAAAGGCTGCGAGTTTCTTGGGGTGGTCGTGCGGGTGCACGGCGTCTTCTAGATTGCTGGGGCCGCAAAGCGGCCCCTGAATGCCTCACTCAGCCAGTTCGACCAGCACCGTCCCTTCGCTGACCATATCCCCTTCCTGGCAGAACAACGCTTTCACCGTCCCACCATGGGGTGCACGAATGCTGTGCTCCATCTTCATCGCCTCCAGCACCACCAGTGCTGTTCCAGCCTCCACTACCTGCCCAGGCTCCACCAGCACCCGCACGATGCTGCCGTTCATGGGCGCCCCCAGCCCGCCCTGATGGCTATGGCTGGCCTCGGCCTCGGCGATCGGGTCGAAGGCTTCGACGGCATGCACTTCGCCATCCCAGCGCAGGAACAGCGTGCCACCGCGACGTACCGCCAGGTAGCGGCGACGGACACCGCCCTCGTCATGGCCCAGCTGTTCGCCATCCAGCTGCCAGGTCGAAGCGGCGCTGCGCTCCAGGGCAACCGCCTGGCTTTCGCCGCCACTCACCAGGTGCAGGCTGCTGCGCGCCGGCAGCCCCAGGCGCAGGCCATTGCGCTCGGCCCATGGCGAACGCGCATCGTCAGCCCGCTGATGCGGCGCCTCGCCTTGCAGCCAGGCTTCTGCGGCGGCCTCCCAGAAGCCTGCAGGCAATGCCTGAGGTGTTGGCAGCAGCACGTCCTGATGGCGGGGAATGAAGCCAGTATCCAGCTCGGCTGCAGCAAAGGACGGGTGGGCCAGGATGCGGCGCAGGAAGGCGATGTTGGTCTTCAGCCCGCCAATGGCGAATTCATCGAGCATCGCCAGCAAGCGCAGGCGCGCCTGCTCGCGGTCCTGGCCCCAGGCGATCAGCTTGCCCAGCATCGGGTCGTAGAACGGCGACACCCCATCGCCCTCGCTGACCCCGCTGTCCACCCGGCGGCCTTCACCCGGTGCCGACTCGCGGTACAGCGTGAGCGTGCCAGTGGCCGGCAGGAATTCGTTGGCCGGGTCCTCGGCATACAGCCGCACCTCGATGGCATGACCGATTAGCGGCACCTGCGCCTGGGTGATCGGCAGTGGCTCGCCGCAGGCCACGCGAATCTGCCAGGCCACCAGGTCGAGGCCGGTGATGGCTTCGGTGACCGGGTGCTCGACCTGCAGGCGGGTGTTCATCTCCATGAAGAAGAATTCGCCACGGGCGTCGAGCAGGAACTCGACGGTGCCGGCACCGACATAACCGATGGCCTGGGCCGCGCGTACCGCTGCCTCGCCCATGGCCTGGCGCAGTTCGGCGGACAGGCCCGGCGCGGGCGCTTCCTCGACTACCTTCTGGTGCCGACGCTGGATCGAGCAGTCACGCTCGTTGAGGTACAGGCAGTTGCCGTGCTGGTCGGCGAACACCTGGATTTCCACATGGCGTGGCTTGAGCACGTACTTTTCCACCAGCATGCGCGCATCGCCGAACGACGACTGCGCCTCACGCTGGGCCGAGGCCAGGGCGTCGGCCAGCTGGCTTTCGTCCTCGACCACTTTCATGCCCTTGCCGCCACCCCCGGCACTGGCCTTGAGCAGCACCGGGTAGCCGATGCGCTCGGCGGCGGCGCGGAAGGTATCCAGGTCTTGCGCTTCACCGTGGTAACCGGGCACCAGCGGCACGCCAGCGTCTTCCATCAGTGCCTTGGCCGCCGACTTGCTGCCCATGGCATCGATGGCATTGGCCGGTGGCCCGAGGAAGATCAGCCCGGCCTGTTCGATGGCGCGGGCAAAACCCGCGTTCTCGGACAAAAAGCCATAGCCCGGGTGGATGGCCTGGGCGCCGCTGGCCTTGGCCGCGGCGAGAATCTTGTCGACCACCAGGTAGCTGTCGGCGGCCTTGCTGCCACCCAGATCGATGCGAATATCCGCTTCGCGGCTGTGGCGGGCATCGCGGTCGGTGGCGCTGTGCACGGCAACGGTCGTCAGGCCCATGGCCTTGGCGGTACGCATCACCCGGCAGGCGATTTCGCCACGGTTGGCGACCAGCAGGGTGGTCAAAGCGGGGCGGCTCATGGGCGCGGCTCCTTCTTGTCATCGGTTTGCCAGGCGGGGCGGCGCTTCTCCAGAAAGGCGCGAAGGCCCTCCTGGCCTTCGGCGCTGACCCGGATGCGGGCGATGGTGTTTTCACAGTAGCGGCGCAGGGCCGGGCTGAGTTCGCCGTCGTCCACTTCGCGCAGCAGGTCCTTGGTGGCACGCAGTGCTTGCGGGCTGTTCTGCAGCATATTGCTCACCCAGGCTTCAACCTGTGCATCCAGCTCGCGGGCCGGGTACACCTCGGCCAGCAGGCCCAGCTCGCGGGCCCGCACACCGCTGAAACGCTCGGCGGTCAGGGCATAGCGGCGCGCGGTGCGTTCGCCGATGGCCTTGACCACGAACGGGCTGATGACTGCCGGGGCCAGGCCGATGCGCACTTCCGACAGGCACAGCTGGGCGTCTTCGGCGCCGATGGCCATGTCACAGCAACTGATCAGGCCCAGTGCGCCGCCGAAGGCCGCACCTTGCACCACGGCCAGGGTCGGCGCTTTGAGGCGGTGCAGGGCGTACATCAGCTCGCCGAGCTCGCGGGCGTCATCGAGGTTGGTGTTGAAGTCCAGCTGCGCCGATTGCTGCATCCAGGCCAGGTCGGCACCGGCGCTGAAGTGCCGGCCACGGCCGCGCAGCAGCAGGAAACGCAGGCTGGCGTCTTCGGCCAGCTGGTCGAGGGCGACGATCAGCTCGCGGATCATCAGCGCGTTGAAGGCATTGTTCTTGTCCTCGCGGCTCAGCCACAGGGTGGCGAAGCCGCGTGGGTCGCGAATCACTTCGAGGGTGCTGAAATCGCTCATGGGTCACATCCGGAAAATGCCGAAGCGGCTCTGTTCGATCGGGGCGTTCAGCGCGGCGGACAACGCCAGGCCGAGCACGTCGCGGGTCTGTGCCGGGTCAATGACACCGTCGTCCCACAGCCGGGCACTGGAGTAGTAGGGATGGCCCTGGTGCTCGTACTGGTCGAGGATCGGCTGCTTGAGTTTCGCCTCGTCCTCGGCGCTGAAGGCCTGGCCGCTGCGTTCGCTCTGCTCGCGCTTGACTTGGGCCAGAACCCCGGCGGCCTGTTCGGCGCCCATCACGCCAATGCGCGCATTGGGCCACATCCACAGGAAGCGCGGGTCGTAGGCACGGCCGCACATGCCGTAGTTGCCGGCGCCGAAGCTGCCACCGATGATCACCGTGAACTTCGGCACCTGGGCGCAGGCCACGGCGGTGACCAGCTTGGCGCCGTGCTTGGCGATGCCGCCTTCTTCGTACTTCTTGCCGACCATGAAGCCGGTGATGTTCTGCAGGAACAGCAGTGGGATGCCGCGCTGGCAGGCCAGCTCGATGAAGTGCGCGCCTTTTTGCGCGGCCTCGGCGAAGAGGATGCCGTTGTTGGCCAGGATCGCCACCGGGTAGCCGTGCAGGTGGGCGAAGCCGCATACCAGGGTGGTGCCGAACAGTGCCTTGAATTCATCGAACGCCGAGCCGTCGACCAGCCGCGCGATCACTTCGCGCACGTCGAACGGCTGCTTGGCATCGGCCGGCACCACGCCATACAGCTCGTTGGCGTTGTACAGCGGTGCGACCGGTGCCTGGCGCTGCAGCTTGCCGAGCTTGTGCCAGTTGAGATTGGCCACGCTGCGCCGGGCGATGGCCAGAGCGTGTTCGTCATTGTCGGCGTAGTGGTCGGCGACGCCGCTGGTGCGGCAGTGCACATCGGCGCCGCCGAGGTCCTCGGCGCTCACCACCTCACCGGTTGCCGCCTTCACCAGCGGCGGCCCGGCGAGGAAGATGGTCGCCTGCTGACGCACCATGATCGCTTCGTCGGCCATGGCCGGCACATAGGCGCCGCCCGCGGTGCACGAGCCCATCACCACGGCGATCTGCGGGATGCCCAGCGCGCTCATGTTGGCCTGGTTGAAGAAGATCCGCCCGAAGTGCTCGCGGTCGGGGAACACTTCGTCCTGGCGCGGCAGGTTGGCGCCGCCGGAGTCCACCAGGTAGATGCACGGCAGGCGGTTCTGCAGGGCGATGGTCTGTGCGCGCAGGTGCTTTTTCACCGTCAGCGGGTAGTAGGAGCCGCCTTTGACCGTGGCGTCGTTGGCCACGATCATGCATTCCACGCCTTCGACGCGGCCGATGCCGGCGATCACGCCCGCCGCCGGTACGTCTTCGCCGTACACCTCATGGGCGGCCAGCTGGCCGATCTCGAGGAACGGCGAGCCCGGGTCGAGCAGGCGGTCGATGCGCTCGCGCGGCAGCAGCTTGCCACGCGAGGTGTGCCGCTCCTGGGCCTTGGGCCCGCCGCCCTGGGCGACCTGGGCGAGCAGGCCGCGCAAGGTCTGGACTTGTTCGAGCATGGCCGCGCTGTTGCCGGCGAACTCCGCCGAACGCGGGTTGATCTGGGTGTGCAAGATAGCCATTTGCGCCCGTCCCTTGTGCTCAGCGGGTTTCGTTGAACAGTTCACGGCCGATCAGCATCCGGCGGATTTCGCTGGTGCCGGCACCGATTTCGTACAGCTTGGCGTCGCGCAGCAGGCGGCCAGCCGGGAATTCATTGATGTAGCCGTTGCCGCCGAGGATCTGGATCGCTTCCAGGGCCATTTGTGTAGCGCGTTCGGCGGTATAGAGGATCACCCCGGCGGCGTCCTTGCGGGTGGTCTCGCCACGGTCGCAGGCCTGGGCCACGGCATACAGGTAGGCGCGGCTGGCATTGAGCTGGGTGTACATGTCGGCGATCTTGCCCTGGATCAGCTGGAACTCGCCGATGCTCTGGCCGAACTGTTTACGGTCGTGGATGTACGGCACTACGAGGTCCATGCAGCTCTGCATGATGCCGGTCGGGCCACCGGAGAGCACCACGCGCTCGTAGTCCAGGCCGCTCATCAGCACGCGCACACCGCCGTTGAGCTGGCCGAGGATGTTTTCTGCCGGCACTTCGACGCCGTCGAAGAACAGCTCGCAGGTGTTGGAGCCGCGCATGCCCAGCTTGTCGAACTTGTTGCTGCGGCTGAAGCCTTTCCAGTCACGTTCGACGATGAACGCGGTGATGCCGTGGGGGCCCTTGTCCAGGTCGGTCTTGGCGTAGATCACGTAGGTGTTGGCGTCGGGGCCGTTGGTGATCCAGGTCTTGCTGCCGTTGAGCACGTAGTGGTCGCCGCGCTTTTCCGCGCGCAGTTTCATCGACACCACGTCGGAACCGGCGTTGGGCTCGCTCATGGCCAGGGCGCCGATGTGCTCGCCGCTGATCAGCTTGGGCAGGTACTTGAGCTTCTGCTCGTGGGTGCCGTTGCGGTTGATCTGGTTGACGCAGAGGTTGGAGTGGGCGCCGTAGGACAGCGCGACCGAGGCTGAGCCGCGGCTGATTTCTTCCATCGACACCACGTGGGCCAGGTAGCCCAGGCCGGCGCCGCCGTATTCTTCCGACACGGTGATGCCCAGCAGCCCCATGTCGCCGAACTTGCGCCACATGTCGGCGGGGAACAGGTTGTCATGGTCGATCTGTGCGGCGCGCGGGGCCAGTTCGGCGGCAACTAAGGTGCGCACCTGGTCGCGGAGCATGTCAATGGTTTCGCCCAGGGCGAAGTTCAGGGTGGGGTAATGCATGCTGGGGCACCTTGTTGTTCTTGAAATATGGGTAACACCGTAGCTCGCGGAGCTGGCGCCGGTGTCATTGATCACCTTTACGTTAACGTAAACCTGCCTTCCATCACTGTCAATCGGCTCATCACCTTTACGTAAACGTAAATCTGCGCCAGAGTATTCCCAGCTCGCTTCAGCCGTGCCCAGAACAACCACAAGAAGGGACACCCATGAGTCAACCAAGCTACACCCGCGGTCGTCAGGACCAACCGCTGCTGACCCTGACCATCGGCCAGGCCTTCGACGAAACCGTAGCCCGCTGCGCCGACGGCGAAGCGCTGGTGGTGCGCCACCAGGGCCTGCGCTACAGCTGGCGGCAGCTGGCCGAACAGGTCGACCTGCATGCCCGTGCCCTGATGGCCCTGGGCGTGAACACCGGCGACCGGGTCGGCATCTGGTCGCCCAACTGCGCCCAGTGGTGCATCCTGCAGCTGGCCAGCGCCAAGGTCGGCGCGATCCTGGTCAACATCAACCCGGCTTATCGCGTGGGTGAACTGGAATACGTACTACGCCAGTCCGGTTGCCGCTGGCTGGTGTGTGCCGATGCATTCAAGACCTCCGATTACCATGCCATGGTTCAGGAGCTGGTACCGGAATTGGCGATCAGCCAAATCGGTGAGTTGGCCAGTGAACGCCTGCCCGAACTGCGCGGGGTGATCAGCCTGGCAGCCAACCCACCCAGCGGCTTCCTGCCGTGGCCTGCATTGGCCGAGCGGGCAGGGCAGGTCTCGACCGAAGCCTATGCGGCATGTCAGCAGGGCCTGCAATTCGACCAGCCGGTGAATATCCAGTACACCTCCGGAACCACCGGCGCACCCAAGGGCGCCACGCTCAGCCACTACAACATCCTCAACAACGGCTTCATGGTCGGCGAAAGCCTCGGCCTGAGCGAGCGCGACCGCATGGTGATCCCGGTGCCGCTGTACCACTGCTTCGGCATGGTCATGGCCAACCTCGGCTGCATCACCCACGGCAGCACCATGGTCTACCCCAACGACGCCTTCGACGCCGAACTCACCTTGCGCGCGGTGGCCGAGGAGCGTGCCAGCATCCTCTATGGTGTGCCGACCATGTTCATCGCCATGCTCGACCACCCGTCGCGCACGCAGCTGGACCTGTCGACCCTGCGCAGCGGCATCATGGCCGGCGCCACCTGCCCGATCGAGGTGATGCGCCGGGTGATCGACCAGATGCACATGGCCGAAGTGCAGATCGCCTATGGCATGACGGAAACCAGTCCGGTATCCCTGCAGACCGGCCCGGACGACGAACTGGAACTGCGCGTGACCACCGTCGGCCGCACCCAGCCACAGCTGGAGACCAAGCTGGTGGAGGCCGATGGTTGCATCGTCGCCCGAGGCGAGATTGGCGAACTGTGCACCCGTGGCTACAGCGTGATGCTCGGCTACTGGGACAACCCCCAGGCCACGGCGGACGCCATCGACCCGGCCGGCTGGATGCATTCGGGCGACCTGGCGGTGATGGACGAGCAAGGGCATGTGCGCATCGTCGGTCGTAACAAGGACATGATCATTCGTGGGGGCGAGAACATCTATCCGCGCGAGCTGGAAGAGTTCTTCTACACCCACCCGGCGGTGGCTGATGCGCAGGTGATCGGTATTCCGTGCAGCCGTTATGGCGAGGAGATCGTGGCCTGGATCAAGCTGCACCCGGGGCATAGCGCCACGGTCGAGGAATTGCAGGGCTGGTGCAAGGCGCGCATTGCGCACTTCAAGGTGCCGCGGTATTTCCGCTTCGTTGACGAGTTTCCGATGACGGTGACGGGCAAGGTGCAGAAGTTCAGGATGCGCGAGATCAGTATTGAGAGCCTGGCCGGGCAGCAATGATGATTGAAACAGGTCGGTCGTCCGACCTGTTTCCCGTCAAGGAAGCACTCAGGGTGCGCAGAGCGTTTTGATCAGATCGCCAACGCTCATCGAATCGCTATATCTCAAAGGCTTTCGGGTGGCGACGCGGAGTGCTTTCACGTACAGACGTGGTGTTTTTTCGCCGAGTGCTTCTCTTAATAACAGTTGATCGTGAATCTTGAAGTCCGGGAATACTTTCCTACTACTATAGCGTCTGGTGAACTCGACAAATTTGTTGTGACGAATTTTGCGCAGGCTTCTGACGACGAGTTTGGTCTGTTTGCACATGGTTTATGCTCCTGCGGTGCGCGAAGCTCTGGCTTGAGGGCGGCACGCGTTTTTAGCGCTTGTGGGTGTCAGCGTATTTAACTGCCTCTTCAACCGTGGTGATTTTTTCCGCCTCGTCGTCGGGTATTACCATTTCGAACTCTTCTTCCAGCGCCATGATCAACTCTACGGTATCGAGCGAGTCTGCACCGAGGTCGTCCACGAAGGATGACTCGGTTTTGATATCTTCGAACTTGACGCCCAATTGCTCTCCAACGATTTTCCTTACGCGTTCAATGGTGTTCATCGCATGCTCCCGCTGATGGCTGGTGTGCCTTGTATAACGCGCAGGAGAAACTTCTGAAACTGGTAAAAATGACAGTTGTCGAAGGCACATTGCGTGCTTGCTGTCTGTGTTCTTGCCGTTTTGATGTATTTGCGCTACCGGCCCTATCGCGGGCACGCATGCTCCTACAGGTACTGCGCCAATCTTGAAATCGGCGCGGCACTTGTGAGAGCGGGTTTACCCGCGAAGAGGTCAGTGCAGCCTAGCGACAGATGTACTTCAAAGGTGGATTTAACCCATCGACTCTAACTGGCGATAGTAGCTCTGCGCCATTTCCTTCACTGTGTTGCATGTTCTCATGGCGCTGCCCGGAGCCTCGTTGAAATCCTTATAGTCCAGGTCAATTGCGTTCAGTGCCTTCATGACCTTGTCCCGCCCCATGGCATCTACTGTGTCGGTCAACGCGGGTTGGGAATGCCTGCTTCTTTGAGTTTGTCAATTACATAGTCCAGAGCATCCGGTTGTACGAAATCATCATCAGACATGGTGGAGCCTCTTTGAGTATTGAGGAGGCTTCAGTGTCAGAGTGAGCCGTTGAAGGCACAACTGGCATTTTTGTCAGGTCAGCTCAGTTCCATTGCCTTGCAAAGCCCCTCGGCAAGCTCGGCAACGGTATGGTAGTCACGGCGCAAGTGCACGCCGTATCGTGCCTCCAGCCCCATAAGCGCGAATTCGCATTTATCCCTGTCCTGATGCGCCAGCCAGGTTCCCAGCCACGGATCGACCACCCCGGCATCCTGCAAGTAGTCGATCACTTGTCGCTCGAACTCCATGCGCAGCCAACGGGTCGCGATATGCACGATAGGGGGCTCCTTGGCATAAACAGGGAGCCCTAATATTCGACACCGCCGGCAAACTGCGCTACTGGCAAAAATATCAGTTCCTGTCGTCTACCCTTAAGCCTTCACCGGTGGTTCATCACTCGGCGGATCCCCCACCGTCGGCGGCATGGTCGGCTTGATCGGCAGCTCGTCCGGGTCTTCTTCCGGGACGGGCGGCGGCAAGCTCGGGTCGTCGATGTTGGGATCTGGAGTTTCCGGTGGAATCGGAATGTTCATGGCCTGACCTCGCGTGGATGAATTGAAGAGGTGCTGCAGGCTCTGACCGCTGGCAGTTGCCGTTCGCTCATTTTTTTTGAACCCCACGCCTGTGCCCGGCTCTGAACCCTTACCGCCACCAGCCTGAGGGAGCAAGGTCGATGTCACGAAACGAGCCCTTTGAAAGCGTGCCCATGGCGAACGATCACCCGGACCAGGCCATCAGCCTGTCCCAGGCGCTGCTGGCGCCGCGCATCGTGATCGAAGACACCCAACCCGTGCTCGATGCCGGCACCTTCGCCGCCAAGGCCGTCAGCGGCCAGCCGGTCGCCGTCAGCAGCAAGGTCTACGGCGACGGCCACGACCGCCTGGCGGTGGTGCTCAACTGGCGCCAGGCCCACAGCCGCCGCTGGCACTGCGTGCCGATGCAGTCGCCGGGCAACGACCTGTGGCTGGCCGAGTTCACTCCCACCGAACTGGGCCCGCACCTGTTCAGCATCGAGGCCTGGATCGACCCGTTCGCCACCTACTGCCACGACCTGGAGAAGAAGTACCACGCCGGGGTCGAGGTCAAGCTGGAGCTGGAAGAGGGCCGGCTGATGCTCGGCCAAGGTATCGACCTCAGCGAAGGCGTGCTGCGCGAGGAGATTCAAGCCCTGCAACAGCAGCTGGTTTCGCTCAACGCCGATGATCAGGTGGCATTGCTGCTGCACCCTGACACCGCTCGGCTGATGGCCGAAGCCGAGCACCGCAGCTACCTGACCCGCAGCGGCGAATTCCCCGTCGATGTCGATCGGCCGGCAGCATTGTTCGCCAGCTGGTACGAGCTGTTCCCGCGCTCGATCACCGACAGTCGCGAGCGCCACGGCACCTTCAATGACGTGCACGAACGCCTGCCGATGATCCGCGACATGGGCTTCGATGTGCTGTACTTCCCGCCGATCCATCCGATCGGCACCCAGCACCGCAAGGGTCGCAACAACGCTTTGCGTGCCGAGCCCGGCGACCCCGGCAGCCCCTATGCCATTGGCAGCCCCGAGGGCGGCCACGAGGCCATCCACCCGCAGCTGGGCACCCGGGAGGACTTCCGTCGGCTGGTCGCCGCCGCCGCCGAGCATGGCCTGGAAATCGCCTTGGACTTCGCCATCCAGTGCTCTCAGGACCACCCCTGGCTGAAGGAGCATCCAGGCTGGTTCAGCTGGCGGCCCGATGGCACCATCCGCTACGCGGAAAACCCGCCCAAGAAATACCAGGACATCGTCAACGTCGACTTCTACGCCGCCGAGGCCATACCAAGCCTGTGGCTGGCCCTGCGTGACGTGGTGGTCGGCTGGGTCGAGGAGGGCGTGAAGACCTTCCGCGTCGACAACCCGCACACCAAGCCGCTGCCGTTCTGGCAATGGCTGATCGCCAATGTGCGCAGCCAGTACCCCGAGGTGATCTTCCTCGCCGAGGCCTTCACCAAGCCTGCAATGATGGCGCGCCTGGGCAAGGTTGGGTATGCGCAAAGCTATACCTACTTCACCTGGCGCAACAGCAAGCAGGAGCTGCGCGAGTATTTCGAGGAACTCAACCAGCCGCCGTGGTGCCACTGCTACCGGCCGAACTTCTTCGTCAACACGCCAGACATCAACCCCTTTTTCCTGCACACCTCGGGCCGCGCCGGGTTCCTCATTCGTGCCGCACTGGCGACCATGGGTTCGGGGTTGTGGGGCATGTATTCGGGCTTCGAGCTGTGCGAAAGCACGCCGCTGCCAGGCAAGGAAGAGTACCTGGATTCGGAGAAGTACGAGATCCGCCCGCGCGACTTCAACCAGCCCGGCAACATCGTTGCCGAGATTGCCCAGCTCAATCGCATCCGTCGGCAGAACCGGGCGTTGCAGACGCACCTGGGCGTGGCGTTCTTAAACTGCTGGAACGACAACATCCTGTACTTCGCCAAGCGCACGCCCGAGCGCGACAACTACATCCTGGTGGCGATCAGCCTCGACCCGCACAACGCCCAGGAGGCTAGTTTCGAGTTGCCATTGTGGGAGTTGGGCCTGGACGACAACGCCGACACCTTGGGCGAGGATTTGATGAATGGCCACCGCTGGACCTGGCATGGCAAGACCCAGTGGATGCGCATCGAGCCCTGGCACCAGCCGTTCGGCATCTGGCGCATAGAAAAGGCCCGGTAATGCAACGCGAATCCCTGTAGGAGCGGCCTTGTGTCGCGAAAGGGCCGCAGAGCGGCCCCGGCAAACTTGCTTGATACGCGAATTCTGGGGCCGCTTCGCAGCCCTTTCGCGACACAAGGCCGCTCCTACAGGCATCGCGCTAGCCAAAGAAAGTATTGAAAGGAGTCACCCATGGCCAAGCGTTCCCGCCCGGCAGCCTTCATCGATGACCCGCTGTGGTACAAGGACGCCGTGATCTACCAGCTGCACATCAAGTCGTTCTTCGATGCGAACAACGACGGCATCGGCGATTTCGCCGGCCTGATCAGCAAGCTCGACTACATCGCCGAACTCGGCGTCAACACCCTGTGGCTGCTGCCGTTCTACCCTTCGCCACGGCGCGACGACGGCTACGACATCGCCGAATACAAGGCCGTGCACCCGGACTACGGCAGCATGGCCGACGCCCGCCGCTTCATCGCCGAGGCACACAAGCGCGGCCTGCGGGTGATCACCGAGCTGGTCATCAACCACACCAGCGACCAGCATCCGTGGTTCCAGCGTGCCCGCCATGCCAAGCGCGGCAGCAAGGCGCGGGACTTCTATGTGTGGTCGGATGATGACCAGAAGTACGACGGCACGCGGATCATCTTCCTCGACACCGAGAAGTCCAACTGGACCTGGGACCCGGTCGCCGGCCAGTACTTCTGGCACCGCTTCTATTCGCACCAGCCGGACCTGAACTTCGACAACCCGCAGGTGCTCAAGGCAGTGATCGGGGTGATGCGCTTTTGGCTCGACCTGGGCGTCGACGGCCTGCGCCTGGACGCCATCCCGTACCTGATCGAGCGCGACGGCACCAATAACGAGAACCTCCCCGAAACCCACACTGTGCTCAAGGCGATCCGCGCCGAGATCGACGCCAACTACCCCGACCGCATGCTGCTGGCCGAAGCCAACCAGTGGCCCGAAGACACCCGCCCGTACTTTGGCGAAGGCGATGGCGACGAATGCCACATGGCCTTCCACTTCCCGCTGATGCCACGCATGTACATGGCCCTGGCCATGGAAGACCGCTTCCCGATCACCGATATCCTGCGCCAGACCCCGGAAATTCCGGCCAACTGCCAGTGGGCGATCTTCTTGCGCAACCACGATGAGCTGACCCTGGAAATGGTCACCGACCGCGAGCGCGACTACCTGTGGAACTACTACGCCGAAGACCGCCGCGCGCGCATCAACCTCGGCATCCGCCGGCGCCTGGCGCCGCTGTTGCAGCGCGACCGGCGGCGCATCGAACTGCTCACCAGCCTGCTGCTGTCGATGCCCGGCACACCAACGCTGTACTACGGTGACGAGCTGGGCATGGGCGACAACATCTACCTCGGCGACCGCGACGGCGTGCGCACGCCGATGCAATGGTCACCGGACCGCAACGGCGGTTTCTCCAGGGCCGACCCGCAGCGCCTGGTGCTGCCGCCGATCATGGACCCTTTGTACGGCTACCAGACCGTCAATGTCGAAGCCCAGTCCCACGACCCGCACTCGCTGCTGAACTGGAACCGCCGTTTGCTGGCGGTGCGCAATCAGCAGAAGGCCTTTGGCCGTGGCAGCCTGCGCACGCTGACGCCGAGCAATCGGCGCATCCTCGCCTACCTGCGCGAGTACACCGACGCCGATGGCAACAGCGAGGTGATCCTTTGCGTGGCCAACGTTTCCCGCGCTGCCCAGGCCGCCGAGCTCGAACTGTCGCAATACGCTGACAAAGTGCCCGTGGAAATGCTCGGTGGCAGCGCCTTCCCGCCGATCGGGCAACTGCCGTTCCTGCTGACCTTGCCACCTTATGGCTTCTACTGGTTCTTGCTGGCGTCCCACGACCGCATGCCCAGTTGGCATATCCAGCCCACCGAGGGGTTACCGGAATTGACCACACTCGTGCTTCGCAAACGCATGGAGGAGTTGCTCGAAGAGCCCTCCCGCGAAACCCTGCAGACCGCCATCCTGCCGCACTATCTGCCAAAGCGGCGCTGGTTCGCCGGCAAGGAAGGGCCGGTTGATCAGGTCCGCTTGAACTACGGCGTGCGCCTGGCGACGGCTACCACGCCGGTTCTGCTGAGCGAAATAGAAGTGCTCAGCGAAGGCGTGGCGACCCATTACCAGCTGCCGTTCGGCCTGCTGCCGGAAGATCAGATCAGCACGGCCTTGCCGCAGCAGCTGGCGCTGGCCCGCGTGCGTCGTGCACACCAGGTTGGCCTGATCACCGACGCTTTCGTGCTGGAACCGTTCATCCGCGCTGTGCTCAAGGCTTGCCAGGATGGGGCGAGTCTGCCGTGTGGCAACGGGCAGGGTGAGCTGCGCTTCCAGCACACCGCGCAACTGGCCGGCCTGGGCCTGGACGAAAGCAGCCCGGTGCGCTACCTCAGCGCCGAGCAGTCCAACAGCTCGGTGGTGATTGGCGATCGCGTGGTGCTCAAGCTGATTCGCCGGGTCAACCCGGGCATTCACCCCGAGCTGGAAATGAGCGCCTACCTCACCGCCGCCGGCTTCGCCAATATCTCGCCACTACTGGCCTGGGTCAGCCGCGTGGACGAGCAGGGCGCGCCGCACCTGCTGATGATCGCCCAGGGTTACCTGAGCAACCAGGGCGATGCCTGGGCCTGGACCCAGAACACCCTGGAGCGGGCCATTCGCGACGAGATGGAACCGACCAGCGTCGACGCCGAAGCGCACACCAACGCGTTGGCCGAGCTCAACGGCTTCGCTGCCTTGCTCGGCCAGCGCCTGGGCGAGATGCACCTGTTGCTGGCGGCACCGACCGACGATGAAGCCTTCCAGCCACGGCCCAGCGATACCGACGACAGCCAGCGCTGGAGCGCGCAGATCAGCGCCGAACTGGACCACGCCCTCGATCTGCTGGCCCAGCACCGCGAACACCTCGACGCCGACAGCCAGGCGCTGGTCGACGACCTGCAACAGCAGCGTGACGGCCTTGCCCAGCACATCGCCAAACTCGCCGAACAGGCCCAGGGTGGCCTGCTGATGCGCGTGCATGGCGACCTTCACCTGGGGCAGGTGCTGGTGGTGCAGGGCGATGCCTACCTGATCGATTTCGAAGGCGAACCGTCCCGTCCACTGGATGAGCGCCGAGCCAAACACAGCCCGTACAAGGATGTCAGCGGCGTGTTGCGATCCTTCGACTATGCTGCTGCCATGATTCTGCGCAGCGCGTCTGCCGTGGACCTTTCCGACCCGGCGCGGCAAGCCCGGCAACGGGTTGCGCGGCAGTACCTGCACCAGTCGCGGCATGCCTTCGTCGAAGCCTATGGCCTGGCCACCGCCGCCATGCCCCACGCCTGGCAACAGGCCGAGGGCGAGCGCGCCGCACTGGAGTTGTTCTGCCTGGAAAAAGCCGCCTACGAAATCACATACGAAGCCGAGAACCGTCCGAGTTGGCTGGCCGTGCCCTTGCATGGCCTGCATGGACTGATCAGTACCTGGGGAGAGTCATAGATGAATGCAACCACGCGTGAAAACGGCGGCCTTCGGCAACGGGACCTGGATGCCCTGGCCCGCGCCGAGCACGCCGATCCCTTTGCAGTGCTGGGCCCCCACGGTGACGGGCAGGGTGGCCTGTTCGTCCGTGCCTACCTGCCCAATGCCCTGAACGTGCGGGTGCTGGCGCGCCATGATGGGCGCATCCTCGCCGAAATGGTGCAGGGCAGCCTGCCCGGCCTGTTCAGCGCGCACCTCGATGAGGCACAGCCGTACCTGCTGCAGATCGGCTGGGCCGGGGGCGAGCAGGTAACCGAAGACCCTTACAGCTTTGGCCCGCAACTGGGCGACATGGACCTCCATTTGTTCGCCGAAGGCAACCACCGCGACCTGTCCGGGCGTTTCGGCGCCCAGCCGACCCAGGTCGATGGCATCGACGGTGTGTGCTTCTCGGTATGGGCGCCGAATGCGCGGCGGGTGTCGGTGGTGGGTGATTTCAACAACTGGGACGGCCGTCGTCACCCCATGCGCCTGCGCCACGGCGCTGGTGTGTGGGAGCTGTTCGTGCCGCGCCTGGGCGTGGGTGAAACCTACAAGTTCGAAGTGCTCGGCAAGGACGGCATACTGCCGCTGAAGGCTGACCCGCTGGCCCGCGCCACCGAGCTGCCACCTAGCACCGCGTCGAAGGTGGCCGCCGAACTGAGCCACGACTGGCACGACCACGACTGGATGGAGCATCGCGCCCAGCGCCACGCCTACACCGCACCGTTGTCGATCTACGAGCTGCACCCGGGCTCCTGGCAGTGCGAGCTCGACGAGTTGGGCGAGGTGTCGCGTTACTATAACTGGCGTGAGCTGGCCGAACGCCTGGTGCCTTACGTGCAGCAGCTGGGCTTCACCCACATCGAGCTGCTGCCGATCATGGAGCACCCGTTCGGTGGCTCGTGGGGCTACCAGCCGCTGTCGATGTTCGCACCCACCTCGCGCTATGGCACGCCTGAAGACTTTGCGGCCTTCATCGATGCCTGCCACCAAGGTGGCATCGGCGTGATCCTCGACTGGGTACCGGCGCATTTCCCTACCGACGAACATGGCCTGGCCCGGTTCGACGGTACCGCACTTTACGAGTACGACAACCCGCTGGAAGGCTACCACCAGGACTGGAACACGCTGATCTACAACCTCGGCCGCAACGAGGTGCGCGGCTTCATGATGGCGTCGGCCCTGCACTGGCTCAAGCACTTCCACATCGACGGTTTGCGCGTTGATGCAGTGGCCTCGATGCTGTACCGCGACTACTCGCGCAAGGCCGGGGAGTGGGTGCCCAACCGCCACGGCGGGCGCGAAAACCTTGAGGCCATCGACTTCATCCGCCACCTCAACGGCGTTGCCGCCCACGAGGCACCGGGCGCCCTGATCATCGCCGAGGAGTCCACGGCCTGGCCGGGCGTGAGCCAGCCGACCCAGCAGGGCGGCCTGGGCTTTGCTTACAAGTGGAACATGGGCTGGATGCACGACACCTTGCATTACATCCAGAACGACCCGGTGCACCGCACCTATCACCACAACGAGATGAGCTTCGGCCTGATCTACGCCTATTCCGAGCATTTCATCCTGCCGATCTCCCACGACGAAGTGGTGCATGGCAAGCACTCGTTGATCGACAAGATGCCCGGTGACCGTTGGCAGAAGTTCGCCAACCTGCGCGCCTACCTGACCTTCATGTGGACCCATCCGGGCAAGAAGCTGCTGTTCATGGGTTGCGAGTTCGGCCAGTGGCGCGAGTGGAACCACGACCATCAGCTGGACTGGTACCTGCTGCAATACCCCGAGCACCAAGGTGTGCAGCGCCTGGTCGGTGATCTCAACCGCCTGTACCGCGAACTGCCGGCGCTGCACGAGCAGGACTGCCAGCCCCAGGGCTTCCAGTGGCTGATTGGTGATGACGCGCACAACAGCGTGTATGCCTGGTTGCGCTGGGGCAGCCAGGGCGAGCCGCTGCTGGTGGTGGCCAACTTCACCCCGGTACCGCGTGAGGGCTACCGTATTGGTGTGCCGTTCGGTGAGCGTTGGCAGGAGTTGCTCAACAGCGATGCCGAGCTGTATGCCGGATCGAACGTGGGCAACCTGGGAGCGGTGGCGAGTGATGAGGTTGCCAGCCATGGGCAGCCGTTGTCATTGGCCCTGAACCTGCCGCCGCTGGGTGTGCTGGTGATGAAACCGGCTTGAGATTGCGGGGGCTGCTTCGCAGCCCTTTCGCGACATAAGGCCGCTCCTACAAGGGTACGCGATCTCCTGTAGGAGCGGCCTTGCCGGAGCGCCGGACCGGTCGGAAAGGGTCGCGAAGCGGCCCCAAAATGGCACAGGCCTACCACCGCATCCGCACTCCCAGGCTGCCAATCAACCCATTGATATCGTTGCCATCCACATCGCTGCTGTAATCGGCACTGACAAACAGCGCCACCGTCGGTGTCACCCGCGCCACCAACCCCAAGCCCAATTCCACCGTGGTCGAATAGCGCGAGCTGGAGATCTTGTCGACCTGGTCCAGCTTCACATCGTTGCCATCGTTGAAGTCATACCAGACATTGGTCCGCACATAGGGCTCGATCGGCATGCCTTTCACATCGTAGCGCCCGGACAGCTTGGCACCGACCCGGCCGCTCCAGCTGGGCTGGCTGTCGAAGGCCTGCAAGGTCTCTGCCTGCACCTGGTTGCCCGGGAAGAACTGCTGGTTGATCAATTGTGCTTGGGGCTCGATCACCCAACCACCCCCAAGCCCGATCGGGTAACCGCCTTCCAGCGAAAAGGTCATCGCATGGCCGCTGTCGTCAAGGCGCTGGCCACTGTCGGCGCGACCCATCACCTCGATGCGCGAGCCCATGGCCACGGCATCCAGGTGCCAGCCCTGTTCATGGGTCATGCTCCAGTACACCCCCAGGCTCTCGCCACTGAGGTTGACCGCGTTGCGCTGCTTGTCCCCCAGCAATGGCCGTGCACCGCTGAGGCTGCTCTGCAGGTTGTTGTGCCCCACGAAAATCCCCGCACGGTGGACGTTGCCATCGGCGGTTTCACGCACGAACAGGTCCGGGCCGATCATCAGTTGCTGGCTGGGCGCCTCCAGCTGTTCAGGTGTCCGTGCGCCAGGTTGTGAGGTGGCGCCAGGGAAGAACTGTGCCCACTGGCCGCCCACCAGGTCGGGTGCCGGCAGGCTGTGCCGCTCGCCCATCTTCTCGCTGAAGGCGTTCAGCGTACCCAGGTTCAGGCCGCTGGCGCTGACCGGGTCGAGCGACAGCGTCGGCACCGTCGTTTGTTGCAGGTAGCTGGGGGAGATCGGATCTTCCTGCAGTTCGAACGCGAAAGTTTCCACCGGGGTTGCCAGAAGCATCGACGTGGAAACCGCGTAGAAAATACGATCGAAGCGCAAGGGATTCGAGGTTGTTTTCATGGCGGATCTCCTCTGTTTTCTTGTTGTACAGCCCAAGGATCTGGCCTGCGTGTCACGAGCTGTACGACAAAAACAGAGGGCGACCCAAACCAGCGCGCCAGCTTTCGCGAGCGCGAGCAAAAGCGCGAGCTAGAGGCCCGGCGCGAGTTTTTACGTGTAGTGATACTGTTCAGCTAAGGAGAGACTGGCGCTTGCGTCAAGAAAGCGTGAAAGGTCTGTTAAAGCCTTGTGGCTGCACCTAACACTATGATTAATCGAGTTAATTTGTCTGGCATAGCGGTGATCGCTATTTATGCGGCACTGGCTATGCCGAATCATTGTTACAACCTGACCTCCACGGCCAGTGGCAGATGGTCGGAAAGGTGCGTCCAAGGTTTGTGCCCCAGAATCTGCGGCGCATGGCTATCGGCGTTGCGTAAGTAGATGCGGTCCAGGCGCAGCAATGGCAGGCGGGCGGGATAGGTGCGGGCGAGCAGGCCGTGATGGCGCTCGAAGGCCTCGTGCAGGTCGCGCTGAAGGCGCAGGGTGCGGTTACCGTGTTGCTGCCAGTCGTTGAAGTCGCCGGCGATGATCACCGGTGCATCGGCAGGCAGCCCATCGAGCAACTGACGTAGCAGCTGCAGCTGCTTCTGCCGGTGGCTTTCCAGCAGCGACAAGTGCACGCAGATGGCATGCACCTTGTGCTGGCCGGGGACGTCGAGGATGCAGTGCAACAGGCCACGACGCTCGGGGCCGGTGATCGACACGTCGAGGTTACGGTGCTCGATGATCGGGTACTTGGACAGCAGTGCATTGCCGTGGTGGCCGTCGGGGTATACCGCGTTGCGGCCGTAGGCGAAATCGCTCCACATGCTGTCGGCGAGGAACTCGTACTGCGAGGTCTGTGGCCAGCCAGGGTAGCGCGCGGCGTGGCGGTCGTGGCTGCCGAGTACTTCCTGAAGGAACACGATATCAGCCTGGGTGCTGCGCACCGCTTCGCGCAGCTCAGGCAGGATGAAGCGCCGGTTGAACGCGGTGAACCCCTTGTGGGTGTTCACCGTCAGCACCCGCAGGCGTTTCACGGGCGGGGCCTGACGAGTGCTGGCGAAATCTGGGCTGCCGGCTTCGAGGTTCACGGTGCCTCCTTCATGCGGGTTGCGCACCTGTAGGAGCGGCCTTGCGTCGCGAAAGGGCTGCGCAGCAGCCCCGGCAATTTCTGCTGCGAAGCTGAAGTCCTGGGCCGCTTCGCAGCCCTTTCGCGACACAAGGCCGCTCCTGCAGCCGCCTGGTGGGTTCAGTCTTCCTCGCGCTGCAGCACCATCAGCAGGAATGAGCGGCCCTTGACCTCGAACGTGCTGTCGAATTGCAGGTGCTGCGGCTTGCGCATTTCCGGCCGGTCAGTGTCGACCAGGCAGCTCCAGTAGTCGCCTTCAGGTACCGTCGGTAGCTGGAACGGCACCACATCATGGTGCGCGTTGACGATCAGCAGCATGGTCGCCTCCGACCCTGGCCGAGCGATGCCGCTGACCTGGGCACGGCCATCGATCAGCATGCCGAGGCAGCGCCCGTGCGGGTCTTCCCACTGCTCGACGCTCATCTCGCTGCCATCCGGCGCCAGCCAGGTGACGTCCTTGACCCCGATCGCCTCATTGTAATCGCCCACCAGGAACCGTGAACGGCGCAGCACCGGGTAGGCCAGGCGCAGGCGGGTCAGGCGCTTGACGAAGGCCAGCAACGCCTCGCCGTCCTCGTCCAGGTCCCAGTTGACCCAGCCGATCTCGCTGTCCTGGCAGTAGGCATTGTTGTTGCCGTGCTGGGTGCGGCTGAATTCGTCGCCGGCGACGATCATCGGCGTACCCTGGGCCAGTAACAGCGTGGCAAAGAAGTTGCGCATCTGGCGCATGCGCAGGGCGTTGATTTCAGGGTCCTCGGTGGGGCCTTCGGCACCACAATTCCATGACAGGTTGTTGTCGGTACCGTCCTGGTTGTTCTCGTCGTTGTCTTCGTTGTGTTTGCTGTTGTACGACACCAGGTCACGCAGGGTGAAGCCGTCGTGGGCGGTGATGAAATTGACAGAAGAGTACGGCCGTCGCCCGCGGTTGTTGAACATGTCGCCCGAAGCGGTGATCCGTGCGGCGAAATCGGCCAGCTGGCCTTCGTCGCCTTTCCAGAAGGCCCGTGCGGTATCGCGGAAGCGGTCATTCCACTCGGCCCAGCCCGGCGCGAAGTTGCCCACCTGATAGCCGCCTGGGCCGCAGTCCCAAGGTTCGGCGATCAGCTTGACCTGGCTGAGCATCGGGTCCTGGCGGCAGGCGACGAGGAAGCCGTGGCGCTCGCTGTAGCCGTCGTGATAGCGGCCAAGGATCGTTGCCAGGTCGAAGCGGAAACCGTCGACGTGCATCTCGCCAGCCCAGTAGCGTAGCGAGTCGGTGACCAGCTGCAGCACGCACGGGTGGCTGAGGTCGAGGGTGTTGCCGGTCCCGGAGTCGTTGATGTAGTAGCGCTTGTCGTCGGGCATCAGCCGGTAGTAAGAGGCGTTGTCGATCCCGCGCATCGACAGCGTCGGGCCACGCTCGTTGCCTTCGGCGGTGTGGTTGTAGACCACGTCGAGGATCACTTCAAGGCCTGCGTCGTGCAGGTGTGCGACCATCTCCTTGAACTCGGCGATCTTGCCGCTGGCGAGGTAACGCGGGTGCGGCGCGAAAAAGGCGATGCTGTTGTAGCCCCAATAGTTGTTCAGGCCCTTGTCCAGCAGGTGCTGGTCGTTGACAAAGGCATGGATCGGCAGCAGCTCGATGCTCGACACACCCAGGTCCTTGATGTGCTTGAGCAGCTCATCGTTGGCAAGCCCGGCAAAGGTACCCCGCAGTTCTTCCGGCACCGCCGGGTGGCGCATGCTGATGCCACGGGCGTGCGCTTCGTAGATGATCGTACGCTCCCACGGGATCAGTACACGCTGGTCGCGGCCCCAGGTGAAGGCTGGGTCGATGACCTTGCATTTGGGCACGAAGGGCGCGCTGTCGCGCTCGTCGAACGACAGGTCGCCGTCGGGGTGGCCGATGGTGTAGCCGAACAACGCCTCGGACCACTTCAGGCTGCCGACCAGTTGCTTGGCATAGGGGTCGATCAGCAATTTGTTTGGGTTGAAACGGTGGCCGTTCTCCGGCTCGTAGGGGCCGTACACGCGGTAGCCGTAGACCAGCCCGGGATGTGCATCGGGCAGGTAGCCATGGTAAATCTCGTCGGTGTACTCGGGCAGTTCGATACGCTCGATTTCCTGCTCGCCAGTGGAGTCGAACAGGCACAGCTCGACCTTGGTGGCGTTGGCCGAGAACAGGGCGAAGTTGACCCCCAGGCCGTCCCAGGTGGCGCCCAGGGGGAAGGGCATGCCCTCGCGGATGCGCGAGGGGGCGACGGAGCGGGTTTTCTTCGGGGTACGGGGGCTCATGGCGGTCCTCGATTGGCCGTGTTGGAGGGGATGTTGCAGGGACCTGTGCCGGCCTCTTCGCGGGTAAACCCGCTCCCACAGGAACTGCGCTGCGCTTGAGATGGGTGCAATCCCTGTGGGAGCGGGTTTACCCGCGAAAGGGCCGGAACAGGCTTAACCGGCAGTCGGCTTTTTCACTGCTCTGGGCTTCTTGGCGGCAGGCGTCTTTGCCGCAGGCAGGGCAGTGACCTTAGGCTCGGCGGGCGCCTTGGGCTTGGCCGGTGCCCGCTTGCGCGGCTCTGCCTTGGGTGCCAGCGCCTCGGCCTCGGCGAGCTTGCGGGCCATGTCCCAATGGCGCTCCTCTTGCCCCTCCGGCTTACCTTCCGATTCCCAGATCTGGTAAGCAAATTCGCGTACTCGTTTTTCTTCGACACTCATCACGACGCTCCTGAATGCTATGCATGTTCAATCAACAGGTTGACTGGAAATTGCGACAAAACCGCGCTCAACATCAGCTCCTTTGTAGGGCTGACAGCGGCTGCACCGAAAAGTCCAGTCCAAGTGGCAGGGGAAAAGGCAAACGGCAAAATCACCCGGGTGTCGTCCCAGTTCTGTGCCGGGATCAACGGTGTAGTGGCGCCGCCGAGCAGGCCGCTGGCCAGGCGCGGAGCAACGACGATGGCGCGTTGGCCGTCACCCAGGCGGGCGAAGGCGATGACCTGGTCGGCATGTCGGCCTTGCACGTTCAGGGGCAGGTAGGTCCCGCGGCGGAACAGCTCGGCATTGGCTTGGCGGCAGTCCAGCAGTTGGGCGATCAGGGCCTGCTTGATGCGGCCGTCACGCCAGTGCGCCAGCAGCTCGGCGGGCGCTGTGGCATCGTCCAGGGTGCGGCGCCTGCAAGCGTAGTCCACGGCGCGGCGGTTGTCCGGGTCGACCAGGCTGAAATCCCAGTACTCATTGCCCTGGTACAGGTCGGGCACCCCCGGCACGGTCATGCGCAGCAGGCTTTGCACCAGGCCGTTGAGGGCGCCGGGGCAGGCGATCAGTTGTGCGGCATCGGCCAGCGACTGGCGCAGTTGCTGGTTTTCCCGATCCAACAGTAGGCCGTCGACATAGGCGGCGCAGGCCGCTTCATAAGCCTCGTTCGGCGCGCTCCAGCTGCTGCGCAGCTTGGCTTCGCGCAGCGCCTTCTGCTGCCATTGGCGGATGCGCTCGGCGTATTGGCGCAGCGCGTTGTCGTCGTGCAGGTCGAGAGTCAGTGGCCAGCTGCCCAACAGCGTCTGGAACAGCAGCAATTCATCGCCGGGGCCTGGCGCCAAACCGTCGTCCAGCTGCTCGCGCAGCGGCGCGGCCAACTCGCGCCAGTGCTCCACGCGGCTGGCCAGCCATGGCCCACGCTCACTCAACACAGCCAGGCGTGCGCGGCTGTCTTCGCCACGTTTGTGGTCATGGGTGGCGGTGGCCAGCAGGTTGTCGGGGAAGTCGCGCAGGCGGCGCTGGGCCTCGTTATGGAAATGCTCAAGGCCGGCACTGAAACGCTCGGCCTCGAAGCCGACATCGTTGCGCGACAGCAGCCGGGCCGAGCGGTAGAAGGCGGTGTCCTCCACGGCCTTGGCGGCGCTGGGGGCGGTGAGCTGCTGGAAGCGCACGCAGGCATGGCGCAGGTGCTTGCGCGGCCTTCCCGGTGGCATCTGGCGCCAGGGCTGCCCGCCGAGCCACAGTTCGAGCTGGTCGAGCAGTGGCCAGTCGGCTTCGCTCAGGTCCTGACGGGCATGGGTCAGGGCCTGCTGGAAGAACCGCTCATCTTCGGCCGGCCGCCCGCAGGCATTGAAGTAGGTTCGATAGACCGGGTAGTGCGCGACCAGCGCCTGCAATGCGCGGCGGATCGCGCCAAGGGTCAGGTCGCGGGTCATCAGGTCGTCGCGGGCGACTTGCAACAGGGCCTGGGCCACGGATTCGCAGTCGCCGGCCAGGCTGGCATTGAGCACCAGGTGGCGTGCCAGGCGCACTTCCTCGGGGAAGTCGGGGCGTTCGCTGACGCTGGCCCACAGCTCGGTCAGCGGCGCTTCGCCAGCCGGATCGTGCTGCAACAGCGAGACCTGGTTCATGAATTCGTAGCCGGTGGTGCCGTCGGTGAGCCAGTCGCGGTGCAGGTGTTCGTCGGCGCCGAGGATCTTCTCCACGTAGATCGGGAAGTGCTCCAGCGCGGCCTGCAACGGGCGCCTGGCGAGCAAGCTGTCGACCCGGCGGCGCAGCTTGCGGCAGTACCCGCGCGGGTCGGCCAGGCCGTCGATATGGTCGATGCGCAGGCCATCCACCAGGCCGCGCTCGATCAGCTCGAACAGCTTGGCGTGGGTGGCCTCGAACACCACGGCACGCTCCACCCGCAGGCCGCCGAGTTCGTTGATGTCGAAGAAGCGCCGCCAGTTGATGTCATCGGCGGCGGTACGCCAGCTGGCCAGGCGGTAGGTCTGGCGTTCGAGCAGCAGGTGCAGGCGCTTGAAGCCCTCTTCGCTGCGGCTGTCGAAGGCGAGCAGGGCCGACTCCAGGTCTGCGCCTTCACCCACCAGGCGCGCCAGTTCGGCGTGCAGGGGCAGTGCGTCAGCCAGTGGCTCGGGGGCTTTGCGCAACGCGGTGAAATGCTCTGCCAGGGCCTTCAGGGCAGGCTCGGGGCTCTGCGCGAGGATCCAGCCATAGTCCAGCGGGCAGATCGGGAAGCGGTGCTGGTAATGGGCGATCTGCAGCAGGCCCGTTTGTTTGTCAAACTGCAGCGGGATTTCACCATTCTTCAACGCCGCCCCATAGTCACTGCCGAGGAACGGCAGCAGCAACTGCCCGGCCAGCAGCGGGTCGCTGGAATGCCACTGGATGTCGAAGAACTCCGCATAGGGGCTGCGTCGGCCCCAGGCCAGCAGGCTCTGCCACCAGGGGTTGTCGGCACCGCCCACGGCCATGTGGTTGGACACGGTGTCGAGGATCAGCCCCATGCCATGCTGGCGCAGCGCGGCCACCAGCCGTTGCAACGCCGCCTCGCCACCCAGCTCAGGGTTGACGCAGGTCGGATCGACCACGTCGTAACCATGGCGCGAGCCGGCGCGGGCCTTGAGGATCGGCGAGGCATACAGGTGGCTGATGCCCAGCTGGGCGAAATATGGCACCAGGGGCACGGCGTCATCGAGGCTGAAATCGCTGTGAAATTGCAGGCGCAGCGTCGCTGTCAGTGGCTTCATCGGTCACGCTCCCAGGCTTGTTCGCGGGCCTGGGCCAGCAGTTCAAGGCGCCGTGCGGCGTCTTCGTCGTCGAGCAATTCACGTACCGGCGCGGCGAAGCGTCGGCGCCAGTTGGGGTGGCCGCTGGTGGTGCCGGGCAGGTTGGGCTGTTCGTCGCTGCCGAGCAGGTCTTCCAGTGGAATCAGCACCAATGGGGCGCGGGTGTGGCCTACGTAACGGATGGCGGCATCGATCAAGGCGTCATTGTCCTTTTGGGGCCCGTAGTTGGTTTCCAGGGTACGGCGCAGGCCTTCGCGTTCCTTCTGCCGTTCATGGCGCCAGTGCAGTTCAGTGGCGGCGTCGATCAGCTGCAGGCGCTGGCTCCAGTCGATGTCGCGGCTTTCCAGCCAGCCGGCCAGCGGCGCCAGGTCGTGGGTGCCGGTAGTGGCCAGGGCATCGTCCGGCCAGTCGAGGATCGGCTTGAAGTGGCCGGGCTGGGTCTGCTCGAACGGCAGCACGCGCATGCCCAGCACGGCCTTGGCCGCCAGCTGTTCGCGCAGGCCCTCGGGCACGGTGCCGAGGTCTTCGCCGAGGATGATCGCCTGGTGGCGCACCGACTCCAGGGCCAGCAGGCGCAACAGGTCTTCCAGCGGGTAGTTGAGGTAGGCACCCTGGTCGGGCTTGCAGCCACGGGGGATCAGCCACAGACGGCGCAGGCCCATCACATGATCGATGCGCAAGCCACCGGCATGGGCCAGGTTGGCCCGCAGCATCTCGATGAAGGCACGGTAGCCGTTGCGCTTGAGGCCCTCGGGGGAGAAGGCGCAGATGCCCCAGTCCTGGCCCGAGCGGTTGAGGATGTCGGGCGGCGCGCCGACCTTGAGGTTGGCCAGCAGCTCGTCCTGTCGGCTCCAGGCTTGGCTGCCGGCACCATCGGCACCGACGGCCAGGTCGGCGATCAGGCCGATCGCCATGCCGTTGCTGCGTGCGGCGTGCTGGGCCCGTTGCAGGCTGCGTTCGGTCAGCCACTGGCAGAAGGCATGGAACTCGACCTTGGCCGGGTAGGCGTTGGCGAAGGCCTCGACTTCCGGGTGGTATGGGTCGTGCCAGGCGCTGGGCCAGTTGCGCCAGTCGGCCCCCAGGCCATGCTCCACGGCTTGCGCCTGCAGCACTTCAAAGCGGCAGTGATGTTCCAGGGCCTGGCCACGGGCCTCACGGAAGCTGTCGAAGTCCTTGCGCAGCGGGTGGTCGGCCTGGCTGAAATCCTGGTACAGCGCTTCGAGCAGGCGCAGGCGGGCGTCGGCGGCACGGGGCCAGTCTACCAGCGGGTGCTGTTCCAGGTCTTCGAGCACTTGCTCCAGGCCACACGCCTCGATCGCCATGCGTACGGCGCGCTCGCCCAGCAGCGCAGAGGGGCTGGCGTACAGGGTGTTGAGCAACAGGCGGCTGGACGGCGAGTAGGGGCTGTAGTGCTGCTGATCGACGGCCGAAAGCGCGTGGATCGGGCTGATCGCCAGGGCATCGGCGCCGCGCTCGGCGGCGCTGCGCGCCAGTTGTTCCAGGGCCAGGCAGTCGCCGTAGCCACCATCGCCGCTGCGGCGCAGGCTGTAGAGCTGCACTGCCAGGCCCCAGCAGCGCGGCGGCGGTTCGGCGACCGCGTCGGCCAGGCTGTGGCAGCGCGGCGGTGCCACAGCCAGGGTGAAGCTACGGTCGTTGATCTGCAGCAGGTGATAGCCGACCGGCAGGCCGCCGGGCAGGTTGGCCTGGGCATCGAGGGTCAGGTACTGCAGGCGGTTGCTTTCCAGGGTACAGCGCACAGCGCTGCCCGGCGGGAAGTAGCGCTGCAGGGACAGCGGCTGGTCAAGGTCGGCGGTGATCAGCGGGGGCAGGTGTTCGGCGTCCTCGGCAGCCTCCACGGCGTGCAGGCTGGCCTGGATGGCAGGTTCGTCGCCGGCGGGGTGGCCCAGGCCGTCGAGGACCTTGCGCAGGACTTCGTCGCTGACCTGTTGTGGCCGGTTGTTGGCGTCGATCCAGTCACGGGCCAGCCCGACGCGGGCGGCCAGTCGGTGCAAGGCGGTTTCGCTCATGGGCGCTCCTGGCCAGGTGATAGCAGGCTGACCACACAGCTGTGGGCGGGCAGCGCGGTGTCGGGGTGGGTGGTGTCGCTGCTGTCGAACAGGCGCCGCTCGACGGCGGGCAGGGCGACCGCCTGGGGCGCAGCGGCGAGGTTCAGGTCGATGCGCAGGGTGCTGCCATCGCCCAGCTGCCAGCGCGCAGTGAGCGCTTTGTCACCCAGCACTTCGGCGCCCAGGGCGCGGCTGCCGGGCAAGTGCGGGATGACATGGCGGCGGCGCAGGTCGAGCAGTTGGTGATAAAGGCCGTGCCAGCCGGCGAGGACTTCCTTGTTTTGCGGCCGCGATGCCTCAAAGGTCTGTTCGGCATTGGGGTCGGGTATGTGTTCGCGCTGGTCGGGGTCGGCGAATGCTTTGAAGTGGGCGAATTCGCCGCGCCGGCCCTCGCGCACGGCATCGGCCAGCTCGTCGTGGAAGTCGGTGAAGAACAGGAACGGCCGGCAACTGCCATCGTCATCGCCCATGAACAGCAAGGGGATCATCGGTGCGAGCAGCAACAGGCCGGTGGCTGCACGCAAGGCCGCAGGCGGGCACAGGCGGGTCAGGCGTTCGCCCAGGGCGCGGTTGCCGACCTGGTCATGATTCTGCAGGAACAGCACGAAGGCACTTGGCGCCAGGTGCCCGCTGGGTTCGCCGCGGGGCGTGCCGTGGCGGTTGGGCTGTCCCTGGAATACGAAGCCTTCGGACAGGCAGCGGGCCAGCTTGTCGATCGGTCTTTCCTGGTAGTCGGCGTAGTACCCTTCGGTTTCCCCGGTCAGCAGCACATGCAGGGCGTTGTGGCCATCGTCGTTCCACTGGGCATCGAAACCCTGTTCGAGCAATGACGCCTGGTTATGTTCGTTCTCCAGCACCAGCCACACATGCCGGCCGGGCTCGACGGCGGCGCGCACCCGCTGCGCCAGTTCGACCAGGAAGTCGGGTTGGTCGATGGCGTGCACGGCATCCAGGCGCAGGCCGTCGCAGCGGTAGTCGCACAGCCACATCAGGGCGTTCTGGATGAAGTACTCGCGTACCTCAGGGCGGCGAAAATCGATGGCCGCGCCCCAGGGGGTCTGGCGGTCTTCGCGAAAGAACGGGCTGGCGTACTGGTGCAGGTAGTTGCCGTCCGGACCGAAGTGGTTGTAGACCACATCCACCATCACCATCAGCCCCTGGCCGTGGGCGTGGTCCACCAATGCGCACAACTGCTCGGGGCTGCCGTAGCTGTGTTGCGGCGCAAAGGGCAGCACACCGTCATAGCCCCAATTGCGCTCGCCGGGGAACTGGCCCAGGGGCATCAGCTCGATGGCGCTGACGCCCAGCTCGGCCAGCCTCGGCAACTGCCGGGCGACGCCCTGGTAGCCTTCGAGCACGCCGACGTGCAGCTCCTGGATCACCGCTTCGTGCCAGGGCCGGCCTTGCCAGGGGTGCTGCCAGGCATAGGTGCCGGTATCCACCACCTGGCTCGGCCCGTGTACGCCTTCGGGCTGATAGCGCGACGCCGGGTCGGCCACCTGCAGCTCGCCGTCGATGCGGTAGTGGTAGCGGTCGCCGGCCTGGCACGGGGCAACCCCCGTGTACCAACCGTCGTCCTCGGGCAGCAGCTCTATGGCGGGCTGCTGTTCCAGTTCCAAGCTCACGCTGCGCGCATCGGGCGCCCAGAGGGCGAAGCGCGCCGACGTGGCGTCCATCATGTGTGCGCCATGCCTGTGCATCTTCGGGCCTCCGCTCAGTAATGGGCCAGGTGCGCTTGCTTGACCAAGTCCTCGTAAAGGCGCGCGTAGGGTTCCACCGCTTGGCACCAGTTGAACGGCTGGGTCATCGACAGGCAGCGCATGGCGTTGAGCAGGTCCTTCTTGCCATAGGTGTAGAAAGCCCGGCTTAGCGCTTCGCGGTAGCTTTCGACGGTCGACTCGTCGAACAGGAAACCGGTGACGCCGTTCTCGATGGTGTCGGCCAGGCCGCCAGTGTTGCGTGCCACCGGCAGCGAGCCGAAGCGCTGGGCGTACATCTGGCTCAGGCCGCAGGGCTCGTAGCGCGAGGGCATCAGCAGGAAGTCGCTGCCGGCGAACATGCGCCGGGCGTCGGTTTCGTTGAAGCCGATGCGCACGCCGATGCGGCCAGGGTGACGCAGAGCCAATTCGCGCATGGCCTGTTCTTCTTCCGGCTCGCCGCGGCCGATGATCGCAATCTGCCCGCCTTGCTCCACGATGTAGTCGGCAACGCCCAAGGTCAGGTCCAGGCCTTTCTGGTACACCAGCCGCGAGACCACGGCGAACAGCGGCCCTTCAGACGGTTCCAGTTCGAACAACTGGCGCACGGCATCTGTGTTGCGCGCCTTGCCGTCCCAGTCGTTGATGCTGAAGTTGTGCTCCAGGTGCTGGTCGGTGGCCGAGTCCCAGCTTTCGTCGATGCCGTTGGGAATGCCGCCGAGCAGGCCTTGCTGGGCCTTGCTGGCCAGGAAACCGTCCAGGCCGCAACCAAACTCCGGCGTAGTGATTTCCTGGGCGTAGGTGGCGCTGACCGTGGTGATGTGGCTGGAGTAGGCAAGGCCGGCCTTGAGGAACGACAGCTTGCCGTAGAACTCCATGCCTTCCTGTTGCATGGCATGGTCGGGGATCGCCAGCTCCGGGCTGCAGCCACGGCTGTAGACGCCCTGATACGCCAGGTTATGAATGGTGAACAAGGTCGGCGTGTTCAGCCCGCGCCAGTGCATGTAAGCCGGTGCCAGGCCGGCGGGCCAGTCATGCGCATGCACCACTTCGGGCTTCCAGTGGATCCTGCCTTCACCGGCCGCGATCTCGGCTGCGGCCAGGCCCAGGCGGGCGAAACGGATGTGATTGTCGGGCCAGTCGCGGCCGTTGTTGGCGCCATAGGGGGTGCCGTCGCGCTGGTACAACTCGGGGCAGATCAGCACGTAGATGACCAGCCCGTCGGCCATGTCCATGCGGCCGATCTTGCACGGTGGCAGGGCCGCATGGCCGCCGAGTTCGCCAACGATATGAATCGGGTTGTCGCTTTCCATCACCTGCGGGTAGCCGGGGATCAACACCCGCACATCGTGCAGGTGCGCCAGGGCGCGGGGCAGCGCCGCAGACACGTCGCCGAGGCCGCCGGTCTTGACCAGGTCAGCAATTTCAGAGGTGACGAACAGGATTTTGCGTTTGTTCGGGTTGTGCTGGCGCAGGGCGCCGGGTGCCGTGCCTGTCTTGGCGAAGTCCGGGGTGAGCGGTTCGCGGTTGTCCGGGTTGAATGAATCTACGTGAGGCTCGACAGCGGCACTGATCATACTTCTCTCCGTCCCTAAGTGTTGGCTGGGTGCTGGCACCCATTGCGATCTTTCGTGTTGGTCTCTCTGAATTCTGTAGTTGCGTAAAGCTATCCATGCCCCGAAGTCGTGCGCGCAGGCACAACGCGATCAGCATTCCGGCCGAAGGCGATTGGACTGGTTGGGGTAGGCGGGCCGTGCGAAGGAAGTCCTTTTGCGTTTGGCCTACTTAGTTGCTGACCCGCCACCATTTCCAAAAGTTCGACTTTTTTACATCGCTCTTCCTCTGAGCAAATGGCGGGCCGAATCCTGAGTGTAGGAGAGCTGGAGATAAAAAGGTGACCCACTGGTCACTTTCGTTATGACGCGAGATAGACGCAAACGTTGGCGTGTGTGACCGGATATGAACAGGATGTTCGAGGGTGGGGCAGGGCTGTTTGGCGCGTGCGCCATTGGATGGCTGTGCAGCGTATCGTGCACCATGATGGGGCGAGATTTCAGCGGTGTGGGAGCGCGAAGCTCCCACCAGGGGAAAGGGTGAATCAGAGGCTGACGGTTTTACCGTTACTACGCACCTGCTCCAGCAACATGTGCAACTGGGCGACTTGCTGGCGCAGCTGGTCACGTTCGTCCTTCAGTTTACGCAGCTCATCGCGGCGCATGGAGACATAGAGGGTCTGGGTTGGAGCGACAGGCATCAAGGTACCCATGAGCACACCTCGCGGTTTTGGCTGGTGACAGTTAAAGCGTAGACGCTTCACGCGGCGCGCATTCTGAATTCTTTCTCGGCTCATGGGAACTTTTTTGTTTAACGTTGTCACGCCGTCCGTCGCTGAACCCTCGGGCGTCGTGCTGGACTAATCTGAAAAGTTGAACTGTGTTTGTCATCCATTTCGAAAGGGGAGCATCGGCTCATGCAATTGGGAATCGTCGGGCTGGGCCGCATGGGCGGCAATATTGCAAGGCGGCTGATGCGCGCCGGCCATCGCACGGTGGTGCATGATCGCAACCGTGACGCGATCGTCGGGCTGGAAGGCGAGGGGGCCCAGGGCGCCCATGACCTTGGCGCGCTGGTGCAAAAGCTCAAGGCGCCGCGCGCGGTGTGGGTGATGCTGCCGGCCGGCGAGCCTACCGAACAGACCATTGCCCAGTTGGCCGAGCTGCTGGGACCGGGCGATGCCATCATCGACGGCGGCAACACCTTCTATAAGGACGACATGCGCCGTGCGGCCGAACTGCGCAAACGCGGCCTGCATTACCTGGATGTCGGCACCTCCGGCGGTGTATGGGGCCTGGACCGTGGCTACTGCATGATGATCGGTGGCGAGAAAGACGTGTTCGAGCGTCTTGAGCCGCTGTTCAAGGCGCTGGCACCGGGTGTCGGCGACATTCCACGCACCCACGGCCGCAGCGGTGAGCACCAGCGCGCCGAGCACGGCTACATCCATGCCGGCCCACCGGGCGCCGGGCATTACGTGAAGATGGTGCACAACGGTATCGAGTACGGCCTGATGCAGGCCTACGCCGAAGGCTTCGACCTGCTGCGCAGCAAGGGCGGCAACGAGCTGCCGGAAGACCAGCGCTTCGATCTGAACGTGGCCGAGATCGCCGAGGTATGGCGCCGCGGAAGCGTGGTCACTTCCTGGCTGCTCGACCTCACCGCCGATGCGCTGGTCGCCGACCCGCAGCTGGCGCAGTTCAGTGGTTCGGTGTCCGACAGCGGCGAAGGCCGCTGGACCATCGACGCCGCGGTCGAACAGGCGGTGCCGGTGCCCGTGCTGTCCAGCGCGCTGTTCGCCCGCTTCCGCTCGCGCCAGCAGCAGGGCACCTACGGTGACAAGATCCTGTCGGCCATGCGCCTGGGCTTCGGTGGCCACGTCGAGAAAAAAGACTGATGACCAAACAGACCATTCCTGCTGCTCCGCCCTGCACGCTGTTCCTGTTTGGCGCCAACGGTGACCTGGTCAAGCGCCTGCTGATGCCGGCGCTTTACAACCTCAGCCGTGACGGTTTGCTCGACCGCAACCTAGGCATCGTCGGCGTCGACCACAACGCGGCCACGGCTGATGAATTCGCCGAGCGCCTGCACGCCTTCATGCTGGAACGCGACAAAGGCGGTGAGGGCGCTGCCAAGTGCCTGGACGAGAAGCTCTGGGCGCGCCTGGCCAAGCGCCTGGACTACCAGACCGGCGACTTCCTCGACCCTGCCACCTACGCGGCGTTGGCCAAGCGGATCGACAAGACGAGCCACGGCAATGCCATCTTCTACCTGGCCACCTCCCCACGCTTCTTCCCGGAAGTTGCTCAGCGCCTGGGTGAGGCCGGCCTGCTCGACGAGTCTGCCGGTGGCTTCCGGCGTGTGGTGGTGGAAAAACCCTTCGGCACCGACCTGGCCAGTGCCGAAGCGCTCAATGCCTGCCTGCTGAAGGTGATGAGCGAGCGGCAGATCTACCGCATCGACCATTACCTGGGCAAGGAAACGGTGCAGAACATACTGGTCAGCCGTTTCTCCAACGGCCTGTTCGAGTCGTTCTGGAACAACCACTACATCGACCATGTGCAGATCACCGCCGCCGAGACGGTCGGTGTCGAGACCCGCGGCGCGTTCTATGACACCACCGGTGCCCTGCGCGACATGGTGCCCAACCACCTGTTCCAGCTGCTGGCCATGGTAGCCATGGAGCCACCGGCGGCGTTTGGCGCCGATGCGGTGCGTGGCGAGAAGGCCAAGGTGATCGGTGCCATCCGCCCCTGGTCGGCGAAGATGGCCCTGAAGAACTCGGTGCGTGGCCAATACGTGGCGGGCAAGCAGGGCCGCAAGCCGCTACCGGGGTATCGGCAGGAGAACAACGTCGCGGCCGACAGCCAGACCGAAACCTACGTGGCGCTCAAGGTAATGATCGACAACTGGCGCTGGGCCGGGGTGCCGTTCTATTTGCGTACCGGCAAGCGCATGAGTGTGCGCGACACCGAGATCGCCATCTGCTTCAAGCCAGCGCCCTACGCGCAGTTTCGCGAGTCGGAGCTGGAACGGCCGAAGCCCAATTACCTGAAGATCCAGATCCAGCCCAACGAAGGCATGTGGTTCGACCTGCAGGCCAAGCGGCCGGGGCCGGAGCTGGTGATGGAGAACGTCGAGCTGGGCTTTGCCTACAAGGATTTCTTCAAGATGACCCCGGCCACGGGTTACGAAACGCTGATCTATGACTGCCTGACCGGCGACCAGACCTTGTTCCAGCGGGCCGACAACATCGAGAACGGATGGCGTGCGGTACAACCCTTCCTCGATGCCTGGGCCCAAGGGGGCGAGGTGCATGAGTACCGGGCAGGGGAGGACGGCCCCGAAGAAGGCAATGAATTGCTGAATCGCGACAAGCGCGAGTGGCACAAGCTGGGATGAAAGTGCTTCGTTGCCTGCCCGGGCCTCTTCGCGGGGCAAGCCCGCTCCTACAGGACTACGCAAACCCCTGTAGGAGCGGGCTTGTCCCGCGAAGAGGCCGGCACAGGCAACCCCATAAAGGAGGTTGAATGCCCGCCCACATCGAAGACTACGCCCTGCTCGGCAACTGCCGCAGCGCCGCCCTGGTCAGTCGCGATGGCTCGCTCGACTGGTTATGCCTGCCACGCTTCGACGCCCCGGCCGTGTTTGCCGCGCTGCTGGGCAATGAAGACAACGGCCGCTGGCGCCTGGCGCCCAGCGACTCCGTCGAGCACTGCAGCCGCCAGTACCTGGGCGACACCCTGGTGCTGGAAACCACGTGGGTCACCGCCAGCGGCCGCGCCCGGGTGCTCGACTTCATGCCGCTGGATGAGGTCAACTCGGTGGTGCGCATCGTCGAGGGCCTGTCTGGCGAGACCAACTTCGAAATGGACCTGGTGCTGCGCTTCGACTACGGTCGCAGCGTGCCCTGGGTAGAGAAAATCGACCCGCTGACGCTCAGCGCGGTGGCTGGCCCCGACCGTGTGATCCTGTGCAGCAGCGTGGCACCCCACGGACTCGACCACCACACCGTCGCCCGTTTTCGCGTGGGGGCTGGTGAGCGCCAGCTCTTCAGCCTGCGTCACCAGCCTTCGCACTTGCCGGTGCAGCCCGACTGCGACATCGACCAGGCGCTGCAGCACACCCTCACGCACTGGCAGGCGTTTGCCGACCGTTGCCCGGAGGTCGGCCCCTACACCGCCCTGGTGCGCCGCTCGCTGCTTACCCTCAAGGCCATGACCTACGCGCCCACCGGCGGCATCGTCGCTGCGGTCACCACCTCGTTGCCCGAACGCATCGGCCACGAGCGCAACTGGGACTACCGCTTCTGCTGGCTGCGCGACGCCACCATGACCTTGCTGGCGTTCATGAACCTTGGCTACTTCGATGAAGCCCAGGCCTGGCGCGAATGGCTGCTGCGCTCGGTGGCCGGCAACCCTGAACAGATGCAGATCATGTACGGCCTGGCGGGCGAGCGCGACCTCACCGAGTACACCTTGCCCTGGCTGGCCGGCTACGAACACTCGCAGCCGGTGCGGGTCGGCAATGCCGCTTCGGAACAGATGCAGCTGGACATCTATGGCGAACTGGCCGACGCCATGAGCCAGGCGATCAAGGGCGGCCTGCCGCGTCACCCACGCAGTGCGGCGATCTCCCGGCTGATCCTGCCTTATGTCGAGCGTATCTGGCGCGACCCTGACGAAGGGCTGTGGGAAGTACGCGGTGGCCGTCAGCATTTCGTCCACTCCAAGGTCATGGCCTGGGTCGCTTTCGACCGTGCGGCGGGGCTGGCCGACACCACCGAGGAAGGCCGCGAGCATGGCCGCCACTATCGGCAGGTGGCTGACGAGATTCATCGGGAGGTCTGCGCGCGCGGGCTCGATGGCAGTGGCCAGCACTTCGTCCAGGCCTACGGCTCGGCCGAGATGGATGCCAGCCTGTTGCAGATCGCCCTGACCGGCTTCCTGCCGGCTGACGATCCACGCTTTCAGCGCACCCTGGCGCAGATCGAGCAGCGCCTGCTGAAGAACGGCCTGCTGCTGCGCTACGACAGCGACAGCTGCAGCGACGGGCTGACGCCGGGGGAGGGCACGTTCCTGGTCTGTTCGTTCTGGCTGGCGGATGTGTACGTGCTGCTGGGACGCGAGGCAGAAGCCCAGGCGCTGTACGAAAAGCTCACCGGGCTGTGCAACGATGTCGGCCTGCTGGCCGAGCAGTACGACCCCGCCGGCAAGCGCATGCTCGGCAATTTCCCCCAAGCGTTCAGCCATATCGGCATCATCAACACAGCGTTGAACCTGCACCGGGCAGAGTGCCCGGTGCGCGATAGAGCACGTTGCGGGTGAGCGCCTATCCGGTGGCTGGCGCACTCAACCCGGTATTGTCGGGGTAGACTAGCGCAACCCCATTCGGCAAGGAGCACGCATGAGCGTTCGTGGTCACGATCGGCAGATCGACAACATCGAGTTCAACGTCAGCGACATCGCACGGAGCAAGGCTTTCTATGGCAGCGTGTTCGGCTGGCGCTTCACCGACTACGGGCCGACCTACAGCGAGTTCAGCGATGGTCGCTTGACTGGCGGTTTCACCACCGGCGAAGCGGTGCGGCCGGGCGGGCCTCTGGTGATCCTGTATGCCGACGACCTGGAAGCCACGCTACAGCGGGTCGAGGCCGCCGGGGCAAGCATCAGCCGGGCGATCTTTGCCTTTCCGGGTGGCCGCCGTTTTCACTTCATCGACCCGGACGGGTACGAACTGGCTGTGTGGACGGCCCAAGCCTGATGGCCAACCACAAGATCGAAATCCGCCGTCGCAATATCGAGAAGATCCTCGTCGCCGCGGAAAAGGTGTTCGCCGAAAAAGGGTATGGCGCCACCTCGATGGGTGACATCGCCGAGCAGGCCGAGCTGCCGCGCTCCAACCTGCATTACTACTTCAGCACCAAGGACGAGCTGTTCCGCGCGGTGCTGCAGGACCTGCTGGATGTGTGGAAGCAGGATGCGCTGTGCTTCGAGAACTTCGATGACCCGCGGGTGGTGCTGACCAGCTACATACGCGCCAAGATGGGCCATTCACGTTCGCGGCCGCTGGGCTCGAAGATCTGGGCCGAGGAAATGCTGCATGGGGCGCCGGTGCTGGGGGTGAACCTCGCTGAGAGCCTGGTGCCTTGGGCGAAGCTCAAGGAAGACAAGATCCGTCGCTGGGTGGCGGAAGGGCGCATCCTGCCGGTGGAGCCTTCGGCGCTGCTTTACATGATCTGGGCGTCGACCCAGCACTATGCCGATTTTGGTTATCAGGTGATGTTACTGAACGACGGTGAGCCTTTGTCGGACATGGCGTTCGAAAGTGCTGTGCAGACGGTGACCTGCGTGATCTTGCGCGGAATCGGGCTGGAGCCATGAGTGAGTGGGGCCGCTTTGCGGCCCTTTCCGACCGGTCCGGCGCCCCGGCAAGGCCGCTCCTGCAGGGGAACGCGATCTCCTGTAGGAGCGGCCTTGCCGGGGCGCCGGACCGGTCGGAAAGGGCTGCAAAGCAGCCCCGGCGATCTCCTGGCCTCAGCTGGCCTCGCGGTAGGGGTTGCGTGGATCCTGGGTCCAGTTCAGGTAGGGCTTGCCGGTATCCTGCGCCACCATCTCGATGCAGCTCTCCACCGGGCAGGTGATCTGGCACAGGTTGCAGCCCACGCATTCATCCTCGATCACGCTGTAGGCATGCGTCCCGTCAGCCTTCAGCGTGCTGGCAATCGCCTGGTGCGAAGTATCCTCGCAGGCAATATGGCAACGCCCGCAACCAATGCATGCCTCCTGGTCGATCTGCGCCACCGACTTGTAGTTGATGTCCAGGTACTTCCAGTCGGTGGTGTGCCCCACGGCCTGGCCGCGGAAGGCTTCCAGGTTGCGGTGCCCGTGCTGGTCCATCCAGCGCGCCAGGCCGTCCTTCATGTCTTCGACAATGCGAAAACCATGCAGCATCGCCGCCGTGCACACCTGCACCGCACCGCTGCCCAAGGCGATGAACTCGGCCGCATCGCGCCAGTTGCCGATCCCGCCGATGCCGCAGATCGGCAAGCCTCGGGTTTCCGGGTCGCGGGCGATTTCGGCGACCATGTTCAGGGCGATCGGCTTGACCGCCGAGCCGCAGTAACCCCCGTGGGTACTCTGGTCGCCTACGATGGGGTGGGCGACCATGCGGTCCAGGTCGACGCTGGTAATCGAGTTGATGGTGTTGATCAGCGACACCGCATCCGCACCACCGCGATGCGCCGCGCGGGCCGACTGGCGAATGTCGGTGATGTTCGGCGTGAGCTTGACGATCACCGGCAGCGAACAGTGCAGCTTGCACCAGCGAGTGACCATCTCCACGTACTCCGGCACCTGGCCGACCGCCGCCCCCATGCCGCGCTCAGGCATGCCGTGGGGGCAGCCGAAGTTCAGCTCGATGCCATCGGCGCCGGTGGCTTCCACCAGCGGCAGGATGAATTTCCACGACTCCTCCACGCACGGCACCATCAACGACACGACCAGTGCGCGGTCGGGCCAGTCCCTCTTCACCTGGGTGATTTCCCGCAGGTTGATCTCCAGCGAACGGTCGGTGATCAGCTCGATGTTGTTGATGCCCTGCACCTGGCGATTGGGCCCGTAGTGCGCGGAATAACGTGACGACACGTTGACTGCCGCCGGGTCCTCGCCCAGGGTCTTCCAGACTACGCCACCCCAGCCCGCCTCGAAGGCACGGACCACGTTGTACGCCTTGTCGGTCGGTGGCGCGGAGGCCAGCCAGAAGGGATTGGGCGCCTTGATGCCGGCGAATTGGATAGACAAGTCGGCCATTTACGCTGCCTCCACGTTGAGCATGAGTTGGGCATGGATGGCTTCGGCGGCCAGCTTGCCGTGTTGCACGGCCTGGACGGTGAGGTCCTGGCCCAGGGCGGTGCAGTCGCCGCCGGCGTATACGCCCGGAAGGCTGGTGCGCATATGGTCGTCGACGCGGATACGCTCGCCGTCACGCGCCAGTTGCGCGGCGACCGGGTCGCCAAGGCTGGCATCGTCGAAACGTTGGCCGATGGCCTTGAAGATGGCGTCGGCGGCCAGCTCGAACGTTTCGCCCGTGTCGCGCAGGCGGCCGTCGGCCAGTTCGGTGCGCATGAAGCGCATGCCGCGTACGCGGCCGTCGTCATCGAGCAACACGGCGTCGGGCCGGGCCCAGGTGTGCAGGCGTACCTGGTTGGCCTTGGCGATGTCCTGCTCATGGCCGGTGGCGCCCATGTCGGCGTGGCCACGGCGGTACACCAGGTTGACGTCGCGGGCGCCCAGCCGGCTCATCTGCACGGCCATGTCGATGGCGGTGTTGCCGGCGCCGATCACCAGGCAGCGGTCGGCCAGTGGCAGTTGCGCCAGGTCGTCGGCCTGGCGCAGTTCACGGATGTACGCGGTGGCGGCGAGCAGGCCGGGGGCTTCTTCGTCTGGCAGGCCGAGCTGGCGCACGGCGTTCAGGCCCAGGCCGAGGAACACCGCGTCGAACTGGTCGCGCAACTCGCCGAGGCCGAGGTTGGCTCCCAGGCGCTGGCCGTGACGGATCTCGATGCCGCCGATACCGAGCAGGAATTCCACTTCGCGCTGGGCATAGTCGTCCACCAGTTTGTAGCGGGCGATACCGTATTCGTTGAGGCCGCCGGCTTTCTCGCTGGCCTCGAACACCACCACGTCATGGCCGTGCATGGCCAGGCGATGGGCGCACGACAGCCCGGCGGGGCCGGCACCGACCACGGCGATAAGTTTGCCGGTGGCAGGCGAGCGCTTGAACGGGTGCTCGCTGAAATGCGCATTGTCCAGGGCGTAGCGCTGCAACTGGCCGATCAGCACCGGGGCGCATTCCTCGGCGTTGTTACGCACGCAGGCCTGCTGGCAGAGGATTTCGGTGGGGCACACCCGGGCGCAGCTGCCGCCAAGGATGTTGGCCGACAGGATACGCTCGGCGGCGCCTTGCAGGTTCTCGTCGCTGATGCGGTGGATGAACGAGGGGATGTCGATTTCGCTCGGGCAGGCGTTCACGCAGGGGGCGTCGTAGCAGTACAGGCAGCGGGCGCTCTCGATGGCCGCCTGGCGGGCGGTGAGGGGTGGGGCCAGGTCGGTGAAGCGCTCGGCCAGCTGGTCGCTGCCGGCACGCGGGCGCGGCAGATGGTTCAGGGCATCGATCACGGTTGTAGCCTCTCTTTTCTTTTTTGGTTGTGGCAGTCAACGGCAATACGGCGCCGCCCGGCCTCTGAGGGCCGGTACGGCAATGCGGGTCAGGTCAGCGCTGAACGGGTGTCGGGCGCTGTTGCTCGGCGCGTCGGCCCAGCACCTCGTACACCGAGGGGTAGGCCGGGCGCTCCACGTAACGACCAGCGCCAGGCTCTGCGCGCAGGTCGCCATCGGCCCAGAGCACCTTGCCCTGGCTGATGGTGTGGCTGGGGATGCCGCGCACGGTGCGGCCTTCGAAGATGTTGAAGTCGACCCGCTGGTGGTGGGTCTGGGCGGAAATGGTGCGCGTGCCCTGCGGGTCCCATAGCACCAGGTCGGCGTCGGCGCCGACGCGGATGGCACCCTTGCGCGGGAACAGGTTGAAGATCTTCGCGGTGTTGGTCGAGGTCAGCGCGACGAACTCGTGCATCGACAGGCGCCCGCTGTTGACTCCGGCGTCCCACAGCACCGCCATGCGGTCCTCGATGCCGGCGGTGCCGTTGGGGATGCGGCTGAAGTCGTTGCGGCCCATTGCCTTCTGCTCGGCGCAGAAGCAGCAGTGGTCGGTGGCGGTGGTGTGCAGGTTGCCCGATTGCAGGCCGCGCCACAGCGCCTCCTGATGCTCGCGTGGGCGGAACGGCGGGCTCATCACATAACCGGCGGCGGTCGCCCAGTCCGGGTGGCGGTAGACGCTGTCATCGATCAGCAGGTGGCCCGGCAGCACTTCGCCGTACACCGGCTGGCCCTTGGCCCGGGCGTAGGTGATTTCGTCCAGCGCTTCACGGCTGGAGATGTGCACCACGTACAACGGCGTGCCGATGGTTTCGGCAATGCGGATGGCGCGGCTGGCGGCTTCGCCTTCGACCTGCGAAGGGCGCGACAGCGGGTGCGCCTCAGGCCCGGTCAGGCCCTGGGCCAGTAGCTTCTGTTGCAGGTGATAGACCAGCTCGCCGTTCTCTGCATGCACCGTGGGCACGGCCCCCAACTGCAGGCAGCGCTCGAAGCTGGCGACCAGGGTGTCGTCGGCCGCCATGATGGCGTTCTTGTATGCCATGAAGTGCTTGAAGCTGTTGACCCCATGCTGGTTCACCAAGTCGCCCATCTCCTCGGCGACCTGCTCGCTCCACCAGGTGATGGCGACATGGAAGCCGTAGTCGGATGCACTTTTCTGCGCCCAGCCGCGCCAGGTGTGGAAGGCCTCCAGCAACGACTGCTGCGGGTTGGGGATGACGAAGTCGATGATCGAGGTGGTGCCACCGGCCAGCCCTGCGGCGGTGCCGCTGAAGAAGTCCTCGCTGGCGACCGTGCCCATGAAGGGCAGCTGCATGTGGGTGTGCGGGTCGATGCCGCCGGGCATCAGGTACTGGCCGCTGCCGTCGAGGATCTCGCAGTCGGTAGGGGCTTCGAGGTCTTTGCCGATGGCGCGGATCTGGCCATCGACACACAGGACATCGGCGGGATAGCTCTCTTCATGGGTAACCACGGTGGCGCCACGGATCAACAGGGACATGCCGTCTTCCTCGCAGGCTGACCGGTCTTGGCCGGTTCTTGGAATTGTTTTATTGGCCAGTGCCTGAAGGTGGGTTCAATCCTGTCAGACCTGACAAGAATCGAGGCTAGTTGCTGATTGGTATTTGAGCAAGAAAATATTCCAGATAAACCTTGTGGTCATTATGTTGCTGATAAATATGAATAAACTTAAAAATCGTAAGGCGCGGGGTGGCTTCCATTCATGCTGTCTGACTTGACAGGATCAAAAAATAGGCAAGATTTTCTACGCGAATCCAGCAGTTTCCAGCGTGCGTTTACTCCGGCCATCGCATTAGCCCGATGAGCATACAAATACAAGAAATCTGGAGAAGGCCCCATGCAACAGAGTAGATCGGAAGTGATCGAGCAGGCAGGCCTGTTCGAGCTGTCCGCGGGCAGTGACGTTCTCGACAGTCCGCGCTACAACCACGATATCGCGCCGACCAAGGTGCACCAGCGCACCTGGAACAAGTGGCACATCACTGCGCTATGGGTAGGCATGTCCATCTGCGTGCCCACCTACACCCTCGGCGGCGTACTCACGGCCTACTTCGGCCTGAGCGTGGGTGAGGCGCTGCTGGCGATTCTGCTGGCCAACCTCATCGTGCTGATCCCGCTGACCCTCAACGCGTTCCCCGGCACCAAGTACGGCATCCCTTTCCCGGTGCTGCTGCGCTCGTCGTTCGGCATCCTCGGCTCCAATGTGCCGTGCCTGATCCGTGCGGTGGTGGCCTGTGGCTGGTTCGGCATCCAGACGATGTTCGGCGGGCTGGCCATCCACCTGTTCCTCGGCTCGATCTTCGACGGCTGGAAGGCGCTGGCCGGTGCCGGCGAGGTGATCGGTTTCATGATCTTCTGGGCGCTGAACCTGTGGGTGGTGCTGCGCGGTGCCGAGTCGATCAAATGGCTGGAAACCCTGTCGGCGCCGCTGCTGGTGGCGGTCGGCTTCGGCCTGCTGTTCTGGGCCCTGCCGCACATGTCGATGACCGAACTGCTGGCCCAGCCACCCAAGCGCCCGGAAGGGGCCAGCGTGGTCGGTTACTTCTGTGCCGGGCTCACCGCCATGGTCGGGTTCTGGGCCACGTTGTCGCTGAACATTCCGGACTTCAGCCGTTATGCGAAAAGCCAGAAGGACCAGATTCTCGGGCAGATTTTCGGCCTGCCGCTGACCATGTTCCTGTTCGCCTCGCTGGGCGTGATCATGACGGCGGCTTCCGCCTCGCTGGTGGGCGAGACGGTGTCCGACCCGGTCAGCCTGATCGGCAAGATCCACAGCCCCGGCTGGGTGGCGCTGGCCATGGCGCTGATCGTGATCGCCACGCTGTCGACCAACACCGCCGCCAACATCGTCTCGCCAACCAATGACTTCCAGAACATCGCCCCGCGCCTGATCGGGCGCAGCCGTGCGGTATGGCTGACCGGTTTCATCGGCCTGGCGCTGATGAGCCACGAACTGCTGAAGAAGCTCGGCTGGATCGTTTCCGACCTGAGCCTGGAGAGCGTCTATTCCAACTGGTTGCTGGGCTACTCGAGCCTGCTCGGGCCGATCGCCGGGATCATGGTGGTGGACTACTTCCTGATCCGCCGCCAACGGCTGGACCTGGCCGGGCTGTACCGCGACGACGTGTACCCGGCCTGGAACTGGGCGGGATTTGCCGCCTTTGCCTTACCAGTGGCCCTGACCGTGCTGGCCATCGGCAACAGCCGTTTCAGCTGGTTCTACGACTACGGCTGGTTCACCGGGTCGCTGCTGGGCGGGGCGCTGTACTACGCCCTGGGTGGCCTGGCGGTGCGCGGGCCGGCGATCGCGCCAGTGCAAACCAATAAAAATGCCTGAGGAGAAACACCATGAGCCCTTCCCAGCATGTGCTGAAACCCAGCGAACGTCATGTCGACAGCGAGCGCCTGTGGCAATCGCTGATGGATCTTGCGCGACTCGGCGCCACGCCCAAGGGGGGCGTATGTCGGCTGGCATTGACCGACCTCGACCGCCAGGCCCGCGACCTGTTCGTACAATGGACCGAGGCCGCCGGTTGCACCGTCAGTGTCGATGCGGTGGGCAACATCTTCGCCCGTCGCCCAGGGCGTAACCCCAAGTTGCCACCGGTGATGACCGGCAGCCACATCGACACCCAGCCAACAGGCGGCAAGTTCGATGGCTGTTTCGGCGTGATGGCCGGGCTGGAAGTACTGCGCACCCTCAACGACCTGGGTATCGAGACCGAGGCACCGCTGGAAGTGGTGGTGTGGACCAACGAAGAAGGCTCGCGCTTCGCGCCCTGCATGATGGGGTCGGGTGTGTTTGCCGGCAAGTTCACCCTGGAAGAAACCCTGGCCAAGCGCGATGCCCAGGGCGTGTCGGTCGGCGAGGCGCTGAACGGCATTGGCTATGCCGGCCAGCGCGCGGTGCTCGGCCACCCCGTTGGTGCGTACTTCGAAGCGCATATCGAACAGGGGCCGATCCTTGAAGACCAGGCCAAGACCATTGGCGTAGTGCTCGGCGCCCTGGGGCAGAAATGGTTCGACCTGACCCTGCGCGGCGTCGAAGCCCACGCCGGGCCGACCCCGATGCACCTGCGCAAGGACGCCCTGGTAGGCGCCGCGGCCGTCGTCGAAGCAGTCAACCGCACCGCCCACGCGCATCAGCCACACGCCTGCGGCACGGTCGGTTGCCTGCAAGCCTACCCCGGCTCGCGCAACGTGATCCCTGGCGAGGTGCGCATGACCCTGGACTTCCGTCACCTGGAGGGCGATCAGTTGAATGCGATGATCGCTGATGCGCGAGCGGTGATCGAGGCGACCTGTGCCAAGCACGGCTTGAGCCATGAACTGGTCCCCACAGCGGATTTCCCTGCGTTGTATTTCGACCGCGGTTGCGTTGATGCTGTACGTCAGTCGGCACAGGCGCTGGGGTTGCCGCACATGGACATCGTCAGCGGGGCAGGGCATGACGCGATCTTCCTCGCCGAACTGGGGCCAGCGGGGATGATCTTCGTGCCTTGCGAGAATGGCATCAGCCATAACGAGATCGAGAACGCCACGCCCGAGGACCTGGCGGCAGGTTGCGCGGTGTTGTTGCGGGCCATGCTGGCGGCGTCGGAGGCGATCGCCAGCGGGCGGCTGGCTGCCTAGGCCAGTTAGCGAGCTCCCACAGGCATGCCACAACCTTTGGCGGTTGTGGTGGCCTGTGGCGCCGGGCTATGTGGTCAGGCCAATGCTTCGCGGCTGTTGCTGGCCACTTTGCTGTGGCGCAGTGTCGGCAGCAGGAAGGCGATTGCCAGCAGGCACGCAGCCACCAGCATCACGAAGCCGCCGTCCCAGCCGAAGTGGTCCACGGTGTAACCCATCGCTGCACTGGCTGCCACCGAACCGCCCAGATACCCAAACAGTCCGGTGAAGCCGGCCGCCGTCCCCGCGGCTTTCTTCGGTGCCAGCTCCAGCGCCTGCAGGCCCACCAGCATCACCGGCCCGTAGATCAGGAAGCCGATGGAGAACAGCGCGATCATGTCGATGGTCGGGTTGCCTGGCGGGTTCAGCCAATACACCAGGGTTGCCACGGTCACCAGTGCCATGAACACGATGCCGGTCAGGCCACGGTTGCCGCGGAAGATCTTGTCCGACATCCAGCCGCACAGCAGGGTGCCGGGGATACCTGCCCATTCATAGAAGAAGTACGCCCACGAGGTGGTATCGACGCTGAAGTGCTTGGCTTCCTTCAGGTAGGTTGGTGCCCAGTCCAGTACGCCGTAACGCAGCAGGTAGACGAACACGTTGGCTAAAGCGATGTACCAGAGCATTTTGTTGCGCAGCACGTACTGCACGAAAATCTGCTTGGCCGAAAACTCCTGCTCGTGGCTTGCGTCGTAGCCTTCCGGGTAGTCGTTCTTGTATTGCTCCACCGGCGGCAGGCCGACCGATTGCGGGGTGTCGCGCATGGCGGCAAAGGCGAACACCGCCACCAGCACGGCCACCGCCGCAGGTACATAGAATGCCGCGTGCCAGTCGTTGGTCCAGCCCAGGCCCAGCAGGAACAACGGGCCGATCAGCCCGCCACCCACGTTGTGCGCCACGTTCCACACCGACACCACGCCACCGCGTTCCTTCTGCGACCACCAGTGCACCATGGTCCTTCCGCTCGGCGGCCAGCCCATGCCCTGTGCCCAGCCGTTGATGAACAGCAGCACGAACATGATCGTTACGCTTTAGGTGGCCCAATGCGCGAATCCGAACACGAACATCACCGCCGCCGAGATCAGCAGGCCGAATGGCAGGAAAAAGCGCGGGTTGGAGCGGTCCGAGACCAGGCCCATGAGGAACTTGGACAGGCCGTAGGCAATTGCGATGGCCGAGATGGCCAGGCCCAGTTGGCCTCGGGTGTAGCCTTGTTCTTCGATGAGATAGGGCATTGCCAGGGAGAAGTTCTTGCGCAGCAGGTAATAGCCGGCGTAGCCGAAGAAAATCCCGGCGAAGATCTGCCAGCGTAGCCGGCGGTAAGTGCTGTCTATGCGGTCCTCGGGCAGGGGCGCCCGGTGCGCGGCAGGGCGGAAGAAAGCGAACATGCAAAGCTCCAGCGTTGTTATAGGTATGCGAAAGCGAATATTACATTTTCATTACAGAAAAAATAACGCTTCGTTGGCTGGAATTTGTTGAATTATGAAGCAGCGATCTCAGGCGATGACGCGAGCCAGGTAGCCATCGCGCCCTATATGGTAACGCTCTAGATCCTGCGCCAGGGTCAGGTGGCCGCTGTAATGAGCAAGTGCCTCGCTGCGCACATCATCGATACACGGGCTGCGCTTGGGGGCGCCCTGGTAGCGCGCACTGAAATGCGTCAGCACCAGATTGCGTACTCCCGCCGCTTCAGCGAATTGCGCCACAGCCGCAGCAGTGCTGTGGCCGAACGCGTTGCCGCTGCGCTCGACGACAGGTTGGGTGTAGGTGGCCTCATGCACCAGTACATCCACGTCCTTGGCGACCTCGGCGAGCAACGCCGGGTTGTCGTTGTCACCGCAGACGATCACCCGCCGTGGTGGCAGCGAAGCTTTAAGAAAATCGCGTGCCTCGAACCGCTGACCGTCGTGCTCGATCGCCTGCCCCTTGGCCAGCTCACCCCATAACGGCCCACGTGGGATCCCTTCGGCCTCCAGAAGCTGAATGTCCAGGCGTGGTTCAGGGTTCAGTTCGGTGAACACGAAGCCAACGCTCGGCACCCGGTGCGACAGCTGCACGGTACTGACCTGGATGTGTTCGCTCTGCCACTGCCCCAGCCCCTCGACCGGCAACAAGCGCAGTTCGAACGGCAGGTAGGTTTCGCTGGCCGCCAGGCTCAGGCGCACCCAGTCCTGCAAGGCAGCGGGCAGGATCAGGTCGAGCGGCTCGCTGCGCCCGCCCATCCCGGCGCTGGCCAGCAGCCCCGGCAGGCCGAAGCAATGGTCGCCATGCACATGGGTGATGAAGATGCCACGCAGGTCGCGTACGGACAGCGAACTGTGCAGTAGCTGGTGCTGGGTGCCTTCGCCGCAATCGACCAGGTACCAGTGTTTGCCGCTGGCCTCGATGACAGCCGTGGCACTGACGTTGCGGGCTTTGGTGGGCACCCCCGAGGAAGTGCCCAGAAACTGCAGGTCCAATGTTTCGCTCCGTGCGTAGGGGAGCCACACCATAGACGGATTGCAGCAGGGCGTCGATGCTCAGGGCACGGCGGGGTCGTCCTTGCGCCAGATCAGTTTGCTGGTGTCGTAGCCCTGCTTCTGGGCAATTGCCACCAGCTGATCACGCGTCTGGTCAGTGATCGCCGGTGTGCGCGACAGCAGCCACAGGTATTCGCGGTTGGGATGCCCGACCAGCGCCACGCGGTAGTCCTTGTCGTGGTACAGCACCCAGTACTCGCCCTTGGTCAGCTCCGGTGCCAGGCGGCTGAACCAGTTGTCGAAGCGTACCCAGAGCTTGTCGGTCCTGCCCGGCACCTGGGCTTCGGCGATGCCGTGGGCTTCGTTCCAGGCGCCGTCCTTTTCCTTGCAGCGATTGGTCACGTCGATCCGGCCATCCTCGCGCAGTCCGTAATGGGCTTCGGATTGCACGCAGTTGCGCTGGAAGAACATCGGCAGGCGCGCCAGTTCGTACCAGGTGCCTTGGTAGCGTTGCAGGTCGACCTGTTCGGTGGTCGGTGGGGAGCGGTGGTCGTCGTTTGAACCGACACAGCCCATCAGGGCCAGGGTCATGCAAGAAAGCATCAGGGCCGTGCGCATCGCCATGGCAAAACTCCTGTCAGCGAGTGGGGGGCTTACTTTTGGTTCGATGCGGGCGCGGGGGAAAAGTTGTATTGGTTGTTCCTGGCTTAAGTTATTTGGCGCCTGTCAGCCCTCACCCATTCTCCGGCGGTAAATCAAACGATCCCGTCTCGACTTCGCCCTTACGCACGTATCGGGCAATGATCACGCCCTTGGGCGTGACCTGCGAATGCTGCAGAAGAAAGGCCCCAGGCGCAGCATCATCACCGAACAGGCGCTTGCCATGGCCCAGCAGCACGGGGTGAGTGAGCAATTGAAGCTCATCTACCAGGCCGGCGGCGAGCAGTTGTTGCACGACATTGGCGCTGCCTTGGGTGAGCAGATCGGCGCCCGCCTGCTGCTTGAGGGCACGCACCGCCGTGACAATATCTGCACCCAGCGCGTGGCTGTTATTCCAGTCGAGGCTGTCCGAGTCATGGGTGGCGACGTGCTTGGCCACGCTGTTGAACAGGTTGGCGATGGAGAATTCCCCGGTGTCGTCTTTCACCTTCGGCCAGTAGCCGGCAAAGATGTCGTAGGTGCGCCGGCCCAGCAGCAGTTCGAAAGGCTGGCTGAACAGCGCCTGCATGGCCTGGCCGAACACTTCCTCGGCATGGGGCACGAGCCAACCGCCAAAGGTGAAACCGCCACTGGTGTCTTCCTGTGGCCCACCGGGGGCCTGCACGACGCCGTCGAGGCTGACGAAGGCGGCTACGATGAGTTTGCGCATGATGATCCCCTGGGCAGCGTTGGATGGATTTTAGACATAGTCGAACGAACGCTGGTGATTTCGACAGCCGACTGCTCCAGGTATCTTGAATCTCAAAATGCAGCCCCTTTGCTGGTGTTGTTCAATCAGTGCGAATGACTCGATTAAGGTCAGCTACCCCAAAACGCTCCTTGCCATCAACGTTGACTTTTTGAAGACTGCGAAGGTTGGCTAGTTCCGTGTGGCCTGATTTTTCCATAGCCTCAAGTCGAGAAATTTTATCGTTGTGTATATTGATGTTCAATGTTTGCGGGGTGCGTACTAATGGGCTTGTCTGTTTCAATTCAGACTTCAGTTGTTGGGATTGATAGGTCTCCCTGGTCTTTTTTGAGAATACGATTTTGTCCATGAGATGGTTTTCAAGTTTTTTAAATTCGGTTTTGCTGAATGTGTTTTGTTTGGAGTGGTTGGCTGGTTTGCTTTCTGCGGCGAGCATTCGCTCAAGCTTTCTTTTCAACGTTGGTGTGCGGTATTTTCCCGCGAGTCGATTAAAGGTTTTCTTCAGTATGTGTCCTGTAGGATCTGTATGATTTATCGGGTCTGCCAAACAATATGCGTAAGCGTTCATTGCTTGCTCGTGAAAAGGACTAAAGCTGTCGGCTGAAAGGAAGCGGTTCAGTGTAGGGCGATAAGGTCTGTAGCCATTTCCTAATAGATATAAATCTACCGGGCTTAGGCGCTCGCCATTGAATTTGAGCTGCACGTGGTCAAATTGCTTTGAGCGCGTATATCCATAAGGTGTGTAGATTTGCTGCATGCTCCACCTCGAGTTGTCAGTGTCATTGAGTTTGTGAAAGGTCTTTTTCATTTGCAGAGGGCCAAGTGACTTTTTCAGCATCGTCTTGGTGGTGAGTTGAAGCAACTGGCAAAACTATCAGGTAAGGTTCTGATGCTTGAGTCCTGGATTTGGCACAAGCGCTGCCTTCATGGTGCGCTATAGTCCCGCGCTGTGAACCCTTTCCCCACCGGAGTGCCGCCCGTGACCGAATACACCGCGTTCAAGGTCGAACTGACCGACAACATCGCCCATGTGCAGATCAACCGCCCGGAAAAGATCAACGCGATGAACGCGGCCTTCTGGGCGGAAATCGTCGACATCTTCCAATGGATCGACGATACCGATGCCGTGCGCGCGGTGGTGATCAGCGGTGCCGGCAAGCATTTCTCCGCCGGCATCGACCTGATGATGCTGGCCTCGCTGGCCGGGCAGATGGGCAAGGATGTCGGCCGCAACGCACGCTTCCTGCGCAAGACCATCCAGCGCCTGCAGGCATCCTTCAATGCCGTGGACAACTGCCGCAAGCCGGTGCTGGCGGCGGTCCAGGGCTACTGCATTGGCGGCGCCATCGACCTGATCTGCGCCTGCGACATGCGCTACTGCAGCCGCGATGCGCAATTCTCGATAAAGGAAATCGACATGGGCATGGCCGCCGATGTCGGCACCTTGCAACGTTTGCCACGTATCATCGGCGACGGCATCATGCGTGAGCTGGCCTTCACCGGGCGCAATGTAGAGGCCGACGAGGCGCTGCGCATCGGCCTGGTCAACCGGGTCTATGATGATCAGGCCGCGTTGCTCGACGGGGTCTTTGCCATGGCCCGCGAGATTGCCGCAAAATCGCCGATCGCCGTGGCCGGCACCAAGGAGATGCTCAGCTACATGCGTGACCATCGCATCGACGATGGCCTGGACTACATCGCCACCTGGAACGCCGCGATGCTGCAGTCCGAAGACCTGCGCGTGGCCGTGGCGGCGCACATGAGCAAACAGAAACCGACGTTCGCCGACTGACCGGGCCGGGGGACGCAGCAAAGGAACCCCCGACATGTCAGCTCGCTGGACTACCGCAGTACTCGACCCACAGATCACCGGGGGGCTGGCCGTGGCCCGCAGCCCGGAAGGGTTCCTGGTGGACGCCAACGGCGCGCTGTTCCCCCGCGACTGGCTCAAGCGCCAGGACCTCGACGTGCTGTGTGAGCACGGCATCGGCCACTTCGACGGCGAGCCGGTGTTCCTGCTGGAGTTGCGCAGCGCGGTCGAGGTGCCTGGCTGCAGCTGGCGCGGGCTGCGCGCGTTCATGCTGGAAGGCGACTTCGACACCTACAAGGTGCTCGGCTATGCCGCGCAGATCGGCACCTGGGCCCGCGAGCACCGCTTCTGCGGCAGCTGCGGCCAGGCGATGACGCAGATCCGCTGGGAGCGGGCGATGTACTGCCAGCCCTGCGACCTGCGCAGCTATCCGCGCATCTCGCCGAGCATGATCGTGCTGGTGACCCGTGACGACGAGATTCTGCTGGCCCGCTCGCCGCGCTTCGTCACGGGCGTGTACAGCACCCTGGCGGGCTTTGCCGAGCCAGGCGAATCCGCCGAGGACTGCCTGGTGCGCGAGGTGCGCGAAGAGGTGGCGGTGGAGGTGCGCAACATCCAGTACGTCGGCAGCCAGTGCTGGCCATTCCCGCACTCGATGATGCTGGGCTTCCATGCCGAGTATGCCGGCGGCGAGATCGTCATGCAGCCGGACGAGATCGAGGACGCCAAATGGTTCAGCGTCCATGACCTGCCGCCGTTGCCGGCCGGGCGGTCGATTGCCCGGTATCTGATCGACCTTTATGTGGCGCGGCGCTTAGGGTTGCCCGAACCAGTGCTGCCACGCTAGGCGCACGGTCAGTGCCAGCACTACGGTGATGAACACCGGGCGGATGAACTTGCTGCCGCCGCTGATCGCCGTGCGTGCGCCGAAGAAGGCGCCGACCATCACCGACAGGCCCATGCACAGCCCGACGATGTAATCCACCTGCCCGGAAATGATGAACACCGTCAGCGCCGCGATGTTGCTGACGAAGTTCATGCTGCGCGCCACGCCGCTGGCGCGGACCAGGTCGATGGGGTAGAGCAGCAGCGTGCTCACGGTCCAGAACGCTCCGGTGCCGGGGCCGGCCACGCCGTCGTAGAAACCCAGGGTGAAGCCTTGGGGGAACTGCCATTTCTTCTTGATCGGCGCATCGGCGTCCAGCGGAGCCTTGGGCGTGCCGCCGAACAGCAGGTAAATGCCACAGGCGAAGACGATCACCGGCAGCATCTTGTTCAGCCACTCGGCTGGCATGTAGTGGGCCACCACCGCACCGATCGAGGCGCCGACCAGCGTTGCGAACAGGGCCGGGCGCCATTGTGCCGGGTGGAACAGCTTGCGCTTGTAGTAGGTGAAGCCGGCGGTGGCCGAGCCGAAGGTCGAGCTGAGCTTGTTGGTGCCGAGGACCAGGTGCGGCGGCATGCCGGCGGTGAGCAGCGCAGGGGTGGTCAGCAGGCCGCCGCCGCCGGCGATGGCATCGATGAAACCGGCGACGAAGGCGACCAGGGCGAGGATCAGCAGGGTGAGCGGTTCTACGGTGAGTTCGAAGGGCATGAGTGTCTGGCAGGCAGAGGGCAGGGCGTGCGGCAAATGGCCGCGCTGGAAGGGAGACATGGTAAGCCCGGGCGCAAACGGTTGCCAGTGCCGGCCTCCGTGGGAGCGGGCTTGCCCGCGAAGAGGCCGGTACAGCAAATCCTTTCAGCTCTGGATGAACGCCAGCAGATCCGCGTTGATCACATCGGCATGGGTAGTCGGCATGCCATGCGGGTAGCCCTTGTAGGTCTTCAAGGTGCCATTGGGCAGCAACTTGGCCGACAGCGGCCCGGAATTCTCGTAGGGGACGATCTGGTCATCATCCCCATGCATCACCAGCACCGGCTGCTTGATGCCCTTGAGATCCTCGGTGAAGTCAGTTTGCGAGAACGCCACGATGCCGTCGAAATGCGCCTTGGCGCTACCGATCATGCCCTGGCGCCACCAGTTGCCGATAATGCCTTCCGAAGCCTCTGCACCCGGCCGGTTGTAGCCATAGAACGGTCCGGTCGGCACATCGCGGTAGAACTGCGCTCGGTTGCTGGCGACCTGAGCCTGGAAGCCATCGAACACCGACTTGGGCAGGCCGCCGGGGTTGGCCGGTGTCTGCACCATCAGCGGTGGCACGGCGGCGATCAGCACGGCCTTGGCGACCGGGTCTCCGGGATGCCGCGCCATGTAGCGCACCACTTCACCGCCACCGGTGGAATGGCCGACATGCACCGCGCCTTGGGTGCCGAGGTGCGCGACCACAGCGGCTACATCGTCGGCATAGTGGTCCATGTCGTGGCCGTCCCACACCTGGCTGGAGCGCCCGTGGCCGCGACGATCATGGGCGACCACGCGAAAGCCCTTGGCCAGGAAGAACAGCATCTGCGCGTCCCAGTCGTCAGCGCTGAGTGGCCAGCCGTGGTGGAAGTGGATGACCGGCGCATCGCGCGGGCCCCAGTCCTTGTAGAAGATCTGAACGCCGTCTTTCGTGGTTACGTAGCTCATGGTCGTGTCTCCTCAGTGCAGGAACCGAAGTGAGCTATTGAGAATAGGAGGGATTTCGTTCGGTGCTGGAATTTGTAGTGGCAATACCGGCCTCTTCGCGGGTAAATCGGATCGCCGCACCGCCGCTCCCACAGGTCCTGCACTTGCCTGAGGCCTGTGCAGTACCTGTGGGAGCGGCGTTGCGGCGATCCGATTTACCCGCGAAGAAGCCAACATCTATGTCACATGAACCAGCGGTACTCCCGCGCACTGACTTCCTGCATGAACGCCAGATGGTCCTGGCGCTTGTTCTCGCAATACACCATCACGAACTCCTCACCCAGCCCCTCGTTCACCGCCGGGTGGCTGCGCATGGCCGCGACCGCGCCGAGCATGTCCTTGGGGAAATCGATGCCGCTACTGCGGTCTTCGTTCAGTGGCGCGATCGGTTCCTGCCCGGCATCCAGCCCATATTCCATACCGCACAGGATCGCCGCTAGCACCAGGTACGGGTTGGCATCCGCCCCCGCCAGCCGATGCTCGATGCGCAAGTTGCGGGCATCCGACTCGGGAATGCGAATGCACGCATCGCGGTCTTCGAAGCCCCAGCTGGCGCGGCTGGCAGCGTTGACCATGGCGCCATAGCGGCGGAATGCATTGTGGTTGGCGGCGAAAATCGGCATGCAGTGCGGCAGCAGTGCCAGGCAGCCGGTCACCGCGTGGCGCAGTGGGCGTTGCTGGTTGGCGGCCAGCAGGTTGTTGCCGACCTGATCGTAGAGGCTCACATGCACATGCATGCCACTGCCGGGCGCCTGCAAGTAAGGCTTGCTCATGAACGAGGCGCGCAGTCCGTGCTTGAGCGCCACACCCCGGGTGCTGCGGCAGAACAGGGCGGCCCAGTCGGCGGCTTGCAGGCCGTCGTCGCAGTGGCCGAAGTTGATCTCGAACTGGCCGGGGCCCAGCTCGGCAGTGATGACGTTGGCATCCACACCTTGCGCGTTGGCGGTGTCGACCATGTCGTGAAGCACCTCGCTGAAGCGCGACAGCCGTTCGATATGCATGTTGGGCTGGTCGTCCGGGTCATCGCTGAGCGGGTCTCGCGGGAACTGCGGCAGGCCCTGCTTGAGCGCCCGGTCGAACAGGTAGAACTCCAGCTCGAATGCCACCACCGGGCGAATGCCGCGTCGTTCCAGGCGCTGCAGCACGCGGGCGAGCACTTCGCGGGGTTCGAACTCGATCGGGGCAGCGGTGCCGTCGGAGCTGATCAGCATCTGCCCCAGCGGCTCGCGTTCCCAGCTCACCGGCTTTAGTGTGCCGGGGATCAGGCGGCGGATGGCATCCGGGTCACCGTCGTTGAAGCAGTAGTCGCCAATGGGGAACAGCCCACCTTGTACGCCCAATAGCACGCAGTTCTGCGGCAGCTTCAGCGGGCTGCCGGCGGCGACTTTTTCCAGCATGTCGATGGGGTAGCGCTTGCCATAGAAGTGCCCGGGTATGTCCAGGCTGAGCAGGTCGATATGGCTGATGTCGGGGTGCTGGGTGCGAAACGCGCGGACTTCACTGAGCAGATCGGGAAAGCCTGTTGTTATAGTCATGCTGTGCTCTCATCGGAAAACCCAGAGGACGCGGGTCGTCTGGTCGGTCAGGTTGGCGTAGCGAAAGTGGCGGTTGGGCGGCAGCTGGAAGCTGTCGTTGGGCGCGAGGGTAACGGCTTGCTCGTCGTCGGCGAGCCAGAGGGTCAGTTCACCTTCGAGGACGAAACCGCCTTGCTCGGAACTGTCGTCCAGGTGCCCCTCGCCACTGCTGGCGCCGGGCGCCAGGTGGCTTTCGAGCATGGCGAAACGGCCGTTGAGGGTGGGCGAGACCAGCACGTCGCTGATGCCTTCGGCGTAATAGATAGTGCGCCGCTCGCCGGGACGGGTGACCCAGTCCAGCGCGGGAGGCTGGCTGGCCTGATAGAAGTAGGTGGTCGGCACTTGCAGGGCTTCGCTGATCGCCGTCAGGTCGGCCACGGTCGGTTGTGACAGGCCTCGCTCGACCTGAGACAGAAAGCCCAGCGAGCGTTTGACCTTGCCCGCCAGCTCATCGAGGGTCAGCCCGCGGTGCTTGCGCAGGTCGCGGATCAGTAGGGCCAGGCCCTGGGCGTCTTCAGACATGATCGCGCATCCTGTACCAGGCCTTGGCCGCGGCCTCCAGCGGTGCGGCCAGCAGGTCGCCGCCCGGGAAGCGGCCGTTGTCGATGCCTTGGTACAAGGCCAGCAGATCGTCGTCGCCGAGGATGGCATCGCTCACTGCCCGCGCGGCGGCCAGGGTCGGCAGCACGCCATGGCCGGAGAAGCCTTGCAGCCAGTAGCGCTGGCCCTCGCAGCCGACGTCCGGGGTGCGCTGGATGCTGCAGTCGATGTGGCCGCCCCAGGCATAGTCGATGGCCACCCCGGCCAGTTGCGGGAACACCCGTTCCAGGTAGGGGCGGGTGGCGCTGGCGACGTCCTTGGGGATGCCGCCCAGGTAAGTGCAGCCCCCGCCGAACAGCAGGCGGTGGTCGGGGGTGAGGCGGAAATAGTCGGGCACGAACTGGTTGTCGATCACGCAGCTGTTGCGCGGCAGCAGCGAGCGGGCAAACTCGGCATCCAGCGGCGCGGTGGCCACCTGGTACGAGCCGACCGGCAGCAGCCGGCGCGACAGGCCGCGGTCGAGGCGGTCGATGTAGGCGTTGCAGGCGAGTACCAGCACCCCGCAGCGGACCTCGCCATGCTCGGTGCGGGCCACGTAGCCGTCGGCGCCGGGCTGATAGTCGAGCACCTGGCTCTGTTCGAAGATGCGCCCGCCATGGGCTTCGATGGTGGCGGCCAGGCCCTGGGCCAGTTTCAGCGGGTTGAGGTGCGCGCCCCTGGCGTCGTACAGCGCGGCCTGGTAACGCGGGCTGTCGATCCATTGCGGCAACTCGTCGCGACCGATCAGGCGCAGGGCGTCGTAGCCCCATTTGTGCTCGGCGTCGTGCAGGACTTCTTCGAGCATCTTTATGCGCCGGGGCAGCACGGCGGTCCACAGGCTGCCAAGCCGGTAATCGATGTCGAAGCCATGGCGCAGGGGCAGCTCGCGCATCTCGTCGGCGGCCCAGCACATGCTGTCCCACAGGCGCCGGGTGCGTTCCACGCCCAGCGCTTTCTCCAGTGGCGGCATGTCGCATGACCAGCCCAGCAGCGCTTGGCCACCGTTGCGCCCGGAGGCGGCCCAGGCGACTCGGCTGGCTTCCAGCAGGGTTACGCGCTTGCCGGCCAAGGTCAGTCGCAGGGCGGTGTGCAGGCCACTGAAGCCGGCGCCGACGATCAGCACATCGGTGTCGTGCGGGCCTTGCAGGGTAGGGCGCAGGGGGATGCTGGCGGGGTAGGTCTGGGCGTAGTAGCTGGCGACGTGCTGGGCGGATTGCTTGAACATGCCTTGGCCTCGTGAAATTTATTGTGGTTATTTTCATGAAAATTTAGCAGTGAATTTTCATAGCGCCAGACCGTTCGTCCTTGGATCTTCGTTGCATATATGATTCGGGGGCCGCTGCGCAGCCCTTTCGCGACACAAGGCCGCTCCTACAGACGAGCGCGGATTCCTGTAGGAGCGGCCTTGTGTCGCGAAAGGGCTGCAAAGCAGCCCCCGAGGCCCCGACAGGAAAAACAATGCGCCGCCTGCCTTCCCTGACCGCCCTGCGTACCTTTGAGTGCGCCGCCCGCCACGGCCATTTCGGCCGCGCTGCCGCCGAGCTGTGCGTCACCGACAGCGCCGTCAGCCACCAGATACGCCAGCTCGAAGAGCAGCTTGGCGTTGCCCTGTTCGAGCGCGTTGGCCGCCAGGTGCGCCCCAGTGCCGAAGCGGAACGCCTGTTGCATCACCTGCAACAGGCCTTCGAACTGATCGGCAAGGCCTGTGACGAGCTGCGCGACCCAGCCTCCCAGGCAGTGCTGCGGGTGGCGGTGACAGCGGAGCTGGCGCAAAAGTGGCTGGTCGCACGCCTGGCCGACTTCAGCAGCCGTTACCCGCACATCACCCTGCACCTGCATGATCAGCCGATCGATGCCGGCGCCCCTGCGCTGGACGTCGATCTGGCCATCACTTACGGCACCAGCGCCCTGGACGCCAGCACCCACTTCGTCCGGCCACTGCCGCTGCTGCAGTTCTTCCCCGTGTGCAGCCCGGGCCTATTCAACCAAGGCGGCCTCAAGCGCCCGCGCGACTTGGTCCGCCACTGCCTGCTGCACGACGACCAGGATGGCCGCACCTGGACTACCTGGCTAGCCACCCATGCCGAGGACGCGTTGCCTACTCGCCAGCTGTACTTCCCCCATGCTGCTCTGGCGCTGGAGGCCGCGTTGCTGGGGCAGGGCGTGGCGATGGGCGACAATCTGACCTGCCAGGCTGACCTGCAGAGCGGCCGCCTGGTGCGCCCGTTCAGTGCCAGCGTGACGGCCCAGGGGCAGTACGCACTGGTGTGTGAACGGCTGCGCCTGGAGCGCGCGCCGGTGGCCGACTTCATCGAATGGTTCATCGAACAGCTGGGCGATAGCTGAATTGAATTCAGCTATCGCTGAGTTTTCATCGTTGGATGGCGCAAGCGGGGCGGCGTAGCGTGCAGCCATCACTCACCGACACGAGGTTGACCCATGGCACGTTCGCTCACCACCACTCCCAAGGCCGATGGTTTCCGCCTGCCCGGCGAATTCGAGCGCAAGGCCGGCTGCTGGCTTGGCTGGCCAGAGCGCCCGGATGTCTGGCGCAATGGTGCCAAGCCTGCGCAGAAGGTCTGGGTCGAGATCGTCAGCGCGATCGCCTCCAGCGAGCCGGTCACGGTCTGCGCCTCCGCTGCCCAGTACGCCAACGCCCGGCGCCTGCTGCCACCGCAGGTGCGAGTGGTGGAAATGACCTGCAACGACACCTGGTTCCGCGACAGCGGTGCCTGCTTCGTGGTCAATGACAACAGCGGTGAGGTGCGAGGCGTCGACTTCGAGTTCAACGCTTACGGCGGGCTCGATGGCGGCCTCTACTACCCGTGGGACAAGGACGACCAGATCGCCCAGAAGATCCTCGAGATCGAAGGCCTGGATCGCTACCGCGCGCCGCTGATCGCTGAGCTGGGCGGCATCCAGAGTGACGGCCAGGGCAGCTTGCTGACCACCGAGCAATGCCTGCTCAACCGCAACCGCAACGCCCACTTGGGCAAGGCCGAGGTGACCCGTCGCCTGGAAGACTACCTGGGTGCCGAGCAGGTGATCTGGCTGCCGCGTGGCTGCAAGTTCGACGAGACCGATGGCCACGTCGATGACCTGGCCTGCTTCGTGCGCCCCGGTGAAGTGGTGCTGCAATGGACCGACAACCGTGACGACCCGCAGTGGGAAATCTACCAGGAGGCGTACGACATCCTGCGCAGCACCCGTGATGCCCGTGGCCGGGAACTGAAGGTGCACAAGCTGCCGCAGCCTGATGTGCTGGAGTGGACTGCCGAAGAAGCGGCGGGGCTGGATCAAGTCGACGGTACCCACCTGCGCGAGGCCGGCACGCGCATCTGCGCCTCGTACATCAACTACTACGCAGGCAACTCGGCCATCGTCATGCCGCTGTTTGGCGACCGCAATGACGCCATTGCCCAGGCGACCCTGGCCGAGCTGTTCCCTGGTCACCGCATCATCGGTATCGAGAACTCCCGCGAGGTCCTGCTCGGTGGCGGCAATGTCGCCTGCATCACCATGCCGCAGTATGCCGGAGGCCGCTGATGAAACGGCGCGCACTGGCAATTGCGGTCGCCCTGAGCTGCGTGGCGTCGGTGGCTCAGGCTGCCGACGCACAACAGCCGACCGTCAACCTGTACATCTGGGGCGAGTACCTTGCCCCCGATACGTTGACCCGATTCGAGAAGGAAACCGGCATCCGCGTAGTCGCCGACCATTTCGATTCGCTGGAAACCGCCGAGACCAAGCTGTTGACCGGTGGCAGTGGCTACGACGTGGTGCTCACCGCCGGCCAGCACCTGAGCCGGGCCATTGCCAGCGGCGCACTGCAGCCACTGGACAAAGCTCAGCTGCCGCACCTGGCAGGGGTGGGTGAGGAGTTTCGCCAGCACATGGCCTTGTTCGACCCAGGCAATCGCTATGCCGGGACTTATGCCTGGGGCACCACCGGGGTGGGTTACCAGCAGCAGGCGGTGACGGCGCGCATGGGCAATGCCCCACTGGACAGCTGGGCGATGCTGTTCGACCCGCAGGTGGTGGCGAAATTCGCCGACTGCGGGGTGAGCCTGCTCAACGACCCCAACGAAGTGTTCGCCGCGGTGATGCGCTACATGGGCCTGGACATCAACCAGCAGCGCCTTGAGGACCTGAAGGCGGCAGAGATGCAACTGCGCAAGGTGCGCCCGTACATTCGCTACTTCGACAATGACCGCAACATCAATGACCTGGCCAATGGTGAAACCTGTGTGGCGATGTCGTGGAACGGCAACGTGGCCATCGCCGAGGGGCAGGCGCAGCAGGCCGGCAAGGCCTTTGTGCTGGACTACAGCATTCCGAAGGAGGGTACGTTGATCTGGTTGGACGCGCTGGTGGTGCCCAAGGATGCGCCGCATCTGGATGCGGCGTGGAAGCTGGTGGATTACCTGATGCGACCGGATGTGATTGCGCCGATTACCGACACCATTCATTACGCTAACGCGATCACGGCAGCGGATGGGCTGGTGGATACGCAGATCAGAAATGCACCGGGGACTTATCCGCCGGCCGAGGTGCGGGCGCGATTGTATGGCAAGAATGACAACGGCAAAGCGTTCAACCGCGAATTGACCCGGGCATTCAGCCGGTTGAAGAGTGGGACTTAGAATTTGTGGTGGCTGTACCGGCCTCTTCGCGGCTAAGAACGCTCCCACAGAGATCGCGCCGCTCTCGGGACCTGCTCAACACCTGTGGGAGCGGCTTTAGCCGCGAAGAGGCCAGCGCAAGCGCTGCATCAGCTAGAGGCCTTGCGCCTTGGCTTTCGAGGCTTGCTGGCCGCTGTTTTGCCATCAGCCGCCTTGCCTTTACTGGTACTGCGCCGCTTCTTCTTCCAAGGCGCCGCCTTGCCCACCGCTGGCCCGGTAATGGTCATGCGCATCCCGCGGCAACGCTCCACCAGCTTGCCCATCCACGCCGACTGCCGGGCAACGAACTCCTCCAGGCTCATCTCGCCGCTCTGCACCATGTCCAGCGCCTGCTCCCAGATGGCCGTGGTGCCGGGGTCGGCAATGGCGCGGGGCACGGCGTCGATCAGGCTGAACGCGGCCGGGGTGGCGGACAGGGCCTTGCCGTTCTTCACCAGATAGCCGCGATCGAGCAAGCCCTGGATGATGCTGGCACGGGTGGCTTCAGTGCCGATGCCGGTGGTTTCCTTAAGCTTCTGTTTCAGCCTTGGGTCGTCCACCAGCTTGGCGACGTTCTTCATCGCCTTGATCAGGTCGCCTTCGGTGAACGGTTTGGGCGGCTGGGTCCACAGGTCCTTCAACTGCATGCCATGCACGTTGCAGTCCTGGCCTTCATGCAAGGCGGGCAGCACCTGGGCGGGCTGGGTCTCGCGGCCCTTGGCCGGGGTCAGCGCCTCGGGCAGGGCGCGGCGCCAGCCGGGCTCGACGATCTGCTTGCCGACGGCGCGCAGGGCATGGCCGGCGCAGTCGAACTCGGCCTGGGTGCGGTCATATTCGTGGTTGGGCAGGAACTGCGCCAGGTAGCGGGCCCGGATCAGCGTGTAGACCGCCTTGTGCTTGGCGGGCAGGCGTGCCGGGTCGCTGGCGGCTGCCGTGGGGATGATGCCGTGGTGGGCGCTGACCTTGCCGTCGTTCCAGGCGCGTGAGCGGCGCTGCGGCTCCAGGTGTGCTTGCAGCGGCGCCAGGCTGGCGTCGGCACGTTGCAGCGCAGCAAGGATGGCTGGCGCTTCGCCGTGCTGGCTGACCGGCATGTAACCGCAGTCGCTGCGCGGGTAGGTGATCAGCTTGTGGGTTTCGTAGAGCGCCTGGGCGATGTCGAGGGTTTCCTGGGCGCCGAGGCCGAACTTTTTCGAGCACAGCTCCTGCAGGGTGCCGAGGTCGAAGGGCAGCGGTGCGGCCTCGCGCACGCGCTCGGTGGCAACCTTGAGTACCCGCGCCGTACCCGCATTGTTCATGTCGGCAGCGGCCTGCTGGGCCAGCGCCTGATTCAGGCAGCGGCCCTGGTCGTCGCAGGTGTCTTCCGGTGCGCGCCACTGGGCGTTGAAAACCTGGCCCGCGCTTTCCAGTTGGACATCGATGGCCCAGAACGGCACCGGCACGAAGTCGGCGATGCTGCGGTCGCGGTCTACCACCAGGCGCAGGGTCGGGGTTTGCACCCGCCCCACCGGCAGCACGCCCTGGTAGCCGGACTGACGGCCGAGCAGGGTGAACAACCGGCTCATGTTCATACCGATCAGCCAGTCGGCACGGGAGCGGCCCAGTGCCGAATGGTACAGGTTGAAGGTTTCCTGGCCCGGCAGCAGCCGCGCCAGGGCCTTGCGGATCGAGGCGTCGTCCAGGGCTGACAGCCACAGGCGCTGGATCGGGCCACGGTAGCGGCAGTGTTCGACCAGCTCACGGGCAATCATTTCGCCTTCGCGGTCGGCGTCGGTGGCGATTACCAGCTCGCGGGCTTCGCCGAGCAGGCGCTTGACGGCCTTGAACTGGCTGGCGGTCTTGGGCTTGACCAGCATCTTCCACTTTTCCGGGATGATCGGCAGGTCGGCGAGATTCCAGCGCTTGTAGCGGTCGTCGTAGCTGTCGGGCGGGGCGGTTTCCAGCAGGTGGCCGATGCACCAGGTCACGCAGACGTCAATACCCTGCCAGCAGCCGTCGGCCTTGCGGTTGGCGCCGAGCACCTTGGCGATGTCTTTGGCCTGGGAGGGTTTTTCGCAGAGGAACAGGCGCATGGCCGGGAACGCTTCATCGGGGAATGATGGGCACTAGGATGCGCAAGCGGGGGCGCGGAGGCAAGTTTTATCTGGATGGATGTACAGGTTATTTGTTGCATGGGATTGACGCGATTCTTGTAGGAGCGGCCTTGCGTCGCGAAAGGGCTGCAAAGCAGCCCCCTACTATTTGCAAGGGCAGAGATCTGGGGGGCGCTACGCGCCCCTTTCGCGACACAAGGCCGCTCCTACAAGGGGCGGTGTGGTGCTGAGGATCAGGCGCGCGAGTCGCGCACCATGTCCACATGCGGTATGCCGGCTTCGAGGAATTCCTCGCTGACTACGTGAAAGCCCAGGCGCTCGTAGAACGGCGTGGCATGCACCTGGGCACTGAGCATCTGCTGCTTCAGGTCACGGTTCTGCGCCTCGACGATCACTGCATTCATCAGCGCATCGCCGACCTTCAGGCCGCGCCAGTCCTTGAGCACCGAGACCCGGCCGATGGTGCCGTCTGGCAGCAGGCGGGCAGTGCCGATCGGGTAGTCGCCTTCCAGCGCCAGGAAGTGCGCGGCGCTCGGATCGTCCGAATCCCACTCCAGCTCCGGCGGTACATGCTGCTCGGCAATGAACACGGCTTCGCGGATACGGCGGATATCGGCGTTGTCCTTGTGCCAGTCGGCAAGGCGCACACGAATCTTATTCATTGGCGAATCCCAGGCTTCCTTGTTTGATCAGCTGCTGTACCAGCATAAGGCCATCTTCGTCCTGCAACCACTGCTCAAGGTTGTCGATGTGTAACGCATCGGCCGAGCATACCAGCTTCAGCAGTTCGCGCAGCTTGGCCGGCAGTGGGCAGCTGCGGCCGCTGGCGAACAGCATCAGGTCGTCGCCGAGTTCTGACCAGGCCATGCGTGCGCTTGGGTTGCGGATCAGGATGGCGCCGTCTTCCAGGGCTTCGACCAGCTCGTCCTCGTCCATTTCTTCACCGACCACCTGCTCCGGGTAGCGCGGCTCGGTCATGAACTGGCCGAACCAGGTCAGCAACAGGTCCTTGTCGTTGGTGTGCTTGTCGATCAGCGCCTTGAGGCGGTCGAGGGCGTCGTGCTGGATCTGGTGCGGGTCGCTGGCGGGTTGCGCGTCGGCATCGCTGTAGCGCTCTTCATCCGGCAGGAACTGGCCGAGGAAATCGGTGAAGTGGGTCAGCACTTCGGCGGCACTCGGGGCGCGGAAGCCGACCGAGTAGGTCAGGCAGTTGTCCACGGCGACGCCGTAGTGGGCCAGGCGCGGTGGCAGGTAGAGCATGTCGCCCGGCTCCAGGGTCCACTCGTCGCTCTGTTCGAATTCGGCGAGGATGCGCAGGTCGGCGTGCTCCAGCAGCGGGCTGTCGCTGTTGCACATCTGGCCGACTTTCCAGTTGCGCTCGCCGTGGCCCTGCAGCAGGAACACGTCGTAGTTGTCGAAGTGTGGGCCGACGCTGCCGCCCGGGGTGGCGAAGCTGATCATCACGTCATCGATACGCCAGCTAGGCAGGAAGCGGAAGTGCTCCAGCAGCTCGGCGACTTCCGGGACGAATTGGTCGACGGCCTGTACCAGCAGGGTCCAGTCCTGTTCCGGCAGCTCGGCGAAAGTGTCTTCGGTGAACGGGCCGCGGCGCAGTTCCCACGGGTGGGCGCCGTGCTCGAGGACGATACGCGACTCGACTTCCTCTTCCAGGGCCAGGCCGGCCAGCTCGTCGGGGTCGATCGGGCTTTCGAAGTCCGGGAAGGCCTGGCGCACCAGCAGTGGCTTCTTCTGCCAGTAGTCGCGCATGAATTCGCGGGCCGAGATGCCGCCGAGCAGCTGCAGTGGAGTATCAGGATTCATGTTCAACCTATTGAAAAAACGTAATTTTCGTCCGGGAATAAAAACGCCCGGCCAGGCCGGGCGTTGAACGCGACGGTCAGCTTAGATGCGTTTGGCCTGGGCTGCCGCGTTACCGATGTAGGTAGCGGGGGTCAGCAGCTTCAGCTCGGCCTTGGCGTCGGCCGGCATGTCGAGGCCGTCGATGAAGGTCAGCAGCGCTTCTGGCGTGATGCCCTTGCCACGGGTCAGCTCTTTGAGCTTCTCGTAAGGGTTCTCGATGTTGAAGCGGCGCATCACGGTCTGGATCGGCTCGGCGAGGACTTCCCAGCAGGCGTCCAGGTCGGCGGCGATGCGGGCTTCGTTGACTTCCAGCTTGCCGATGCCTTTCAGGCTGGCTTCGTAGGCGATGACGCTGTGGGCAAAGCCCACGCCCAGGTTGCGCAGCACAGTGGAGTCGGTCAGGTCACGCTGCCAGCGCGAGATCGGCAGCTTGCTGGCCAGGTGCTGGAACAGGGCGTTGGCGATACCCAGGTTGCCTTCGGAGTTTTCGAAGTCGATCGGGTTGACCTTGTGCGGCATGGTCGACGAGCCGATTTCGCCGGCCACGGTCTTCTGCTTGAAGTAGCCCAGCGAGATGTAGCCCCAGACGTCGCGGTCGAAGTCGATGAGGATGGTGTTGAAGCGGGCGATCGCGTCGAACAGCTCGGCGATGTAGTCGTGCGGCTCGATCTGGGTGGTGTACGGGTTGAACTGCAGGCCCAGTTCGTCTTCGATGAAGGCGCGGGCGTTCTGCTCCCAGTCGATCTGCGAGTAGGCCGACAGGTGGGCGTTGTAGTTGCCCACGGCGCCGTTGATCTTGCCCAGCAGCGGCACGGCAGCGACCTGAGCGATCTGGCGCTCCAGGCGGTACACGACGTTGGCCAGTTCTTTGCCCAGGGTGGTCGGCGAAGCCGGCTGGCCGTGGGTGCGCGACAGCATCGGCACGTCGGCGTGGGCGTGGGCCAGAGCGCGGATGGCGTCGGCGATCTGGCGCATCAGTGGCAGCAGCACGTCGTCACGGCCAGCGCGCAGCATCAGGGCGTGGGACAGGTTGTTGATGTCCTCACTGGTGCAGGCGAAGTGGATGAACTCGCTGACCTTGGCCAGCTCAGGCAGCTTGGCGGCCTGCTCCTTGAGGAGGTATTCGATCGCCTTGACGTCGTGGTTGGTGGTGCGCTCGATTTCCTTGACGCGTTCGGCGTGCTCGAGCTTGAAGTCGGTGGCCAGGCTGTCCAGCAGGGCGTTGGCTTCGGCGGAGAACGCCGGTACTTCGCCGATCTGCGGGTGGGCGGCCAGGCGCTGCAGCCAGCGCACTTCGACCAGGGCGCGGAAACGGATCAGGCCGAATTCGCTGAAAATGGGGCGCAAGGCCTGGGTTTTGCCGGCGTAACGGCCGTCTACAGGGGAAACCGCAGTGAGCGAAGAAAGCTGCATGGGGTGTTCTCGGACAGTCAGGCTTTTGGAAGGGCGCATATCATACATGAAAATTGCCTGTAGGAGCGGCCTTGCGTCGCGAAAGGGCTGCGCAGCAGCCCCGGCAATCTATGCTGGGACGGCGATTCTGGGGCTGCTGCGCAGCCCTTTCGCGACGCAAGGCCGCTCCTACAGGTCCGGCGTTTTTCTTCAGGACGGTGTGCGCATCATGTCGTACAGTTCGTTGAGCAGCTTGCGCCGGCTGAATACCAGCTGCCAGCGATGCCCGCCCAGCTGGCGCCACAGGCGCGCGGCGCGGATGCCAGCGAGCAGCAGGGCGCGGATCTTCGAGGCGTTGCTAGCCTGCTGCAGGAAGCGCATGTCGCCATGCACCTGGATGCGCTGGCGCAGGGTGCTCAGGGTGTCCTGGTACAAGGCTCCGCTGGAAGCGATGACATTTTCGTGAACCAGGCCGAAATGGTCGGCCTGGGACTGGATCTGTGGCAGGCGGTTGCCGATGGTGTCGAGCAGGTCGCCGCGCTTGTTCAGCTGGCGTTCCAGGCCGAGCATCGACAGCGCATAGCGCAGCGGCTCGCGCTGCAGACTGCTGGGGTCGCGCTCCAGGGCGCCGACCAGGGCACGGTAGCCGTCTCGCAGGTTGAGGTCGTCGCCGCCGAACACCTCCAGGGTGTCCTTGGGGTCACGTACCAGCAGGCTGCCAAGCATGCAGCCAATGTTGGCTTCGCTAGCCTGGCCGGTGCGGGCGATGCGGTCGACCAGTACGGCGGCCTGGAACACGCCGCCCAGGGCAATCAGCTGCTCCTGCAGGTTGCTCATGCGCGTGGGCTCCACGGCTCGGCGGTTTCGATCACGCCGCCGCCCAGGCACACCTCGCCGTCATAGAACACCACCGACTGGCCCGGGGTCACGGCGCGCTGCGGTTCGTTGAACACGGCGCGGTAGCCGGTTTCGGTCAGCTCCAGGGTGCATTGCTGGTCGCTCTGGCGGTAGCGCACCTTGGCGGTCAGCTGGCGCGGGCTGCTCAGGTCGATCGGGTTGACCCAGAAGATTTCCGAGGCGAGCAGGGCGCGGGAGAACAGCCACGGGTGTTCGTTGCCCTGGCCGACCACTAGCACATTGCGGGTCAGGTCCTTGTGCAGCACGTACCATGGCTCGTCACCGGCGTCCTTCAGGCCGCCGATACCCAGGCCCTGGCGCTGGCCGATGGTGTGGTACATCAGGCCGTGGTGGCGGCCGATCACTTCACCTTCGGTGGTCTCGATGTTGCCCGGCTGGGCCGGCAGGTACTGTTTGAGGAAGTCGCTGAAGCGGCGCTCGCCGATGAAGCAGATCCCGGTGGAGTCCTTCTTCTTGGCGGTGGCCAGGCCGTGTTTTTCGGCGATGGCACGGACTTCGGGCTTTTCCAGTTCGCCGACCGGGAACAGGGTGCGGGCAATCTCTTTGCCGCCGACGGCGTGCAGGAAGTAGCTCTGGTCCTTGTTCGGGTCCAGGCCCTTGAGCAGTTCGGTCAGTTCGCCAGTGTCGCGGCGGCGCACGTAGTGGCCGGTGGCGATCAGGTCGGCACCCAGCGACAGGGCGTAGTCGAGGAACGCCTTGAACTTGATTTCGCGGTTGCAGAGGATGTCCGGGTTGGGCGTGCGGCCGGCCTTGTATTCCTCGAGGAAGTGCTCGAACACGTTGTCCCAGTACTCGGCGGCGAAGTTGGCGGTGTGCAGCTTGATGCCGATGCGGTCGCACACGGCCTGGGCGTCGGCCAGGTCTTCACGGGCGGTGCAATATTCGGTGCCGTCGTCTTCTTCCCAGTTCTTCATGAACAGCCCTTCCACCTGGTAGCCCTGTTCCATGAGCAGAAGGGCGGAGACGGAAGAGTCCACGCCGCCGGACATGCCGACGATGACGCGGGTCTTGGCGGGATCTTTGAATGCTGGGCTGGTCATGGGTACCGGTGTGTATCAAGGGGGAAAAACGCCGATTCTATCAAAACCGGCGCGGCGCGTCAGTCACGCAGCAAGTCGAGGCTGTGCAGCGGGCCAGCGAGGTAGTCGTCGAGGCAGCGCGGGACGAGTTCGCTGCGCCAGCGGCTGGGGTCGGCCAGCAGTTCTTCGCGGGTCAGCCACACGGCGCGGACGATATCGCTGTCCAGGGCCAGGTCCTGGTGGTGGCGTACGGGGCGGGCGGCGAAGCAGATGCGCTGGTAGGTCACGCCATTGCTCGGGGCGGTATAGAGGTAGATGCCGACCACGCCGGTGAGCTCGACTTCCCAGGCAGTTTCTTCCAGGGTTTCGCGCAGGGCGGCCTGGGGCAGGGTCTCGTTGGGTTCGAGGTGGCCGGCGGGCTGGTTGAAGACGTGCTGGTTGGCTTTGAACTCTTCGACGAAGAGGAACTTGCCCTCGTGTTCCACGATGGTGGCGACGGTGATGTGGGGTTGCCAGTTCATTTGCGGTGTCCTTACAGATCTTGGGACCGCTGCGCGGTCCTTTCGCGACACAAGGCCGCTCCTACAGGTGATCGCGATCCTTTGTAGGAGCGGCCTTGTGTGGCGAAAGGGCTGCAACGCAGCCCCCGGAGGCCAGAAAGCACAAACCCCGGTGCGTGGCCGGGGTTTGTGCTGTTACTTCAAGCGAACCTTACAGGGCGGCAATGGCGCTGTTCAGGGTCTGGCTTGGGCGCATCACCTTGGCGGTCAGCGCGGCATCTGGCGCATAGTAGCCACCGATGTCGGCTGGCTTGCCCTGAACGGCGTTGAGCTCGGCGACGATGGTCTCCTCGTTCTCGGTCAGGGTCTTGGCCAGTGGGGCGAAGCGCGCCTGCAGGGCGGCGTCGTCGCTCTGAGCCGCCAGGGCCTGGGCCCAGTACAGGGTCAGGTAGAAGTGGCTACCGCGGTTGTCGATACCACCGACTTTGCGCGAAGGCGACTTGTTGGTGTCGAGGAACTTGCCGGTAGCCTGGTCCAGGGTGTTGGCCAGAACCTTGGCGCGCGGGTTGTCGTAGGTGTTGCCCAGGTGCTCCAGGGAAGCGGCCAGGGCCAGGAATTCACCCAGCGAGTCCCAACGCAGGAAGTTCTCTTCCACCAGCTGCTGCACGTGCTTCGGTGCCGAACCACCGGCGCCGGTTTCGAACAGGCCACCGCCGTTCATCAGTGGCACGATCGACAGCATCTTGGCGCTGGTGCCCAGTTCCATGATCGGGAACAGGTCGGTCAGGTAGTCGCGCAGCACGTTGCCGGTCACCGAGATGGTGTCCTTGCCTTCGCGGATGCGGGCCAGGGAGAACTTGATCGCGTCGACCGGTGCCAGGACACGGATATCCAGGCCTGCGGTGTCGTGATCCTTCAGGTACTGCTGCACCTTCTCGATCATCACGCCGTCGTGGGCGCGGGCCGGGTCCAGCCAGAACACCGCCGGGGTGTTGCTCAGGCGGGCACGGTTGACGGCCAGCTTGACCCAGTCCTGGATCGGCGCGTCTTTGGTCTGGCACATGCGGAAGATGTCACCGGCTTCGACGTTCTGTTCCAGAACGACCTTGCCCTTGCCATCGACCACACGGACAACGCCGTCGGCCTGGATCTGGAAGGTCTTGTCGTGGGAGCCGTACTCTTCGGCCTTCTGCGCCATCAGGCCGACGTTCGGCACGCTACCCATGGTGGTCGGGTCGAAGGCACCGTTGGCCTTGCAGTCTTCGATGGTGGCCTGGTAGATACCGGCGTAGCAACGATCCGGGATGATCGCCTTGGCATCCTGCAGTTCACCGGCGGTGTTCCACATCTTGCCCGAGTCACGGATCATCGCTGGCATCGAGGCGTCGACGATGACGTCGCTCGGCACGTGCAGGTTGGTGATGCCCTTGTCGGAGTTGACCATGGCCAGCGCTGGGCGCTCGGCGTACAGGGCCTGGATGTCGGCTTCGATCTCGGCCTGCTTGTCAGCTGGCAGGTCCTTGATGCGGGCGTACAGGTCGCCGATACCGTTGTTGGCGTTGAAGCCTACTTCAGCCAGGGCAGCGGCGTGCTTGGCCAGCACGTCGTTGTAGAACTCTTCGACGATGACGCCGAACATGATCGGGTCGGAGACCTTCATCATGGTGGCTTTCAGGTGCACCGACAGCAGCACGCCGGAGGCCTTGGCATCGGCGATCTGCTCGGCGATGAAGGCTTTCAGGGCCTTGCGGCTCATGGTGGCGCAGTCGACGATTTCGGCGGCCTTGACGGCGGTCTTGGCTTTCAGCACGGTGGTGCTGCCATCTTTGCCGACCAGCTCGATGCGCAGGCTGTCGTCAGCCTCGATCAGTGCGGCTTTTTCGCTGCCGTAGAAGTCGCCGTTGTTCATGTGGGCAACGTGCGACTGCGAGTCGGCAGCCCAGGCGCCCATCTTGTGCGGGTGCTTGCGAGCGTAGTTTTTGACCGACAGCGGCGCGCGGCGGTCGGAGTTGCCTTCGCGCAGTACCGGGTTCACGGCCGAGCCCTTGATGCGGTCGTAGCGGGCGCGGGATTCTTTCTCGGCCTCGGTGGACGGCTCGTCGGCGTAGTCAGGGATGTTGAAGCCCTTGCCTTGCAGTTCCTTGATCGCGGCCTTGAGCTGCGGTACCGAGGCGCTGATGTTCGGCAGCTTGATGATGTTGGCTTCAGGGGTGGTAGCCAGCTGGCCCAGTTCCGCCAGGTGATCGCCTACTTGCTTCTCTGCGCCCAGTTGCTCCGGGAAGGCGGCGAGGATACGGCCAGCCAGGGAGATGTCGCGAGTTTCGACGGCGATGTCAGCGGAAGCGGTGAAGGCTTCGACGATCGGCAGCAGCGAGTAGGTGGCGAGGGCGGGGGCTTCGTCGGTGAAGGTATAGATGATCTTGGAACGGGTGGGCATGCGGGTTAACTCTCTGTGTGCTGAGCGTGCTCGAGTCTCGTGTTGCGCAGGGTAGGCGCATCGCCCTGGCAACGCCATGAGCGGAAAGTCGAGAGGCTGCGAGCGGTGATGGTGGATGCATCAGTCGAGCGTCAATGCTGGGCTGCGGTAACAACCCAGACTTAAGGCCATTCATGGCCAAGGGCGGTCCGCATTTTCCTGGGATTCGCCCCGATGACCCTTCGGTCGCGGCGGAGTATACCAAACCATTTGGGCTAATCAGCAAGGCGAAGTGACATCGGCGCCATTTATAAGACCAAAGACGTAGGGGCAATGTGGTGTATTGCCGCACTGCTTGCAGGTCAGCGGATGTGGTTTAGGCTCAGTGGATCGCACGATGTCCAATCACACCCGACAGCGGAGTAGTGCAAGCATGGGATACCAGAAAATCAAGGTTCCGACCGACGGCACCAAGATCACCGTCAATGCAGACCATTCGCTCAACGTTCCTGACAACCCGATCATTCCTTATATCGAAGGCGACGGGATTGGCGTCGATGTCTCGCCGGTGATGATCAAGGTGGTCGATGCCGCCGTGCAGAAGGCCTACGGCGGCAAGCGCAAGATCGCCTGGATGGAGGTGTATGCCGGCGAGAAGGCCACTCAGGTGTATGACCAGGACACCTGGCTGCCCCAGGAGACCTTGGACGCGGTGAAAGACTACGTGGTTTCGATCAAAGGCCCGTTGACCACGCCGGTCGGCGGCGGCATCCGTTCGCTCAATGTAGCGCTGCGCCAGCAGCTCGACCTGTATGTGTGCCTGCGCCCGGTGCTGTGGTTCCAGGGGGTGCCGAGCCCGGTGAAGAAGCCTGGTGACGTCGACATGGTGATCTTCCGCGAGAACTCCGAAGACATCTATGCCGGTATCGAGTGGAAGGCCGGCTCGCCCGAGGCGAACAAGGTGATCAAGTTCCTCAAGGAGGAAATGGGCGTCACCAAGATCCGCTTCGACCAGGACTGCGGCATCGGCGTCAAGCCGGTCTCCCGCGAGGGCACCAAGCGCCTGGTGCGCAAGGCCCTGCAGTACGTGGTGGACAACGACCGCGAGTCGCTGACCCTGGTGCACAAGGGCAACATCATGAAGTTCACCGAAGGGGCCTTCAAGGACTGGGGCTATGAAGTGGCTCGTGACGAGTTCGGTGCCGAGCTGCTCGATGGCGGCCCATGGATGAAGTTCAAGAACCCGAAAACCGGCCGCGAGGTGATCGTCAAGGATGCCATCGCCGACGCCATGCTCCAGCAGATCCTGCTGCGCCCGGCCGAGTATGACGTGATTGCCACCCTCAACCTCAACGGTGACTACCTGTCCGACGCCCTGGCGGCGGAGGTGGGCGGCATCGGTATCGCGCCGGGTGCCAACCTGTCCGATACCGTGGCCATGTTCGAGGCTACCCACGGCACTGCGCCCAAGTATGCCGGGCAGGACAAGGTCAATCCAGGCTCGGTGATTTTGTCGGCGGAGATGATGCTGCGGCACATGGGCTGGACCGAGGCGGCCGACCTGATCATCAAGGGCACCAATGGCGCGATTGCGGCCAAGACTGTGACCTACGACTTCGAGCGTTTGATGGACGGCGCTACGTTAGTGGGCAGCTCGGGCTTTGGTGATGCGATGATCAAGCATATGTGAGGCAATTAAAAACCGGCCGCTTCTGCTGAAGAAGCGGCCGGTTCTTACGTTTACCGGCAGAGAGCAGGGTGGTCAGGCTTGCACGGTCTCGCCCTCGGACTGGCCTACAGCTTTGGCGGCTGCTGCGGCGGCTGCTGCGGTGTCCTTGATATTGACCGCATGCAGACCTTTGGGGCCCTGGATGATGTCGAATTCCACGGACTGGCCGGCCTTGAGCGTCTTGTATCCGTCCATCTGCACCGCTGAATAATGCGCGAACAGATCCTCGGTTTTACCCTCCTCATTGACGAATCCGTAGCCCTTGGCATTGTTGAACCACTTGACTTTACCGCTTGCCATCCCTATGTCCCTCTGCAAAGGACTCCATCACTGGAGTATCATCCACTTCATCCGCATACGAACCATGCGAAAAATCTGGTTGACTGCGCGGATCTTTATCGACCACGGTGGGTTCTTATTGGTTGTAACACCGTTTTGCCGATAGTCAAGGTCAGGTGGCGCGTGCGCCAGCGGCCGCAATTGCAGTCAACCCACAACCTTAACCTGACGCTCATGATGAAATTCTTTCCATGCATGCACCCAGTGAGATTCGACTAACATTCAATCAGGATCGCCCGCAAACGAACGAGGACGACGGCTCAGGTCTTGCCGTTCAGGAAGCCAAGCCGATCCTGCAGGCACCACCGATGTACAAGGTGGTTTTGTTCAACGATGACTACACGCCGATGGATTTCGTCGTCGAAGTGCTCGAAACGTTCTTCAGTCTGAACCGCGAGCTGGCGACCAAGATCATGCTGACCGTCCATACCGAGGGGCGGGCAGTGTGCGGATTGTTTACCCGTGACATCGCCGAAACAAAGGCCATGCAGGTCAACCAATACGCCAGGGAAAGCCAGCATCCGCTACTCTGTGAAATCGAGAAGGACGGTTAATCGCCGACCACTTGGGTATGAGGTGAAGCTATGTTAAACCGCGAGCTCGAAGTCACCCTCAATCTTGCCTTCAAGGAGGCTCGTTCGAAACGTCATGAATTCATGACCGTCGAACATCTGCTGCTGGCACTCCTTGACAATGAGGCTGCTGCGACCGTTCTGCGCGCCTGTGGCGCCAATCTCGACAAACTCAAGCACGACCTGCAAGAGTTCATCGACTCCACTACACCCCTGATCCCCGTCAACGACGAAGACCGCGAAACCCAGCCGACCCTGGGCTTCCAGCGTGTGCTGCAACGTGCCGTGTTCCATGTGCAGAGCTCCGGCAAGCGCGAAGTTACCGGCGCCAATGTGCTGGTGGCGATCTTCAGCGAACAGGAAAGCCAGGCTGTGTTCCTGCTCAAGCAGCAGAGCGTGGCCCGTATCGACGTGGTCAACTACATCGCCCACGGCATCTCTAAGGTGCCGGGCCATGGTTCGCATTCCGAAAGCGACCAGGAAATGCAGGACGAAGAAGGTGGCGAAACCTCCTCTTCGAGCAACCCACTGGACGCCTACGCCAGCAACCTGAACGAGCTGGCCCGTGCCGGCCGTATCGACCCGCTGGTGGGGCGCGAGCAGGAAGTCGAACGCGTGGCGCAGATTCTGGCCCGCCGGCGCAAGAACAACCCGCTGCTGGTCGGTGAGGCCGGCGTCGGCAAGACCGCGATCGCCGAAGGCCTGGCCAAGCGTATCGTCGACGGCCAGGTGCCTGACCTGCTGGCGCAGAGCGTGGTCTATTCGCTGGACCTCGGTGCACTGCTGGCCGGTACCAAGTACCGCGGTGATTTCGAAAAGCGCTTCAAGGCGCTGCTCGGTGAGCTGAAGAAGCGCCCGCAAGCGATTCTGTTCATCGACGAGATCCACACCATCATCGGTGCCGGCGCGGCGTCGGGTGGGGTGATGGATGCGTCCAACCTGCTCAAGCCGCTGCTGTCGTCAGGCGAGATTCGTTGCATCGGTTCAACCACCTTCCAGGAATTCCGCGGCATCTTCGAGAAGGACCGTGCCCTGGCGCGGCGCTTCCAGAAGGTCGATGTCAGCGAGCCATCGGTGGAAGACACCGTCGGTATCCTGCGCGGGCTGAAAGGCCGCTTCGAGAGCCACCACAACATCGAGTACAGCGACGAGGCCCTGCGCGCCGCCGCCGAACTGGCCTCGCGCTACATCAATGACCGGCACATGCCGGACAAGGCCATCGACGTGATCGACGAGGCGGGTGCCTATCAGCGCCTGCAGCCCGAGGCCAATCGTGTCAAGCGCATCGATGTGCCGCAGGTCGAGGACATTGTCGCCAAGATTGCGCGGATTCCGCCGAAGCACGTCACCAGTTCCGACAAGGAGCTGCTGCGTAACCTCGAGCGCGACCTGAAGCTGACCGTGTTCGGCCAGGATCAGGCCATCGACTCGCTGGCCACCGCCATCAAGCTGTCCCGGGCCGGCCTCAAGTCGCCGGACAAGCCGGTCGGTTCGTTCCTGTTCGCCGGCCCGACCGGTGTGGGCAAGACCGAAGCAGCGCGGCAGCTGGCCAAGGCGTTGGGCGTCGAACTGGTGCGCTTCGACATGTCCGAGTACATGGAGCGCCACACCGTGTCGCGCCTGATCGGTGCGCCGCCTGGCTACGTTGGCTTCGACCAGGGCGGTCTGCTGACCGAGGCCATCACCAAGCAACCGCACTGCGTGCTGCTGCTCGACGAAATCGAGAAGGCCCACCCGGAAGTCTTCAACCTGCTGCTGCAGGTGATGGACCACGGCACCCTGACCGACAACAACGGGCGCAAGGCCGACTTCCGTAACGTGATCCTGATCATGACCACCAACGCCGGTGCCGAAACGGCCGCGCGGGCCTCGATCGGCTTCACCCATCAGGACCACGCGTCCGATGCCATGGAAGTCATCCGCAAGAGCTTCACGCCGGAGTTCCGCAACCGTCTGGACACCATCATCCAGTTTGGCCGCCTGAGCACCGAGACGATCAAGAGCATCGTCGACAAGTTCCTCATCGAGCTTCAGGCGCAGCTGGAAGACAAGCGTGTGCTGCTGGAAGTCAGTGATGCCGCTCGCGGCTGGCTGGCGGTTTCCGGCTACGACGTGCAGATGGGCGCACGGCCGATGGCGCGGCTTATCCAGGACAAGATCAAGCGGCCGCTGGCCGAGGAGATCCTGTTTGGCGAACTGGCCGAGCACGGTGGCGTGGTGCACGTCGACCTCCGCGATGGCGAACTGGTGTTCGACTTCGAGACCACGGCTGAGGTTGCGTGACAGTGGGGCCGCTTTGCGGCCCTTTCGGGACACAAGGCCGCTCCTGCAGGGAAATGCGTACCCCCTGTAGGAGCGGCCTTGTGTCGCGAAAGGGCTGCAAAGCAGCCCCCTACAATCTGACAGGCACAAAAAAGCCCGGCACATGGCCGGGCTTTTTCATGGCTAGAGCTTAGCGCGCACGGTAAGTGATGCGGCCCTTGCTCAGGTCGTATGGCGTCAGTTCGACGCGGACCTTGTCGCCAGTGAGAATACGGATGTAGTTCTTGCGCATCTTTCCGGAGATGTGCGCGGTTACGACGTGCCCGTTTTCCAACTCCACGCGGAACATGGTGTTGGGCAGGGTGTCGACGACAGTACCTTCCATTTCGAAGCTGTCTTCTTTCGACATGCAGTAGAGCCCTCGGATCCAGTGTTGGCCCGACGCATAACCGCACCGGGCAAAAAAGTGGCGTGGATTATGCCCGAAAACTGTGTGTCAAGCCAATGCTTTCAGTTGAGGGTGACCCAGCGCTGGTTTATCAACAACTCGATAGGCCGATACTGCGTCTTGTAGTTCATTTTCTTGCAGTTCTTGATCCAGTAACCCAGGTACACCGCCTCCAGGTCCTGGCGCAGGGCTTCGGTGATCTGCCAGAGGATGGCAAAGCGCCCGAGGCTGCGGCGTTCTTCGTCAGGCTCGTAGAAGGTGTACACCGCCGACAGGCCGTTGGGCAGCAGGTCGCAGACGGCGACTGCCAGTAGGCGGCCCTTCAGGCGGAACTCGTAGAACCAGCAGAACGGCAGGTCGCGGACCAGGAAGGTGGAAAACTGGTCGCGGCTCGGCGGGTACATGTCGCCATCGGCGTGGCGGGTTTCGATGTAGCGCCGGTACAGGTCGAAATATTCTTCCTTGAACGCAGGGCGGGCGGCCGTCACGGTCAGGTCGGCGTTGCGCTTGAGGATGCGCCGCTGCTGGCGGTTGGGGATGAAACGCGCGGCGGGGATGCGCGCCGGTACGCAGGCATTGCAGTTCTGGCAGTGCGGGCGGTACAGGTGGTCGCCGCTGCGGCGAAAGCCCATTTCCGACAGGTCGGCATACACATGCACGTCCATCGGCTGGCTGGGGTCGAGGAACAGCGTGGTGGCCTGTTCGTCGGGCAGGTAGCTGCAGGAGTGGGGTTGAGTGGCATAGAACTTCAACCGCGCCAACTCTGTCATGATCAACCCCCTCGGTGAGACTTTGCTTTAAGTGTAAGCCAGCTGGCAGAACTCGCCTAGCAAACCCAGGTGGCGCTGTTGGGCTGGTCGAGGTGGCGTGCCAGGTAGTCGGTGAAGCGGGCGCGGCTGATGGCGCGGGCGCCAAGGCTGTGCAGGTGGTTGGTCGGCATCTGGCAGTCGATCAGCACGAAGCCGGCCTGGCGCAAATGTTCGACCAGCGTCACGAAACCGACCTTGGAGGCATTGTCGGCGCGGCTGAACATCGATTCGCCGAAGAACAGCTGGCCGATGGCCAGGCCATACAGGCCGCCGACCAGCTCGCCGCCCTCGCGTACTTCCACCGAGTGGGCGATGCCGCGTCGGTGCAGCTCGCAGTAGGCATTGCGCATGGTGTCGGTGATCCAGGTGCCGTCGGCGTAGTCGCGTGGTGCCGCGCAGGCTGCAATCACCGCCGGGAAGTCGGTGTCGAAGCTGACCTGGTAGCGGCCCTGGCGCATCAGCTTGGCCAGCGAGCGCGAGACGTGCAGTTCGTCCGGGAACAGCACCGTGCGCGGGTCGGGTGACCACCAGAGGATCGGCTGGCCGTCCTGGTACCAGGGGAAGCAGCCATGCCGGTAGGCGTGCTCCAGGCGCTCGGGGCTCAGGTCGCCCCCAGCGGCGAGCAGGCCGTTGGGGTCGTGCAGGGCCTTTTCCAGGGGCGGGAAGGTCAGCGAGTCGCGGGTTAGCCAGGTGAGCATGGTCTATCGTGCGGTGGGGGAGGGGAGAGGGCAGCATGGCGCGCAGGGCTTGCGGGGTCAATGCTGGCAGGGTCAAGAGTCATTGACGGGCAGCAGAATAGGCAATTTCCTACACATTCATGAAAGCATAGGCACCATCCGCTACATTTGCTGTCACACCTGTGCAAAAACACAGCATAAGCCTTTGTCACAAAAGAAAATGCATGCTCAAATTGCACCTATACGAAAGTCGCCCCCACGCGAGAGCCATACGGCGTGCCGTCATGGCGGCTGGCGGGCAGTAATGTTAAAAGTAGTGGTTCATTGGCCAGACACCGGCCGATCACTACTGGACGCGCAGCACGCGCAGGAATAGACGCGTTTTGAAGAAATCCACCGCAACTCCAGCTCCCTTGCCCGTGCCCCTGTGGCGCCAGCAGCTGCATTACCGCCTCAAGGAAGGTGCGTTGATCGCTGTCGGCGCCCTGTGCCTGTACCTGTGGATGGCACTGCTGACCTACGACACGTCGGACCCGGGCTTCAGCCACACCAGCAACATCGACCAGGTGCAGAATGCCGCCGGGCGTGCCGGTGCGTACTTCGCCGACATCCTGTTCATGGTGCTGGGCTATTTCGCCTACATCTTCCCGCTGCTGCTGGCGATCAAGACCTGGCAGATCTTCCGCGAGCGCCATCAGCCGTGGCAATGGAGCGGCTGGCTGTTCTCCTGGCGGCTGATCGGCCTGGTGTTCCTGGTGCTGTCGGGCGCGGCCCTGGCGCATATCCATTTCCACCCGCCGGCGAGCCTGCCGTTTTCCGCGGGCGGTGCGCTGGGCGAAAGCCTCGGCGACCTGGCGCGCAACCTGCTGAACGTGCAGGGCAGCACGCTGATGTTCATAGCCCTGTTCCTGTTCGGCCTGACCGTGTTCACCGACCTGTCGTGGTTCAAGGTCATGGACATGACCGGCAAGATCACCCTCGACCTGTTCGAGCTGGTGCAGGGCGCGGCCAGCCGCTGGTGGGAGGCGCGCAACGAGCGCAAGCGCCTGGAAGCGCAGCTGCGTGAAGTCGATGACCCTGTGTTTGACCTGGCGCCGAAGGCCAGCGAGAAGCGCGAGCCGGCCAAGCCGGCGCTGCGCGAGCGCATTTTCAAGCGTGAGGAAGCACCAGCCCAGCCCGTTGAACCCCGCGAACCGACCTTGGCCCGTGAACCTGCCGTGCGCAGTGAACCGACACTCGCCCGCGAGCCTGGCGTGCCGCGTGAACCCGTGGTGCCGCGCGAGCAGCCGCCAGCAGCGGCCCCGACCATCGTGCCACCGGCCGCGGCCAGGGCGCCAGAGCCGAGCAAGCGGGTGATGAAGGAGAAACAGGCGCCGCTGTTCGTCGACAGCGCCGTGGAAGGTACCTTGCCGTCGATTTCCATCCTCGACCCGGCCGAGCAGAAGAAGATCGAGTACTCGCCAGAGTCCCTGGCCGGTGTCGGTCAGTTGCTGGAAATCAAGCTCAAGGAATTCGGCGTGGAAGTCTCGGTGGACTCCATCCACCCGGGCCCGGTGATTACCCGTTACGAAATCCAGCCGGCTGCCGGCGTCAAGGTCAGCCGCATCGCCAACCTGGCCAAGGACCTGGCGCGATCGCTGGCGGTGACCAGTGTGCGGGTGGTCGAAGTGATCCCCGGCAAGACCACCGTGGGTATCGAGATCCCTAACGAAAACCGGCAGATGGTGCGCTTCTCGGAAGTGCTCGCGACACCGCAGTACGACGAGCAGAAATCGCCGGTCACCCTGGCCCTGGGCCACGACATCGGCGGCAAGCCGGTGATTACCGACCTGGCCAAGATGCCGCACCTGCTGGTGGCCGGTACCACCGGTTCCGGTAAGTCGGTGGGTGTCAACGCGATGATCCTGTCGATCCTGTTCAAGTCCAGCCCGGAAGACGCGCGGCTGATCATGATCGACCCGAAAATGCTCGAACTGTCGATCTACGAGGGCATTCCGCACCTGCTGTGCCCGGTGGTCACCGACATGAAGGACGCTGCCAACGCCCTGCGCTGGAGCGTGGCCGAGATGGAGCGGCGCTACAAGCTGATGGCGGCCATGGGCGTGCGTAATCTGGCCGGCTTCAACCGCAAGATCAAGGACGCCCAGGAAGCCGGCGAGATCATCCATGACCCGCTGTACCGCCGCGAGAGCATGGACGACGAGCCGCCAGCGCTGAAGACCCTGCCGACCATCGTCGTGGTGGTCGACGAATTCGCCGACATGATGATGATCGTCGGCAAGAAGGTCGAAGAGCTGATCGCCCGTATCGCCCAGAAGGCGCGAGCGGCCGGTATCCACCTGATCCTCGCCACCCAGCGCCCGTCGGTGGACGTGATCACCGGCCTGATCAAGGCCAACATCCCGACCCGCATGGCGTTCCAGGTATCGAGCAAGATCGACTCGCGCACCATCATCGACCAGGGCGGCGCCGAACAGCTGCTCGGCCACGGTGACATGCTGTACATGCCGCCTGGCACCAGCCTGCCGATCCGTGTCCACGGTGCATTCGTCTCGGACGATGAAGTGCACCGCACGGTCGAGGCGTGGAAGCTGCGTGGCGCGCCGGACTACAACGACGACATCCTCAATGGCGTCGAAGAGGCCGGCAGCGGCTTCGACGGCGGCGGCGGCGGTGGCGACGGTGACGATGCCGAAACCGATGCCCTGTATGATGAGGCCGTGCAGTTCGTGCTGGAAAGCCGCCGCGCTTCCATCTCGGCGGTGCAGCGCAAGCTGAAGATCGGCTACAACCGCGCTGCGCGGATGATCGAGTCGATGGAGATGGCCGGCGTGGTCACCCCGATGAACAGCAACGGCTCGCGGGAAGTGATTGCCCCGGGCGGCCCGCGCGACTGATGAACACCTTGCCGGGTGCCAACGGTGGCGCCCGGCCTTTTCAATGCTCAATGAGGATTCCCATGCGCGCGATTCGCATGCTGTTGGTTTCTGCCCTGACCCTGGACTCGGTTACTGCTTATGCCGGTGAGCAAGACGTACAACGCCTGACCCAGCTGCTGGAAAAATCCCAGACCATCGAGGCCAACTTCTCCCAGTTGACCCTGGACGCCGGCGGCACCAGCCTGCAGGAAACATCCGGCAAGATGACCGTGAAGCGCCCGGGCCTGTTCTACTGGCACACCAATGCGCCGCAGGAGCAGGTAGTAGTGTCCGACGGCAAGAACGTCACCCTGTGGGACCCGGACCTGGAACAGGCGACCATCAAGAAGCTCGACCAGCGCCTGAACCAGACCCCGGCACTGCTGCTGTCCGGTGACGTGTCGAAGATCAGCCAGAGCTTCGACATCACCTCCAAGCAGCAGGGCGACGTGATGGACTTCACCCTCAAGCCGAAGACCAAGGACACCTTGTTCGACTCGCTGCGTGTGTCGTTCCGCAAGGGCCTGATCAATGACATGCAGCTGATCGACAGTGTCGGCCAGCGCACCAACATCCTGTTCAATGGCGTCAAGGCCAACCAGGCGGTGCCGGACAGCCAGTTCAGGTTCGACATCCCCAAAGGCGCCGACGTCATCAAGGAGTAAGCAGAGCTCGCCATGGACCTGTTTCGAAGCGAACCCGTCGCCCAGCCTCTGGCAGCCCGCCTGCGCCCGTCCAACCTGGACGAATACGTCGGCCAGGAGCACCTGCTGGCGCGCGGCAAACCGTTGCGCGAGGCGCTGGAGCAGGGTGCGCTGCACTCGATGATCTTCTGGGGCCCGCCCGGGGTGGGCAAGACCACCCTGGCACGGCTGCTGGCGCAGTTCTGCGATGCGCATTTCGAAACAGTGTCGGCGGTATTGGCCGGGGTCAAGGAGATCCGCCAGGCCGTTGAAGTGGCCAAGCAGCAGGCCGGCCAGTATGGCCGGCGCACCATCCTGTTCGTCGACGAAGTGCACCGCTTCAACAAGTCCCAGCAGGATGCCTTCCTGCCCTACGTGGAGGACGGCACGCTGCTGTTCATCGGTGCCACCACCGAGAACCCGTCGTTCGAGCTGAACAACGCCTTGCTGTCGCGGGCGCGGGTGTATGTGCTCAAGAGCCTGGACGAAGCGGCGCTGCGCAAGTTGGTCAACCGTGCGCTGACCGAGGAGCGGGGCTTGGGCAAGCGCAACCTGCGTGTGGGTGACGACGCCTTCAAGATGCTCATGGCCGCCGCTGATGGCGATGGCCGGCGGATGCTCAATTTCCTCGAGAATGCATCGGACCTTGCCGAAGATGGCAGCGAGATCGACGTCGAGATGCTGCAGAGCCTGCTCGGCGACAGCCGTCGGCGCTTCGACAAGGGTGGCGAGGCGTTCTACGACCAGATCTCCGCGCTGCACAAGTCGGTGCGCGGCTCCAATCCCGATGGCGCCCTGTACTGGTTCGCACGCATGCTCGACGGCGGCTGCGACCCGCTGTACATCGCCCGCCGCGTGGTGCGCATGGCCAGCGAAGACATCGGCAATGCCGACCCGCGCGCCCTGAGCCTGTGCCTGGCTGCCTGGGACGTGCAGGAGCGCCTGGGCAGCCCGGAAGGCGAGCTGGCAGTGGCCCAAGCCATCACCTACATCGCCTGTGCGCCGAAAAGCAATGCGGTGTACGTGGGCTTCAAGACCGCGTTGCGCGAGGCCGCCGAACATGGCTCGCTGGAAGTGCCGCTGCACCTGCGCAATGCCCCGACCAAGCTGATGAAGCAACTCGGCTACGGCGAAGAATACCGCTACGCCCACGACGAACCCGATGCCTATGCCGCCGGTGAAGATTACTTCCCTGAAGAGCTCGAGCCGCGCCAGTACTACCAGCCCGTACCGCGAGGCCTGGAGCTGAAGATTGGCGAGAAGCTGCGCCACCTGGCCGACCTCGACCGCAATAGCCCCCGTCAACGGAGAAAACCGTGATTGCACTGATTGCCGCCGTAAGCGCGGGTGGTATTGCCGGTACCTTGTTGCGCTTCGCCACCGCCAACTGGGTCTCCGCCCACTGGCCACGGCATTTCTATCTCGGTACGCTGGCGGTCAACCTGGTCGGCTGCCTGCTGATCGGCCTGCTTTATGGCCTGTTTCTGCACAAGCCGCTGGCGCCGGTCGAACTGCGTGCCGGCCTGATTGTCGGCTTCCTTGGCGGCCTGACGACCTTTTCCTCTTTCTCGCTCGACACCGTGCGCCTGATCGAAAGTGGGCAAGTGCCCCTCGCCTTGGGCTATACCAGTATCAGCGTGGTGGGCGGGCTCCTGGCCACCTGGGCCGGCCTGTCCCTGACCCGATTCTGAACCAACACCTACCTATAACGAGAGAACGATATGCTCGATTCCAAACTGTTACGCGGCCAACTTCAGGAAGTGGCGGATCGCCTGGCCTCCCGTGGCTTCAGCCTGGATGTCGCGCGCATCGAATCACTGGAAGAGCGCCGCAAGGCGGTGCAGACCCGCACCGAGCAGCTGCAGGCCGAGCGTAACGCCCGTTCCAAGTCGATCGGCCAGGCCAAGGCCAAGGGCGAGGACATCGCCCCGCTGATGGCTGACGTCGAGCGCATGGCCAATGAACTGGCTGCCGGCAAGGTTGAACTGGACGGTATCCAGGCCGAACTGGACGGCATCCTGCTGACCATTCCCAACCTGCCGGACGCCAGCGTACCAGTCGGTGCCAGCGAAGACGACAACGTCGAAGTGCGCCGCTGGGGCACGCCAACCGCCTTCGATTTCGAGATCAAGGACCATGTCGCCCTGGGCGAAGTGAGCGGTGGCCTGGACTTCGAAGCCGCGGCCAAGCTGTCCGGCGCGCGCTTTGCCGTGCTGCGTGGGCCGATCGCCCGCCTGCACCGCGCCCTGGCGCAGTTCATGATCAACCTGCACACCGGCGAGCACGGCTACGAGGAGCACTACACCCCTTACCTGGTTCAGGCCCCAGCCCTGCAGGGCACCGGCCAGTTGCCGAAGTTCGAAGAAGACCTGTTCAAGATCACCCGTGAAGGCGAAGCCGACTTCTACCTGATCCCGACGGCCGAAGTGTCGCTGACCAACCTGGTCGCCGACCAGATCCTCGACGCCAAGCAGCTGCCGCTGAAACTGGTCGCCCACACTCCTTGCTTCCGCAGCGAAGCTGGTGCGTCCGGCCGTGACACCCGTGGCATGATCCGTCAGCACCAGTTCGACAAGGTCGAGATGGTCCAGGTGGTCGAGCCGTCCAAGTCGATGGAAGCCCTGGAAGGCCTGACCGCCAACGCCGAGCGCGTGCTGCAGCTGCTGGAGCTGCCATACCGCGTACTGGCCCTGTGCACCGGCGACATGGGCTTCGGCGCCGTGAAGACCTACGACCTGGAAGTGTGGGTGCCGAGCCAGGACAAGTACCGCGAAATCAGCTCCTGCTCCAACTGTGGTGACTTCCAGGCGCGCCGCATGCAGGCCCGCTGGCGCAACCCGGAAACCGGCAAGCCTGAGCTGGTGCACACCCTCAACGGTTCTGGCCTGGCCGTAGGCCGTACCCTGGTGGCCGTGCTGGAAAACTACCAGCAGGCCGACGGTTCGATCCGCGTACCGGATGTGCTGAAGCCGTACATGGGCGGCGTCGAGGTCATCCGCTAAATGGATTACCTGCCGCTGTTCCACAAGCTGCAGGGCGGCCGGGTTCTGGTCGTTGGCGGCGGTGAGATAGCCCTGCGCAAGGCGCGCCTCCTGGCTGATGCCGGCGCCGCGCTGCGCGTGGTGGCGCCGGATGTCGACGGCCAGCTGGCCGCGTTGGCCCGGGAAGGTGGCGGTGAGGTGCTGGTGCGTGGCTATCAGGCGGCCGACCTGGTCGGCTGCCGGCTGGTCATCGCGGCCACCGACGACCCTGGGCTCAACGCCCAGGTGTCGGCCGATGCCCAGGCGCTGAGCCTGCCGGTCAACGTGGTGGATGCGCCGGCCCTGTGCACGGTGATCTTCCCGGCAATCGTCGACCGTTCGCCATTGGTGATCGCGGTATCCAGTGGCGGCGACGCCCCGGTGCTGGCGCGGTTGATCCGCGCCAAGCTGGAGGCCTGGATTCCGTCGGCCTATGGTGAACTGGCCGGGCTGGCTGCGCGGTTCCGGCACAAGGTCAAATCCTTGTACCCGGACGTCAATCAGCGCCGTGGCTTTTGGGAAACCATGTTCCAGGGCCCGATTGCCGAGCGCCAGCTGGCTGGGCAGGGCGCCGAGGCCGAGCGCCTGTTGCAGGCGATGGTCGACGGTGCGCCAGTGCAGCAGGGCGGTGAGGTGTATCTGGTGGGGGCAGGGCCGGGCGATCCGGACTTGCTGACCTTCCGTGCCTTGCGCCTGATGCAGCAGGCTGACGTGGTGCTGTACGACCGCCTGGTGGCACCCGCCATCATCGAGATGTGCCGGCGTGATGCCGAGCGGATCTACGTTGGCAAGCGCCGCGCCGACCATGCCGTGCCGCAGGACCAGATCAACCGCCTGCTGGTCGACCTCGCCCAGCAGGGCAAGCGTGTGTTGCGCCTCAAGGGCGGCGACCCGTTCATCTTCGGCCGCGGTGGCGAAGAGATCGAGGAGCTGGCCGAGCACGGCATTCCGTTCCAGGTGGTACCGGGGATTACCGCGGCCAGTGGTTGCTCCGCCTATGGCGGCATTCCGCTGACTCACCGTGACTATGCCCAGTCGGTGCGTTTCGTCACCGGCCACCTCAAGGATGGCACCAGCAACCTGCCGTGGGATGACCTGGTGGCGCCGGCTCAGACCCTGGTGTTCTACATGGGGCTGGTGGGGTTGCCGACCATCTGTGCCGAGCTGATTCGCCATGGGCGGGCGGCGAGTACGCCGGCGGCACTGGTGCAGCAGGGCACTACGCGTAATCAGCGGGTGTTCACCGGGACCCTGGCAGACTTGCCGGAGCTGGTGGCTCGGCATGAAGTGCATGCGCCGACCCTGGTGATTGTCGGGGAAGTGGTGCAGTTGCGCGACAAGCTGGCCTGGTTCGAAGGTTCGCAGAACAGCTGAAATCGTTGGGGCCGCTTTGCGGCCCTTTCGCGACACAAGGCCGCTCCCACAAGAGCAGCGCAATGCCTGAGGCTTGCGCGATACTTGTGGGAGCGGCCTTGTGTCGCGAAAGGGCTGCAACGCAGCCCCAGCGATCTCAACCCTGGTAAATCCCTTTCCCCACCAACCGCTCCCGATCATGGGGCTGGTTGAAGTCCTGCAACGGCCCCTTGGGCACGATCCCGTTCGGGTTGATGGTCTTGTGGCTCATGTAATAGTGCTTCTGGATATGCTCCATATCCACCGTCCCAGCCACCCCCGGCCACTGGTACAGTTCGCGCAGCCAGTTGGACAGGTTGTGGTAGTCGCTCAACCGCCGCAGGTTGCACTTGAAGTGCCCGTGGTAAACCGCATCGAAACGCACCAGGGTAGTGAACAGGCGCACATCGGCCTCGGTCAGGTACTCGCCAGCCAGGTAGCGATTGCGGCCCAGCAGCGCTTCCAGGTGATCCAGCTCGTTGAATACCTCGTCGAACGCCGCCTCGTAGGCATCCTGCGTGGTGGCGAAGCCTGCGCGGTACACGCCGTTGTTCACTGCCGGGTAGATGCGTTCGTTCAGCGCCTCGATGGTCGGGCGCAGTGGCTCCGGGTACAGGTCCAGGGTATTGCCGGTCAGCTCGTTGAACGCGCTGTTGAAGATGCGGATGATCTCCGACGACTCGTTGTTGACGATGCGCTTCTCTTGCTTGTCCCACAGCACGGGCACGGTCACGCGGCCGGTGTAGTGCGGGTCGTCCTGGGTGTAGCGCTGGTGCAGATACTGCAGGGCATCGAGGTGGTCGCCGGTGGAGCCTTGCTGCTGGTCGAAGGTCCAGCCATGGTCCTGCATCAGCCAGCTCACCACGGATACGTCGATCAGCGGCTCCAGGCCTTTGAGGGCGCGCAAGATCAGGGTGCGGTGGGCCCATGGGCAGGCCAGCGAAACGTACAGGTGATAACGGCCGGCTTCTGGCGCGGGCAGTTGATTGCGGCGCTGGGCGTTTTCCCGTTTGAAGGTGCCGTCCTTGCCGTTTTCATACCACTGGTCATGCCAGCGGCCGTCGATCAAAAGGCCCATGGTGAGCTCCTCGGAAACAAAGTTGTTTGTCGTTGGAGCCCAGTCTAGGGCAAATCGTTCGAATAACTAGCGCAAAGACCGCACCCTTATAATCTATTTATTCGATTGGTTGCGTGCGGCCCAGTAACCACGTGCAGTGGCGAAAGCCAGTTCGCGATCCTGGCCCAGGCCACGCAGCGCCAGGGCCATGGTCGCCACCACGGCCATTTCGCCGTAGCTGTCCTCGGCTTCGCCGCGCCACACCGCCAGTAGCTGCTCAGGCTGCAAGCTCGGTGGTTTTACATGGCGGCGTTCGCTCAGCGCCGGCCATTCCTCGTCCCAGGCTTCGCCTGCGCTGGTGCCGTAGAGGTGGCTGATGACATCGGGGTTGACCTCGATCTCGCCGCCATCGCCCTTGATTACCACGGCATGGTCGCCGAGCAGGCGGCTGGCTTCGCGGTGCACCGCCTGGTAACCGGGGTGGAAGATGCTCTGCAGGCCGCAGCGCGCGGCCAGCGGGTTGAGTACCCGCGCCAGGGAGTGGATGGGCGAACGCAGGCCGAGGGTGTTGCGCAGGTCGATCATCCGTTGCAGCTGCGGTGCCCAGTCGTGCAGTGGGGCGAAGGCTAGGCCTTGCTCGTCCAGTGCCGTGCTTACCGACGTCCAGTCGCGGCACAGCGGAATCTCCAGCAGGGCCAACAGTTGTTCGGTGTACATGCGCCCGGCCGTGTGCGCGCCGCCGCCGTGCATGAGGATGCGCACGCCATTGGCGGCCAGGCACTTGGCGCTCAGCAGGTACCAGGGCAGGTGGCGCTTCTTGCCGGCGTAGGTCGGCCAGTCGATGTCCACGGCGATACGCGGCGCCTGCAGGTGGGCACGCAGGGCTTCGGTGAAGCCAGCAAGCTCTTCGGCGCTTTCTTCCTTGTGCCGCAGCAGCATCAGGAAGGCACCCAGCTGGGTGTCTTCGACCTTGCCTTCGAGCAGCAGGGTCATGGCGGCGCGGGCTTCCTCGCGGGTCAGGCCGCGGGCGCCGCGTTTGCCTTTGCCAAGGATGCGCACGAATTCGGCGAACGGGTGTTCGGCCGGGGTTTCCAGGGTCAGCGGGCGGGGGTCGGTCATATGCAATTGGTCGGCTTGGGCAGGCCCGCCAGCTTGGCGGCGAGTTTGGCGGGGGTGCCGTTGAACAGGCGGTTGAGGTGCGGGCTGTTGCCCTTTTCCGTGCCCAGCTTGAGCGCGGTGTACTTGATCAGCGGGCGGGTGGCCGGCGACAGCTGGTATTCGCCGTAGAACTGGCGCAGCAGCTCGAGGATTTCCCAGTGGTCGGCGGTCAGGGCAATGCTTTCGCGCTCGGCCAGCGCCTCGGCGACGGGGTGCGACCAGTCTTGCAGGTCGACCAGGAAACCGTCCTTGTCCAGGGCGATGGCGCGATCGCCAACGTTCAGCGTACTCATAGCCAGCTGTTGACCTTGTCGTAATGCAGCGACAGCTCGACGAAGGCCTGGTAGTCCACGGACTTGGCCAGCGCGCTGCTGATGCCACGGGCTTGCAGGTCTTCATCGAGGGCGAACAGGCGTTGTGCCAGGTTGGCAGCCTGCAGCTGGCGTTGAGTGTCACTGCCGTCGCGCAGGGCATAGACCGCATCGCCGCACAGCAGCACGCCGTCGTCAGCGCCCAACAGGCGCAGGCAGCTGTCCAGGCGCTCGTCGCCGAACGGGGAGTGGGATAACACGTGCAGGGTTGGCATCAGAGCGTCACCACTTGGTCGAAACGGGCAATCAGGGCTTGCAGGGCAGTGTCGTCCAGCACTTCCACCGGCAGCTCCAGGCCATCGGCGGCCAGGCCGCGGCGCGCCAGGCTGTGCTGGCAGGCAAACAGCTCTTCGACGCCGAACATCGGCAGCGCCTGCAGGTTGGCGGCGAGGTTCTTCTGCTCCACGGCGGCGGGTTGCTGGCCGGGCGCCAACTGGAACACGCCGTCATCAAGGAACAGCATCGCCAGCGGCAGGTCGAAGGCGCCGCCGGCCAAGGCGATATCCAGCGCTTCGCGGGCGGACGGGCCGTTCCACGGTGCCTGGCGGCTGATGATCAACATGGACTTGGCCATTTCAGTCGCCTCCGAAGCAGATCAGGCGGTCGGCCGTTTGTGCAGCTTCATGCAGCTGGCCGAGGCCAGACAGCTCCCATGGTTTGGGCAGGTTCACCGCCGGGCGCTGGTAGCGGCTGGCTTCGGCTTCATCGAGCACGCCACGGCGTAAGGCGGCGGCGATGCACACCACCGCGTCGAGCCGGTTGATTTCGATGAAGGCCCGCCACTGGGCAGCGATGTCCTGTTCATCCTGGGGCGTGACCACGTTGGCCGAGGCGCTGTGCACCCCGTCCTGGTAGAAGAACAGGCGGGCAATCTCATGCCCGCCAGCCAGCACCGCCTCGGCGAAGCGCAAGGCGCGGCGCGAGGAGGGCGCATGGGCTGGGGAAAAAACCGCGATTGCGAATTTCATGGGCAACTCGTGCAAAGGAATGCCGCCATGATAAAGCAAAAAGCCCGCGCAAGTGGACGCGGGCTTTGTCGGCAGGGCAGGCGCGGATCAGGCGTTTTCCTTGCTCTCCGGCAGGAACCAGTTCAGCACCAGGGCGCAGATGCCACCGGTAGCGACGCCCGATTCCAGCACATTGCGGATCGCCGCCGGCATGTGCGCCAGGAACTCCGGCACCTGTGCCACACCTAGGCCCAGCGCCAGCGACACAGCGATGATCAGCAAGGCGCGACGGTCCAGGCGAGTACTGGCCAGAATGTTGATGCCCGAAGCGGCAACCGCCCCGAACATCACCATGGCCGCGCCACCCAGCACCGGCTCAGGCACCGCCTGAATCACGCCGGCCACGCTCGGGAACAGGCCCAGCAGCACCAGCATGACGGCAATCCAGATACCGATATGGCGGCTGGCAATACCGGTCAGCTGAATCACGCCGTTGTTCTGGGCGAAGATCGAGCTCGGGAAGGTGTTGAACAGGCCGGCCAGCAGCGAGTTGGCACCGTTGACCAGCACGCCGCCCTTGATGCGCGACATCCACAGCGGGCCTTCGACCGGCTGGCGGGAAACCTTGCTGGTGGCGGTGACGTCACCGATGGCTTCCAGCGAAGTCACCAGGTAGATCACCAGCATCGGGATGAACAGCGCCCAGGAGAAGCCCAGGCCGAAATGCAGCGGCGTTGGCACCTGGAACAGCGCGGCTTCGTGCATGCCGGTGAAGTCCAGGCGGCCGAGGTAACCCGCGAGGGCGTAGCCGACCGCCAGGGCAATGACGATCGCGCAGCTGCGCATCCACACCACCGGGATGCGGTTGAGGATCACGATCACCGCCAGCACGGCGCCCGACAGCAGCAGGTTTTCGCCGTTGGCAAAGGTGCCATTGGCCATGGCGCCGAAGCCGCCACCCATGCTGATCAGGCCAACCTTGATCAAGGTCAGGCCGATCATCAGCACGACGATACCGGTCACCAATGGGGTGATCAGGCGTTTGACGAACGGCAGGATGCGCGAGACGCCCATCTCGACGAACGAACCCGCAATCACCACACCGAAGATCGCGGCCATCACGCTTTCGACCGGCGTGCCCTGCTTGACCATTAGCGCGCCACCGGCAATCAGCGGCCCGACGAAGTTGAAGCTGGTGCCCTGCACGATCAGCAAACCGGCACCGAACGGGCCGAAGCGCTTGCACTGGACGAAGGTGGCAATACCGGAAATCACCAGCGACATTGAGACGATGAGGTTGGTATCGCGAGCCGAAACGCCCAATGCCTGGCAGATCAGCAGGCCAGGGGTGACGATTGGCACGATGATCGCCAGCAGATGCTGCAGCGCTGCCAGCAGGCCGATCAACAGCCGTGGCTTGTCCTCAAGGCCAAGTACCAGTTCGTTGGCAGGCGCCGTGGCGCCCGGGCTGTGTTCGTGTGAGCTCATCGGTGAAGCTGCCCCGGTAGAAAAAAGGAGCGCATTCTACGGGCAGAAGTACGATTGCGGTAGGGGAATGCATGATACCAGCAAGATCGGCGATCATTTGCACAGTTATCTGACTTTTAAGTCAAAGAATGGGCGCAAAAAAGCCCGCCGAAGCGGGCTCTTCTGTAAAACCAACCAATCAGTCGTCACGGCCCATGATGCCGAACAGCTGCAGCAGGCTGATGAACAGGTTGTAGATCGATACATACAGGCTGATGGTCGCCATGATGTAGTTGCGCTCACCGCCATGAATGATCGCGCTGGTCTGGAACAGGATGCAGACCGACGAGAACAGCACGAAGCCAGCGCTGATCGCCAGTTGCAGGCCGCTGATCTGGAAGAAGAAGCTCGCAACCACGGCGCCCAGCAGCACAAAGAAGCCAGCAGTGATGAAGCCGCTGAGGAAGCTCATGTCCTTGCGGGTGATCAGCACATAGGCCGACAGACCACCGAACACCAGTGCAGTCATGGCGAAGGCCGAGCTGACCACTTCGGCGCCACCGGCCATGCCCAGGTAACGGTTGAGGATCGGTCCCAGGATAAAGCCCATGAAGCCGGTGAGGGCGAAGGTGGACACCAGGCCCCAGACCGAATCACGCAGTTTGGCGGTGAGGAAGAACAGGCCATAGAAGCCGATCAGCACGACGAACACGTTCGGGTAACCGACGCGCATCTGCTGGGCAACGAAGGCCATGACACCGCTGAAGGCGAGGGTGAGTGCCAGCAGGCTGTACGTGTTGCGCAGGACTTTGCTGACCTCCTGCTGCTCGGCTTGCTGGCCGTGGTGTACGGCGTAATCCTGTTCGCGCATGGCGACACTCCTTATGGATCCATGGTTTTGGACGTTCAGATGCAAGCAGTCTAACAGAGGCTCCGCAACCCGCGACACAGAGAGTTTGACAGCGTGTTTCATTACGGTATTATGGCGGCCGCAAAACGAGCTGGAAGCGTGGCCGAGTGGTTTAAGGCAACGGTCTTGAAAACCGTCGATGGGCAACTATCCTAGAGTTCTTATCTAAAGCAGCTTCCAGTTGCATCTTATAGCGTAGGTGTCAACCAGCGCTTTGTATCCCCGGGAAATTGGCAGAGTGGTTGAATGCACCGGTCTTGAAAACCGGCGAACGTGAGAGCGTTCCCAGGGTTCGAATCCCTGGTTTCCCGCCAGACATCAGTAAATTAAGGGCCTAGAGCGATCTAGGCCCTTTTTTTTCGTCTCCATTTTGTGATCTCGCCTGAACCATTTCCACTAGAAACGCCCAATTGTGCAACTTTTGGTTGCATGTTGTTGCGTCTTGTTGCACTATCGCCGCCCGTCGCAACTGTCAGTTGCACCTTATGGAAGGGTTTGCCCCCCTACCAGCAAACCTCTAGACCAGGGTGGTGATGCGTAATGGCTGCAGTGGTAAATACATCGATTAGCATTATGGAAACGTTTCGAGCCGGAAGGCCCACGTACCGCTTGCTGTGTGCTGATGTGGTCACCAGCGAGTTTTTTGATACCTGGATATTCGAGCTTTCAAAGCGCAAAGCTTGGAACACAGTAAAAGCCTATGGGCCAGCGGTGCTGCTGTTCATACGGTACGTCCAAGTGGTCGCCGATCTGCACGGAGAGCTTACGCCTTTGCTCCTAACTGAAGCGATCGAGGGGTACGAGAACTTCCTGGCGTTTGGTTCGGCTAGCAGTGTCGAACTGAGCCGATCCGTTGCGCGGATTATCGGTGACCGAAAATTGGGAGGAAGCTCAATACGTAAACACTTGACTGCCGTCAACAATTTTATTGATGCGAGTGAGCAGTTCAGAAAGGCGATTCTGCAGCTTCAGGAGAGTGGCTACGTGAGTAAGGATCTGGTTTCAGCGCTGCCAGCGATCACATCTCAGTACGTTGCTGCGCCTACGAAGATTAGTATTGCCATTGGTAAGAGTAGCTGGCTGGCAGGATGCATCGCGGGTGGGGCAAAGCGGATCCGGCAGGTGGGACTTGTTGCCATCTCCAAGCCGTCAAATATCGCGCATACAGACATCCATGGCGGTGATGACAAGGTCTTTCCAATAGATCTGTGTGTGAGGCTTATCGAAAGCACAGCTTGTCTTAGGGACAAGACGCTGTGGTCTTTGCTTGCTGCTTGCGGTTGCCGTATCTCTGAAGCACTCACGATGTTCACATCAGATATTTTAATTTTCCCGGACAAATCAGTCGATAACTGCGTCCAGATCATCGAACCGGCTACTCGAAGCAAAGAACTGTCCCGCTTCATGACCGATGAGCAAATTAGCAAGCTTAGTCACAAAGGCCGTTCGCTCTCAGAAACTTTCCTAATTGAACCTTTTGCTTCTCATTTCTGGATCAATCTGGATCTATACATTGTCGAGCAGCGCGCCCTGGAAAAGAAACGTCATCGGCCTGTGTCTCATCGGTTTCTCTTCAGGAATCTCCTAACCGGGGAAGGCATCCCGTCTTCCTATCAAGCGGTATGGGAGCGTTTCAACGCAGCTGCTAAGGCCTTGACGGGTGAAAGCTACGGCTTTCATTCTTTACGCCATATGTATGCGTACTACTTACACAACCACTGTCCTAACCCTTTTAGGCCAGGAGCTTTTGGCTTTGATCTTGGAGTAGTTCAGCAGCTACTTGGCCACTCTTCCGCCAGTTCAGTAGAGCGGTACGCGCGAAAAGACAGCCACATGCTTCGGGCATCTATGGCCGCCATGAATCTTATGAGGATGCGGGATGGGAGCTTTAATGTTGCTAAGGTACAGATCGAGCACCTGAAGCAGCAGATTGCGAATCTTGAACAGTTCGTAAACAACGACTCGTGATACATCCTCAGGTGCCGCTAGGCCCGATATAGACGAAGTCGAATAACGTGCTGAGATGCCTAAGCGTGCCAGATTAATGGTGCGTACTTATGTGTGCTTTATATAAAAATCTCCAGATTGTATCGGTTAAACCACCTATGAAAATGATTTGTAAAAACTCTTTGAAATGGCTAATCCCTACATCTCAAATCGGAGCGGCGGTACAAGACGCTTACAGGATCGTAAGAGAGTTCTATCGCGAGCACTCGACTGGCGTGATACCTAATTCTACGTACCAGATTAATAGCTTCTTTAAGAGGGCGATAATTAAGTTTTCGGGGTGGGGGAGGGGTAACTTTAATGCCCTAGTAAATTGCTGCACCGATGATCCCGATGCTCGCTTTGCAGATGTTCATCAAGATTTGAACTTTGCGACTCCTAGGCAAGAAGAAGCGTTGTCGAATTTCTTTAAGATGGTGTTTGTTCTCATGTGGTCGAGAAGGCAGGTAGTTTTGCCTCTTTCGATGAGATCCGTAACCAATCAAGACGAAATCTTCGAAAAGGTCATCGATTTAGGTGGCGCGCCAGTGCTCAAAGAACTTCGAAGTCTTTTACACTACGACGAGCAGCACGCTACCAAGCACGATCGTGATCTCAATAAACGTGCTTATACGCGATGGACAAAATTATTGTTAAGTGGTCAGGTTTATTCTTCTGCGGACTTAACTCGTGAGTACTGCGTTGCGGTTTATAAAGATAGCCTGGGTCGAAAGAAGCCACTCGCTCAGTACCGTGTACTACAGTTTCTGTATTTCTTGGCGGGTGAGGACTTAGCTGCTCGGCAGATGGTGGAAGAAGCAGTCGCGGAGGTCAGGAGTGACAACGATGCTGTAATTAAGGTGGCTCGGGAGAAACGAAAAAAGCCTAAGGTATTGTCGGCAGCTGAAATTGCATTCAATGCCGGAATTAAATATGGTAATGGCGTCACAACTGTCGAGCTTGACGAGCTCTTCGCTCATTGCGTTAAGCCGTATATGCTGAAGTCCGTGTTTGACATGCAGGATGCCGGTGCAGATTTTTATGTAAAATTGCCTAGAGAAGTAAGAGTATTTTGCGCCGGTATCGACGCTAGTTTTAGATCATTTGTGAAATCCAAGCGGTTGCAAAATGAGAAGAATCATATTCTACTGCTGAATCTGCAGTTGGCATATTTGTCAACCTACCTGCCTAATTTTTTTTTGGCGCGGGATGGGGATTTGAGTGGCTACCCAACTTCTTTTAATGATTACGATTGCGTTCTTTACTTTACTCGAGAAAGTAACTTTGTCGATGGTGTTCTTGCCTATGAAAAGAAGCCGCCTATGACGTTTTTGGGTTTTTTGGAGAAGTACGCTAAATTCAATGATTGGGGAAATGAAACTTGGTATGCAAGAGTGCTTTGCGCAGATGAATTCTGTGAATGGATTCAAGAGCATCGTCACACTCTTGCTAATGCCGATCGCTTTTCAAATAATTTTTCGGCAGCGTGTTATCCCCCAATCAGACGGCGAAACGGTACAGTCAAAAGACCAGTTCCTCGGGCTTACTTCGGTGCATTTGTGAGCATGCTTTACTCTATGGAGTACCTCATCATGCATCTGAATATGATGGCTGAGGGAGAAATGCCAGGAGTGATCCGGGGAGTGCTTTACCAGCCTAGCTTAGCCGAGCTTCAGGAGTCTTCGGATTGGGAGTCGATGTGGGGAAGGGGCGAAGCGCGAGTTACTGTTATCGATCAGAGCAAATTAAACTATTGTCCAATTTTTTATTGTGATGGGAAAATCTATACGTTCAATTTTCTTCCTCGCTTTTATAGAATAATCGATTATCAGATTGGCGATGAGATAGTACCTCGTGCTGTCCCTAATCATGTCCGTCTGACCCTGCTTATGTGTGAGACCGGTCTTCGTCAGAAACATTTGATTTGGCTTGATAAGGATCGATATGACTGCATGCTGGATCGCAGCAGTCGGAGCCAGCTTTCTCCGCTGTTTGTGAGTACTGATAAGTCTCACGGTGAATGGACTGCTATTGTTGCTCGTCATGTGATGTCTATCCTTGATAGACAGCGAAAATGGTACGGGCAGTGCAGCGCGCAAAGTTACAAAGATGCTTTGTGGTACGGTAACAAGGAGAACTCAAAATTTGGAAAGCTGAAGCCGTTGTTCAGGATGCCGCTTCCGGGAGAGGATAGTTGGGCATGTTACCGTTTTTATCCGGTTATGCTGTCGATCCTTCAGTACTTTATTCGCAACCAGTTGAACGATCTGAAAATTTCTGAGCTTGTGTTTGCGAAGGCGGGAAAGGGAGAGGAGTCAATTCCTATTGAGTTCACTAAAGAGTTCTTTGCGGACATTACGGTTGACGCCTTGGTTAGTGATTATACACCTCACGGACTGCGCGCCGGCTTTGTCTCCGAAGCGGTGAGGTTCCTGCCTGCATGGATGGTAGGCCAATATCTAACTGGGCAGTCAGAGCCACATGTATGGTATTATTCTGTCTTTGATGAGGACGACCTTCCTAGTCATCAGAAGTTGCTCGCTCAGTATCTATTGAAAAATACTGAAAAGCTGAACAATGCCGAGGCTCCTGAGCTTGCCGCTGCTGTCATCAAACTTAATGCACGACTGGCTGCTGACATTAAGGCTGATCCCGTTCGGGCCATCAAGGCACATGGACTAATTAGCCTGATAGGGGTAAAAGAGGATCAGAGCGGGATTGAGATTTTGAGAGCTCGTAAAGATACGGCATTTGCTTACAACCCTACTCATATCTGCCCTTTCAACAACAAATGCCCAAAAGAGATTCTAGAGTTGCTCGGAGCGGGCAGACCTTGTGGTTTATGCCCATATGCCATTCGCGGCGTTTGTCACCTGCCTGCGATCAGTGCCGAAAAAGATAAATGCAAGGAATTAATGGCAGAGGTGCTCCGAAAGCTAAAACACTATCGAAGTCTCAGGCACAGCGCCGCAGATAGACAGGTGATCGAGACGTTGAGTCAAGATCACGATACCTATGCTCGTGAGGCATTCGCGTATGAGGCTGTCGAGCAGCAGCTTTATCAAATGGCACTCAATGGCCAGGGGGCGAATCTGTTCGCGCCCAAAAAGGACGAGCTGGTCAGCCATTTCAAGCGGGTTGAGCTCACGCATGGTGAGCATGTGGTCAAGCGTCTCGTTGATGTCCAGAATTTTCCGGACGCGTCCAGCGCCGAACTGGACACAAAATTCGCCTATCTTCGAGCAATGCTCTTGATTAAGGATGGGGATCTCGACAGCATTCTCAATGTCAGCGAGCACCCACCAGGCATAGCGTTGGCTTCGCAAATTAGCAGTATGGTAAATTCACAGGCCCTGGACGTTATGGACGTCTTTAAAATCAGTCAGGCGGCAGCTAAACCGCCAGTGCCCGTGAAACCCGATTTGCTGATATCTAGGAGGATCGGGCACAGCCAAGTGGAGAAACACGATGCTGAACCCGAAAAAGGATACGTTCGATGAGTATCGGGAAAATCATAGACAACAGCGCATAGAGTTTATTACAAAAGCTTTGCTTGTTCTTTCCAATGCTAAATACAGTAACATTACCAGGTTGGCCAAGGATGTGGCCAAGCTGGTAACGGAGTTTGAATTAAAGGCTTTTTTCATGCAGGCTGACGCAGAGCGTGAGGAGGTTTGTAAGCCAGTAAGTCACGTTACTCTGCTTAGAAATCTGAATTATCGAAAAATATTAGAAGACTTCATGGGTTCGGAAGTTAAAAGTGAGGCTGTGTCGGGTGGGGTCATAACTGATATAGAAGCCTTAAAGATACGAAACGCAAGTCTAGAGTCGCAAAATTCATTGCTTAAAGAGAAGATTAGAAGCATTGACTTAGGGGCTTTCTCTTCGCAAAGCATAAGAGATCAGTCGGCAGAAGATGAAGTGGAATGGTTAAAGCATGCGTTGAATACACTTATAAAAATTATTGATGGAATGGTAGGGCAAGCTTCAGATATCTATAGAACAGTTTTAGAGGGAGAGGAGTCAGAGAGATATCCAGAGCCAGGGTTTTATGGGCCGTGGGAAAAAATATCTACATTGGATGAGCTTAGAGAGCTAGATAGAGTGAGAAAGCGATTGTGTTCTAGTAGTCATATTCAATAAATATTTTGGTGTGAGTTCGGAATGGTTCCGAGGCTTGCTGTGCCTATTGTGATAATATTTACTTGTTTTCTGGGAGTGGCATACTACTAGTTTTGCTGCTGTGGTGGATGCTATTCCTTCTGATAGGGGGTACAAGGTCGCAAGTTTCTGGGAAATGGCTTATGTTATTGGGTTGGTCGCCTGTTATTAAGATTTTCCAGTCGGTGAACAATCCTTGGCGGTAGGTGGTGTAAATGTTGAAGCGGTATTTGCTGTGCTTAGCTGAACATTGTGGTGTGTTGTGGCGAAAACTATACGGCTTTGTCAGTCTCGCCGAGCAGTGCCATTTTAGTCAATAAGTTGAAGGTGGAGGGATGCCAGGGTGGATGTCTGGTAGTCCGGAGTTTTATCCGAAATAACCGCTGGCGTCTTAACGAAGAAATTGTTGAAACGTCCTCCCTTGCCCGTTTAGGTTAACTTTAAGGCGGTTCAATGTTTCATTTTTAAGCTGTTGGATGCAGGCTCTGACGGATTTAGCACCACGATCTACTTACTGTTGCGATTGCCACTCCTGCTATTTTTGCGGCCTCCTTCTGGCTGAGACCTTGCGCGCAGCAGTCAAAAAATTGTGCTTAATGTTATGAGAGGTTTGTCTTTTTGTTGGTGCGGAAGCTACGGTCTAGAAATTGGCCATCTAGATCTTGGTTAAAGAGCAGGCAGCCCAAGGATTTTTATCCGGACGATGCATTAATTATTGCATCCACAATGCGAGAGAAACCCTAAAGACCTTGATATCCTTGCAGGACAAGAACGACGGCCAGGTAGCTCTGCGCGCTTAGGTAAGGGGCGACCACCCTGTATCTTTATCTGCGCGAGCAATTGTTGGCTTTCGTTTGCTCAAATGCCAGAGAGCGTAGCGCAAGAAGAAGCCTTTGGCCTTTCGAATCCAGCGTCAGGACTTCGACCAGTAGCGATGCACAGTCGATGTCGGAAGGCCCAGCTCGCGGGCTGCTTCAGCCTGTGTCTTGCCCTGCTGCTTTAGAGTTTGCACGGCACTTACGCGCTCAGCATCAGCCTTGGTGCCGCGTGCTCTTTTCGCGAGAGTGCCATCTGGGAGGTTTGCCTTGATGATCTCCAAAGCTCCCGATGTAACGAGCTCTTTGAGTTCACGTTGAGCCCGCTCAAGCTCCATTTCCGGTGACTTCTGATCTCGTGCCGCAAGGCACAACCCGAGAAGAGTCAACACGCTGATGCCCAGCGATTCCGATAGTTTAAGCAGGGTCGGTATGGTCGCTTGGGCATCGCCTCGCTCGATCATGCTCAGATGCTTCGGGCTTACCGCACCGGAGATAGCTTCGTAACGAGCACCTTTCAGTTGACGGATCACTCGTAGCGTCGCGGCTAGCTCTTCCTTCACGTTATGCATCTCAAAAGGAAGGATAGAGCCATAGACCGCTTATCCCACCAAACATCGTCCGTTGCGGTTGGTGGGACAAATCCTTATGATGGCCATTCGGTGCATGGCGCGCCGGCCATCTTGCGATGGACGCCAAGTAGCCTCTGGTATGGGGCTGCGCGTGAAACCGTCCTGGTGGGCTTGGATAGGGCCAGGTCAGGCTTGGACTAGGGTTTGAAACCGTGTTTGTTACCTATAGCAATGATCTTCAGGGACAGTTCAGAGCCCCGGAGGCTACGCGGATGCTTTGGCGATCCGTAGACATCAGTCGATGTGAGTATTCATTCCTCATCGAAGGAATGGGCATAGAGGATGGATGCATAGGGCCCATCGCGCATCTCGTAACAGATGTCCCCACTGTGCAGATGATGCAAACGGCAGAGCTGGGTAATTTCCTGAGTGTCAGCAAGATCCACCTCATTACACCTTCTGAAAAAAATGGTGGCGGGTCGTATGCAATGGAGCTGCTATCCGAGATCCGCATACAAGCCGGCACGGAGTCCAGGCCGGTGTACGAATTCATCACTCATGGTGGTCAGGTTTACTCGAGTGCAAGGCAAGCAGGATCGCCTATGCATACCTGAGTTCGGAGGTTTCTCTCCACCTGCTCATGGGAATGAGGTAGGGAAGCAGGCTGACCTCAGCACTGTTTTTTCGTTTATCGCGCAGCTGATCCAGCACATCGACGCACACTGCTTTCGAGGCGGTGGGGACGCTTGCGCGCTGTAAAAATTGCAGGAGCAGATTTTGTTCAAGTTTGATTGCAGGCAGGTCACTGGAGTGATCGAAACCCTCCATGTCTCGAGCACGGAGCAGGGCACGGTAACGGCCTACATGGTCATCGATGGGCAGGTGCTTCCCAAGGTGCTGCTACCAGGGAAGATCTATGAAGAGCTCGACAAAGGGCAGCGAGTGACCCTCTACGGCATCTTCACCAAGAAGAAGGACAAGATGGAGAACAAGGCCGTCATCTACGCCATGAAGGGCGAGAACGGCACGCTGGTGGCAGCCCGTGAGTATCAGATCAAGGTGCCGATCCTCATCTTGGTGTCTGCGATTCCTGTGATGATTTTGACCTTCATCATCGGCTGCTTTGCGTCCCCGTATTTTATCTACCTGGTTACGGGTAGCGAGAACCCGGATTACCTGGTACCGACCACCTTCGTCTGGGCGTTTTGGGAAGGCATCATCGCCGGTCTAGTCATGGTTGGTTTTGCGATCAACTTCATCCGGAAGAGCAACGATCCTGAGGGATGGGCGCCGATTGGTATTGCTGAGCTTTCTCAGCGGTTCAGTAAAGCGTTCAAGTAATTGCTGGTAGCCAGGCCTCCACTCCGTTGGAGGCACTGGATGAGCGATTAGCCTGCCGATACGGAGACTAGGCAATACGATGAGAATCACGGTCTACTCAGATCTCCACCTGGAGTTCGTCGACTTCCAACCACCTGCGACAGAGGCTGATTTGGTAATCCTGGCCGGCGATATTTCTGTGCGTGGGCGGGGAGTGACGTGGGCGAGCGACACCTTTGAATGCCCTGTGATCTACGTCTGCGGGAACCATGAGTTCTACAAGGGCCACATCGACCGGACGCTCACCAAAATGCGCGACTCGGCTGCTGAGCACGTGCACATCTTGGATAACCAGATCCTCATCATTGGTAACACGCGCTTTCTGGTTGCAACAGCCTGGACGGATTACACCGCCACGGGTGACTACAAGGCTGCGATGAGGGTATGTGCGGAGTGGATGACCGACTTCAAGAGGATCCGGATCGGGGAGGGGTACAGCAAGCTTCGGCCCGTGGATCTCATCGCTCGGAACATCGCCACTCGAGAGTTCTTGATGACAGAGCTGGCGAAGGATTTCGACGGCAAGACCGTGGTGATCACCCATCACTGCCCCATCCAGGATGTCGCCGGCGACGGTCATGAAGGCCATCTTGGCGCGGCGTATTTCAACCAGTGGCATGACCTGGTAGCTCAGGCTGATGTCTGGGTTTTTGGTCACACGCATCATGCGGTCGACACGGTCATTTCCGGCTGCCGACTCGTATCGAACCCTCGAGGCTATCCGGGCGAGCGCACCGGCTTCTCGCCGGATTTCACCATCGAGATTTAATTTGCCGTGGGGCGTTGCTCGAGCGACGAGCACCAGCGGCAGAAGTAGGAACAACGAATGTCAGACGAAGTCGTCATTGAGTACCACGTCAAAGAGTTCTCGGATTTCCAGCTCAAGCGGATCGCTCGTGCCATGGCTCAGCAGTACCCTGTGCCGATCACTGCCTACCTGAGCGATGTGTTCATATCATCAGAGTGCGCCGCAGGGATCGTCTTTGGCCACAACAATCCAGGGCCCCACGAGCAGCATGCGGATGGGCATATTCTGCAGACCGCGCCGATCTACGAATTGCGGAAGTCTGGACGGTTTTGGGTGGCGCTAACGAAAAGCGGCAACTACGTGCTGGCCACATTCAAGCGAGGCTTCGGGAGGAGAAGTTTAAGTGCGCTTATTGCAGTTGCTGACAAACCAGATTTGCCAGCTACTTGATCAGGGTAGCCAGGCGCCTCCGTGCGCTGAAGCATCGAATCGAGGTGCAGTTCAACTAGTTCTTAAGATCTTGCGCCTCTGATGAACGCTGCTGAGGATTTTGAAATCTCGAAGTCGGTCGGTTGTGAGATGCCCCGCATCCACCAAGCCCTGGATGTAGCCTTCAGCTTTGCCGCGAGCTTCACGCAGGTCAGCTTCCGTACTGCTGAGGTGGATGTCATCAACGATGAGTTGCCAGCGCTGGTTTTGACGAACACCGATCGGATCGTCGGAGAACACTGGGGCGGTGAGGAGAGTTTCGTAGTAGCCAGGAACAGGATTGCTCAAGTAGTGCGCTCCGCAGATTGAACCTGTGTGAAGGCTAACATGCTCGCGTCCAATCGCCTGTTACTGGTGGGTACATTGGTTTGCGTCTCGTGAGTGGTGCTCCGAGATCGTCATACATAGGAGAACAAAATGGTTAAACGACGAGCTCCGCTTTCCACGTCCAAGATCGTCGATGTCTCACCATCAGCCATGCCCAGCACGGTAACCAAGGCGATGCAGATCGATTTCGATTTGGAGGTTACGGCGTACCTGTCCTCGGTTGAGTATGGGCCGCATGAGCTTTTCTTGAGAGGGGTTGTCTTCGGTGACCGCGAGCGCCGTTTTGATGATGGTGATCCCATTCGCACCTCCAACATCGTGACTTACGAAGAACTCAAGGGATACGTAGTCGCGCGCACCCTCAACAGCACATACGTTGTCTGCGACTGGGCGGCAGATGGTGCTAGAGGGGGCTCAAAGGCTCAGCACTAGTGCAGTCTGCTGAGCATCTGATCCGGTGATTCACCACCCGAAAGCGGCGAGGGGAATAGCAGATGAAGGTCGTTAGCGAAACTGATCCAGGTACCGTGACTGATGTCATCTGTGACATGTGTGGTGACTCTGCACGCGTGGAAACCGGGCAGATCCAATTCGGGACGATGCATGCGTCATGGGGAGAAGGTTCATCACATTGCGGTGAGACGTATGAGCTCCACTTGTGCGAGAACTGCTTCTTCGTGCAGGTATCAACCATGCAGCGAACGCGCTGGGTCTCGGTGATGTTCGAAGATGAAGGAGATGCGATTTTAGCTGATGAGGCTTACGGACGGGTCACTAAAGCTGCTCGAGATTCTGATGGCGAAGGTAGCTAACCCTAAGCTGATCTCGGCTTAGGTCAAATTATGGCTAAGCAATAATTATCGCTGCGGGATAACTACTTCTAATTTGTGCCAGGGCCCAGGAGCTCGAGGAACACATTGCGTGACCTGCGGTACGGCTGTCGTGAACCGAGCCCAGGCGAAGCTGGTCTCGGCCCTGCGGGCTTCCATCCTCACGCCTGCGCGCTCCGCTTGCTAGGCCGCTTCGCTGAATATTCGACCCTCTCAACCTGCTGCAGTGTGGTTGTTTGGGACGACGGGCGCTCGTGAAAGCTGTCGGCCATGTTCCTACGCGACTCTACCAACGAACGCCCCGATCGTTATGCTCAGCCTGGTAGCCATGTACTTTCCTCACATCGATGTCGGGAGGAGTGTCGCCCGCGTCAGATATAACCCGCGAGAGATAAATGCCCCTGCATTCTCCCGAGATCTCTCGGATGGCAATGTCTGGCGCGCCCGATTCGGACTCTTACTTTGAACCTTCGGCATCCAATATTCATCGAAAGGGTTGTAGCGGAGGATTGATCATGCAGCCAAAAACCGAAGGACTTTAAGAGCAAGGCCCCAGCGGCGTGCCCTACATCAATGATCCTGAAAAGCCCACCTCGCCGCCCTTGAATGACGCCGATGCCACAGACGCAGCGGAGGCCGAGGAAGACATCCAGGACGACGCAGAGTCGATTTAAACCGGAGGAGCAGCGCCATGGACAATTACCACCTGAGCCCAACCGCTGATGGCTGGGAGCTCAAAAAAACCGGCGCGGAGCGCGCCTCCAAGCGTGCCGCTACGAAGCAGGAGTTGGTTGGTTCGCTGGCCGACTTCTTTGACGGCAAAACTGCGTCGGTGAAGATCCATAAGGCCGATGGCACCATTGAGGAAGAGCGTACCTACCCACGTTCCGCCGACCCGAGACGATCCAAAGGGTGACACCTATTACCGCTGCTGACCTTGGTATCGATCTCAGCGATCCGAGCGGACATGGGTTGTACAAGTGGCTACTCGCGAGCTTTCTGATCGGGAAGAGGATTCGCTCCTCCGTCGCCGTGGAGGCGTACCGGAACTTGGTTGATCGGCATAGCTTGTATACGCCCGAGAAGCTGGCTCACTGCTCACATCGTGATTTGGTCAGGTATCTGGGACAGGCCGGGTATGCCCGCTATGACGAATCTACGGCCAGGCGGTTGCATGCGCTGGGGCTTGGTCTATCGAACGATTTGAAGACTCGCCTGAACGCGTTAAGCCAAGGCTTCATCGACCTCGCCACATTTCAGCGTTGGCTTTTGAGCTTTGAAGGCATAGGCACTAAGACGCTCGAAATTTTCATGCGCGAAGCTAGGCCGATGGTCGCCAGTCAACGGCTGTAATCAAAATTAAGCGCTTCCTGAGCGTTGATTGCGGGTAACGGAATTTTTCTTTAATAAAGCGGCTTCATAGGCTATCTAGAGGAGTCTTAGTCAAAGCCTGCGCTGAAACTGTATGTGATCAACTACCAGCTCCATGGGGAGTCAAAGCAATTCGTGATTCGTCTGGAACTCATGACGGATGCTGAGGCTTGGCACTGGGCTAGCTGTGACGCCGGGATAGGGGTGATCCCTAGGTTCGGAAAACAAAATATCCGCAAGGTGAGCCGACCGATGGCAGAGCGCTGTGGTCTATCCGAAGTGCGGTGGAGACTGTCCAGCGCCCTATCTGCATGATTACCAGGTGATGGCCTTCTGCCTTGGTCGACCCAGCGCCCCTATCGTGGAAGACTGCATCATTCCAGGACAGGAGGTTCCATGAAGCTCGAGGCTGACGGACTATCGCTACGCGGATGCACAGTGCTGGTCGTGGAAGACGATGTGACACTGAGAATGGTGCTCACAGATATTCTGGCTGAGCTCGGCGGCGCTGCGTCTGGTTTCGATAATGCTGAAGACGCCCTCATTCATCTTCTTGAAAACCATGGCGACTGTTCATTGATGATCGCCGACCACGGGGTGCCTGGCACACTCAAGGGTCTAGAGCTCCTGCAAATGGTGGGTGAAAAGTGGCCCGAAATTCCCACCATTCTGACTTCCGGCTTCCAGTTGGAGAGCTTGGGTGAAAGCCTGCTCTTTGAATTCCTTTTCAAACCATGGTCGGTCGACGAGCTGACTGCGGCAATATCCCGGGCGCTGGCTCGTAACCCTGACATCACGCGGCAGGACGTTGATCAACATCCGGCATGAGATGAGCACTTACGCACTCAATGAAGCGTTCCAGCGACCAAGGTTTTTGGAGGAATTGGCTACCCTCGGGTAGCGCCTCATTTATTTCAGGGTGATAGCCGCTGGATACGATGATGGCGGTGTCCGGCATTTCCTTGCTTGCGATCCAAGCCAGGTGTAACCCCGTTGCGATACCGGGAGTCCGGACGTCAGTGATCACCAACGACCAGGGTTGCAGGTTCAGCGCAGCAATGCCTTCGTCGGCCGTTGCCAGGGCGGTCACGGATGCGCCCAAGTCCTCCAGCAGCATGGTGATTAGTTCTCGCAAAGCGGGTTCGTCCTCCACCAAGAGAACGGAGGCAGTCAACTCAGGGAGTCGTGGTTCTATCATCAGGGGGCTCGCGAGATGCGCACGTCCGAAAAAACCATCCATCCTTGATCCGCCCGAGCGGCATGGTGACGTGCGATATCACTACGACATCGTTGCCTTGGGGAAAATTCATTCAGGTATGTTCATGGCCGACTTTTGTAATGCCTGATGGCAACAGTGGTCACCAACCGCCTTGGCGAGGAAGCGTCACTCTCTTGTCGATCATCGTGGCGAGGTCTGAAATTGCCCACGGTTTCGCAAGAAACGTGTGATGAGGAGGAAGCTGTGAGACGTCAATAACCGCATCGCCTGACGTTAAGATCACGGGTAGCGACGGCCATCTGCGCCAGATTTCCTGGGCTAGAGCAAGGCCGTCCAGTTGTCCAGGCATATGGATATCCGAGACCACCAGCGCGGGCGTTTGATAATGAGTCAGACGATGCAACGCCTCGTCAGCGCTTGCACAGACCACTATATTTACGGCGTAGAGTGACGAGAGGCTCTCGGCGGTGAGGTCTCGTAGTAAATCGTCGTCTTCTACAATCAGAATGCTTTTCGGCATAAGCGGTGTACTCGCTTCTCATATGCATTAGGGCACCCCGTGTTTTTTACGTTGCTCTGAAACGATGAGTGGAGCCCTTCGACGCTTGAATGGATTAGCGGCTATCGTAGGAAGGCGGTAAGCGAACCGTCTTCGCTCAGAAGGGAGTAGGGCGCGTTCCTGCAAACTACAAAGGGAACACTATGCAGCAGCTACCTACGGACGAAACCATTCGCACAGCCCTGAAGCGAACCCATGCTCGCTTGCACCGACAACACGAACTGGTGGTTGAATTTGGCGTGATGTCGCTTCAGGCCACCGACCTCGATCAGTTGCTGACGCGAGCCTGCGAAGTTGTTGCCGAGGGGATGAATACTCTGTATGCCAAAGTGCTCCAGCCTGAGCTGGATGGAGACGGCTTCATCCTCTCGCATGGGGTCGGCTGGGACGTTTCGGACATTGGGACGGCGACGGTTGGTGGCGATGAGGCCAGCCCGGCTGGGTATGCGATGGCGACCTACAGGCCTGTGCTGTCCAACCATTTGGGGATGGAGAACCGCTTTCGGACACCGGAACTGCTGAAAAAGTACGGAATCGAGCGGGCGATCAACGTACCGATTCGCGGCGTGCTTGGCCCGTTCGGTGTCCTTGAAGCAGACAGTAGCAACGGTGATGATTTCGTTGAAAGTGACCTGGTGTTCCTCGAAGGCATAGCCACAGTTATCTCGCTCGCGGTCGAAAGAATCTCTACAGGGGCTGAGACGTCTCATCCCGACCCGTATTCCGAAACTATATTGAACGCCAGCCCTGACTGGGTGGAAATCATGTCCCCTGGCGGTGAGATCGAGTTCATGAACGAAGCAGGGTTGACCTTCATGAATGCTCAGGCCTCAAAGGTCGTCGGGCAGCGATGGCATGACCTATGGCCGGAGGAATCCAGATCGCTCGTCTGGGAGGCTCTGGGCAGAGTGGGAGCCGGTGAGACCATGCGGTTCGAAGCCTACTGCCCTGTTTCACCTGACGAACCCAAATGGTGGGATGTGACGGTCGCGCCGATCATGGGCGTAAACGGCCAGGTTGATCGAGTAATTGCCGTTTCGCGAGATATCACCGAGCGACATCAGTACGAAGCCCAACTACTTTCACTAATTGAGGCACAGAATTCCAGGCAAAGCCGAAGCGACCTGTATCTCGAAGAAATCCATCATCGGGTCAAAAACAGCCTGCATCTGGTGAACACGCTATTGCTGTTGCAGGCAAACCTCGCACCAGACGCAGCCGTTAAACTGCAGCTTGAAACAGCAGCTGGCCGGGTAGTGACCATCGCCAGTGTCCACGAGCGCCTCTACCAGACTGCTGAAGAGCAAGGCGTGCGTGCTCCAGATTATCTCCATGCACTGCTGGGGGATTTGGGCAAGGCGTTGGCTGACCGAAGAATCCTGCTGGAGGCAGATGATTTCGTCCTGCCGCCGGAGCGGATGGCGCCATTGGGCTTGGTCATTTCTGAACTGATCACCAATGCGCTCAAGTACGGAAAGGGCACGATTGAGGTGCTCGTTAAACATGCCGGCGACCATGCGCTACTTACGGTGCGGGATGAAGGCGATGGCTTCCCCGATAATTATCCTAAGCCAACAGGTACAGGCCTGGGTATGCGCCTGGTCAAAAGCTACTCCGGCTATGGTGGCGCGGCAGTGAGCATTGATCGCCAAGACAGCAAAAGCTGCATTCATGTCCGTTTCAGGCTCTAGCCATCTCTAACTTTCCCTCTTTGCCGATAGCACTTTGCCCTGCGGCCAGGGTCTCGTTAATCAAGCCGTGTTGAACGGCATTGATTCGATAGCGCCTGGGGCGGGGGAGGGATGCGTGAAAATCGGCTGTCTGGGGTGGGGTTCACTGATTTGGAAGCCAGGCCAACTGCGCCTAGGCGGTGATTGGTCGGATGAAGGCCCAAGAGTACCTGTCGAGTTTTCAAGGGTGTCAGATAGTGGCGAGCTTGCTACTGCAATTTGCCTTGGAGCTGAGCCGGTACGGGTATTCTGGGCAGCGCTGGCCACTCATTCGCTGGAACACGCCTATAACGATTTAGCTCAACGAGAGGGTGTCCCTACGCATCGCACGGATGGAATCGGTGTCCTGATGGTTCACGACGATGACGGATATGACAGTCTCAATCGATGGGCGCTTAGCCAAGGGCTGGACGCGTTGATCTGGACGGCACTTCCGCCTCGCTTCATGAATCTGGAGAATCGCATACCCAATGCGCGTGAGGCGCTGATGTACCTGGAGTCGCTGGACACAATCACCCAAGAGCATGCCAGGCAATACATAGAGAATGTGCCCGCGCAGATCGGCACCGCTTACCGACGGATGTTCGCAGAGCGTCTCGGATGGTAGGTCGACCCCTCCCTAAGGCGACGGGGAAGGGTGGAACTTCAGTTTTAGCTTTAACCGAGGAGTAACGAGCGATGCGTGTCTGGGGATGGCTGATGACTGCGGTGGGCTGCACAGGACTTCTCGTATCACTCATCTTGTTCGGTGCTGCAGTGTTAGGCGTACTAGACCAGCCTGGCCAAGCGGGTGTTTTAAGTCTGGTAGGCGGGGCCATATCGGCATTGTTGATTTTGGCCGGTGGACGCGTCCGGTTTAAAAGCAAACCGCTTCTGCCAATCGCGCTCTAGCAATCAGACGAGTAGGGAGCTGCCAAGGTGTGATTCACCCTGGCAGCGCACATACCGGCTCAGCGATTTTCGCTGTTACGGCCTCCACCATGACTGTTTTGCCCGCCTTTGCGCCCAGCCTCGGAAGCCCGCTCCCGGTCATTGGCGAAATTGCCGCCCGACGACTGACCCCCTTTACGACCTGCTTCGGACGCCTTCTCGCGGTCATTGGCAAAATTGCCGGAGTTGGTTTGCGAAGTCCCACCTTGATTGCCGCGATTACCTTGATTGTTAGCCATGATCTTTCACCTCATGTGGCACACAGGAAAGTCTGTGTTCAAATCGGAGGGGTGAAAGCGGCTAGTTCGCTCAGCTGAGTTTCGCTTTGCCCGACGGGCTGCACTAAGAAAAGGGCTCCCCTGTTAGTGGCGCGCCGACTCTTGGAATCCTAAGCGAACGCTTCTAGGCCGTGTCATTCGGCTGTTCCACTGAACTGCCGCCTGTTTGTCTACCTCGTAATTGAACACCGTCATAACCGGAATCCGGCGCATGGACGACACGAGTTTGGCATTCATGATTTTCGCGGCTGATCATCCAGAGGCACTCGCCCAAGTGCGGGCCTTGAGCGAAGCGGAAGCGTTGGAAGCCGGAGAGCCGTTGTCGGCATTGCGTGACACCATGGTCGTCCAAGCCCTTACTGCTGAAGCCAACAAGCGAGGCGTTTCCCTCGATGGGCTGGTTCAGGCGCTTATCGGCAGGAGCGACCGTGACGAGGTAGACCCGAGCGTCCCAAGCTTGGAAAAGTACAACCGGATGCGGGATTTCAACGCCTCACCCGAACCATCGGGTGCGGAGAAATCCACTAAACGTTCGAAGCGCGCGACTGCTCACGCCTTGCAATTTTGCGTTCAAAAACACGATGCCACTCGACTGCACTACGACTTCCGCCTGGAGCTCGATGGCACGCTAAAGAGCTGGGCGATACCCAAGGGCCCATGCCTGGATCCGAAGGTGAAGCGGCTCTCGGTGCATGTCGAAGATCACCCGCTCGATTACGCCTCATTCGAAGGCACGATCCCGGAAGGGCACTATGGTGCGGGAGATGTCATTGTCTGGGATCGTGGAATATGGCTTCCCCAAGGCGACCCGGCTGAGGCCTACAAGAAAGGCCGCATGAAGTTCGAGCTGCAGGGTGAAAAACTCTCGGGCCTATGGAACCTTGTTCGGACGAACATTGAGGGTAAGCAGGAGCAATGGTTTCTGATCAAGCATCAAGACGAGGCCGCCAAGCCCCTTGCTGATTTCGACGTGGTGGTCGAGATGCCTAACAGCGTGCTCAGCGACCGCACCATCATCCCCAAGAAGCGCGGTCGAGCGAAGGCAACGTCATCCAAGGCGAACCCTCCCACAACCCTCAGCGGGCCGAGCACAGAAGGCGCTGTGGCTGCAGCACTGCCAGAGAAGCTCTCTCCGCAGCTAGCGACTCTGGTCGACTCCAGCCCTCGCTCTGAAGAATGGCGCTACGAAATCAAGTTCGATGGTTATCGCATGCTGTGCCGCGTCGATGGGGATGACGTCCGGCTGTTCACCCGCAATGGTCATGACTGGACTGCGAAGTTGCCTAAGCAGGTGGCTGCAATCGCCTCGCTCGGCCTGAAAACGGGCTGGCTGGATGGCGAGATCGTTATACCGGATGAAAACGGCGTGCCGAATTTCCAGCTGCTACAGAATGCATTCGACGCCGGTAAGAGCCAGGGCATCGTCTACTACCTGTTCGACCTGCCATACCTCAATGGCGCCGATCTTCGGCAGGTGCCGGTTGAGAGCCGTCGTGGACTGCTGAAGCAGCTTCTCGCTGACTCGACCGACCCGCTGCTGAGGTTCTCCGAAGACTTTACCGAAGACGTCGATGCATTGATGAACAGTGCCTGCCAGATGCGCATGGAAGGACTGATTGGCAAGCGCTTGGGCAGTCCCTACATATCCCGGCGCAGCGATACGTGGATCAAGCTCAAGTGTAAGCATCGCCAGGAGTTCGTCATCGTCGGCTACACCGACCCGAAAGGCGCGAGGAGCGGCTTCGGGGCCCTCGTCCTGGCCCTCAATGATGAAGACAGTGGAAAGTTGCGGTACGCCGGCAAGGTCGGCACTGGATTTACCGAGTCGACCCTTGCCACCATCCTAGAAAGGCTATTGCCGCTGGAGCAGAAACAGGTGCCGGTGATGAACCCACCGAAAGGTGTCGACGGCAAAGGTATTCATTGGCTTCAGCCGACGCTGCTGGCCGAGGTCACCTTCGTTGAGATCACCCTGGACGGTGTGGTCAGGCACGCGGTGTTCCAGGGTATCCGAACGGACAAGCCTGTTCAGGATATTACGGAGGAGAAGCCGGCGCCTGCGCCGAAGGAGCGAAGGTCAGCCAAAGCGAAATCGGACGACAAGGCCTCCGCCACCAAAGTGCGGATCACCCACCCGGAGCGTGTGATTGATCCCAGCAGCGGCCTCACCAAACGAGACCTGGCCGAATACTACGCGCAGGTCTCACCTTGGCTTCTGCCTCACCTGAAAAACCGGCCCATCGCTCTAGTCAGGGCGCCCGAAGGGATTACCGGAGAGCTGTTTTTCCAGAAGAACGCTGACCGTCTGGCCATCCCGAACATCACCATGGTGCCCAAGGCCGAGGCCGGCAAAGCGGGCATGGTCATCAACAGCGTCGAGGCCCTAGTCGGTGCGGTGCAGATGAGCACCATCGAACTGCACTCCTGGAACGGCACGACCGAACATATCGAGCAGCCAGACCGCTTCGTGCTGGATCTCGATCCGGATCCGGCACTGCCTTGGAAGGCTATGGTCGAAGCCACTCAGCTGACGTTGGTTGTTCTCGATGAATTGGGCCTGCATTCGTTTCTTAAAACCAGTGGCGGCAAGGGCATCCACATCATGGTGCCGCTCACCCCTAAAGCTTCTTGGGAAGAAGTGAAGGACTTCAGCCAAGCCATCGTGAAGTACATCGCCAAGCTGATCCCGGATCGGTTCTCCGCCGTGTTAGGCCCAAAGAATCGTATCGGCAAGATCTTCATCGACTACCTGCGCAACGGGAAAGGGGCGACTACCGCCAACGTTTTCTCTGCACGGACAAGGGAGGGGCTGCCGGTATCGGTGCCAATCTTCAGGGAGGAGATCGGCGAACTGCGATCGGCGGCCAAGTGGAATATCAAGAATGTTCAGGAGCGGTTGGATGAACTGGGCGGTGATGATCCCTGGGGAGGTATGGACAACGCTTCGCAGCTGATCACGCTGGAGATGAAACGCAGAATCGGAATGAAATCTTAGCCCCCGACAAGGCTCAGTGTAATGCAGGGCCCGGAGGCTTATAAAAATCGTAAGGGAGCACCATGCCAGGACAGAACAAAGACCAAGCCGAGCTCCTCATAGCCGAGGTACTGGCAGCAGCATGCCTGGTGGCTGAGGGAAATGCTGCCTCTAAGCAAGACCGGCACCTCGTAAGGCGGCTGAGACAACAGGCCGATGAGGCTTTGTGTCTACAGCAGATATCTGTCTATGCACAGGTGGGCGCAATCCAAGAAATGCAGTTCACGAGTGCCGATGATCATGATTTCGATCTCGTTGACCTTCGAAAAATAGTGATGAGAAAACGTGGACGACAGGTGGTGCTTGATCTGACCCGGCTCCGCTCCTTCGCAGGGATTCTTCGCGTAGATAAGTGGGCCAGTTCGGCGCTCAGAACCAATCTTTCGAAGGCCTTCAAACTCCTTGGTCAGCCTGAGCTGTGTTAAGGCCACCCTCTGTCAATTTGCGACTCGTCACATCCCGTCATAATGGCAATCATCTACGCCATCTCCTTGGTGTTGTTTTGGCGGGCGAAGGGTAGCGTAAATATGGACAGGTACAAAATGCATGAGCCGCTCTAGAACGGTAACTTCAGCAATCTTTTGCACCCCTATGGTGCGTGGATTTTTTGATTCATCACCATGAGTCAGTATTTGCTCACTCTGGGCTTGCTTTGCCTCTGTGCTGAGCTAATGTTCACGCCCCCGTATATAAGATAAAAGTCTAGGGAGTCCGGGATGCCGAGCGAGACGCTCCGTCAATGCCCAGCTGCAAACGATATCTTCTAGTTTTTCCTGCGTCGTGAACTGGCGATTGTTAAACCTGTGATGATTCCAAGCGCAACTGCGCCGATTAGCAGAGGCGTTTTATCTTTAGGCTTCCTCCAGCCTCCGTCGATACTTCTTCTGTCACTTGGAGGCTCAAACAGGTTGCCTGATGATGTTTCGGCTAAGGGGCTGCGATTTATCCCCCACCGCGTCACCCACCCAGACAACAAAGACAATCTTGGTACTAGGTAGCTGGCTAAGTGTGCCAGACGAGCAGCAGTGCCAACCGTTGTATGAGCTTGAGGGGAGGCTGCACAGGACACCATTGACTTGGCTACCCGTTCGGGATCGTAGATGGGGCCTGGCGGTGTCAGCGCATGTCCAGTGTAGTTGCCACCGTCTCGGAAGCCGGGTGTGTCCATGACTGCTGGATAGATGTCGCACACATGGATGTCTGGAAACTGAGTCAGCTCTCCTCGCAGCGCCTCGGTCAGTCCACGCAAGCCGAACTTGCTCGCCGAATAAGCCGCTGCATAGGGCTGGGCTACCCAGCTGCCCAACGACAGGGTGTTGATCAGAATGCCGCTACCTTGCGCTTTGAAGAAGGGGAGGGCGACGTAGGCACCTCGTAGGTATCCGATCAGATCGGTCTGGATAACCTGTTCGTGAGCTTCCAATGGGGTATCCTCGAAGTTCCCGACCGCCCCAACTCCAGCGTTGTTGACCCAGATGTCGATCCGTCCATGGCCAAACAATGCGGCCTGCGCGGCCAGCGCTTGAACCTGATCGCTGTGCGTGACGTCGGTCGTAATCGCTATGGCATCCGTACCACAAACAGTGCATTCATCCAGGACGTCAAATAGCGCTTCTTCATCGCGGGCAGCGAGTACCAAGCGTGCGCCTTTGCAGGCAAAGGCGTGTGCGGCGGCGCGGCCTATGCCGCTGGATGCCCCTGTGATCACCACAACTTTGCCGCGCAGCGGCCCCCTGACGGGATATCCTCCGCGGGGAGCTTCTTGTTTTGTGCCAATGCTACGGTGATCGAGCGGAGCGATGATTTCGTCGGCCTCGACCGGAGAGAGCTCAAGGGCGGTACCGTCGACCAGAGTCAACGTCAGGCCGTCGACCGTACCTGCCTCTTTGTTTGGAAATACGGGTTCGCCTTCAGCATCCAGGCTGTCGTAGATGAAGCGTGTACCTTCGAGCCATCCCACGGCGGTGAGAAGCTCAGGGCCTAGATAATACTTCCCGTCTTGAAAGAAACCCGGAAACTGATGCGCTCGCTCCACGTTTTCCACACGGTAGCGCTCACCTGATTTCACACCTGCCGCTTGATCGACCATTTTGGAAACCCCTGTAGGTGCAGCCCAGAAATGTCAGCCTTTGCTGTGCTCGTCGGAAGTCGGCCCAGTACCCCGTTTGATGCCTCGTGGGCCAGCAACCCCCCATATGCCCAGACCAACGAGGGGTAGTGCCACGATCAGGAGGGCCCAGGCCGCTTTGACGGCATCCGTTTTGTCGCTCCGGAACACGCTGACAATGGCCCACAGGTCGATGAGTAGAAGAATTGCCGCTACGGCAATCCAGAAATAGTTGGCGAGACCGTTCATGACCATTACCCCTCTATACGTAGTCAGGGCCCAGCGTCCCTGATGCCGCCCCTGGAACAAGGATCACCTTGCGACAGTTGTCCTCTTTCTGATCGAACATCTTATAGCCCATGGCTGCCTCCTCTAAGGCAAGGCGGTGGGTCACGATCAGCTCGGGCTGGAGGCGTCCGGCTTCGATGTGTTCGAGTAGCTCGGGGAGGTACTTTTGGACATGGGTTTGCCCCATCTTGAAGGTCAGCCCTTTGTCAAAGGCATCGCCGAACATGAAGCCGTGAATGAACCCCGCATAGACCCCGGGCACGCTGACGACGCCGCCACGTCGCACAGCTGCGATGCTCTGGCGCAGGGCTTTGCCGCTGCTGCCTTCCAGTTTCAGGGCTGTCATCACGGTTTCTGTGGTGCTGCCTTTGGCTTCAAACCCGACCGCATCGATGACCGCGTCCACGCCGCGCATACCGGGTGTCTGGCGAATGATGCTGTCGGCCGGATCATCATCTTGTTCAAAGTTGATCGGGATGGCGCCGTAGGCTTCCTGGGCGTATGCCAGCCGGTAGTCATTGTCATCCACCATGAAGATGGTATGAGCGCCCAGCATCCGTGCGCAGGCGGCACTGAGCAGGCCCACTGGGCCTGCGCCGTAGATTGCTACCGATGAACCTTGGCCGATCTCGGCATTGATGACCGCTTGCCAGGCGGTAGGAAGGATGTCAGAGAGGAACAACACTTTGTCGTCAGCGAGGGTAGTCGGCACTTTGAACGGCCCGACGTTACCTTTGGGTACTCTGACATAGTCGGCCTGGCCTCCAGGGATGCCGCCATACAGATGGCTGTACCCAAACAGCGCTGCGCCTGGTGGAATGCCTTTTTTGTTGATAATCGATCCGCGACCAGTGTTTGTGGTTTCGCAGGCCGCAAACAGATCGTGCTGGCAGAAGAAGCAACTACCGCAGGCGATCACAAACGGGATCACTACACGGTCGCCAACCTGCAGGTTCGTCACGTCTCTGCCGACGTCTTCGACGATGCCCATGAACTCGTGGCCGAAGATGTCGCCGTGTTCGGTTTCAGGGATTTTGCCGCGATACAGATGAAGGTCAGAACCGCAGATCGCGGTGGCGGTCACCCTCAGGATAATGTCGTCTGCGTCTTGGAGAATGGGGTCAGGGACAGTGTCAACCCTGACATCGTTAGCGCCGTGGTAGGTCAGTGCTCGCATTGTGCTTTCTCCTGCATCAGGTTCAGAGGTTATGCAGGGGAAGCCATGGACAGTTACAAAGTTCAGACAAACTGATTCAGTGGTTAACGTAGGCGCTAACTGTTGGCGTGCGGTTATTTTTATAAATTTATAAAACTTCGTTTGAACCTTTTTAAATTTTCCTTTCGTCCTGAAAGCTCGCGGTGCGTTAGCACGTATCGAGTGTAACTTGCTCCCATCCATAGACGGCGCGCATTTTATTTGAGCGCTTGATCAGCCACGAGGAGAGAAACATGTTTATTCACAATAAGCGCTTGCAATATACGGTTCGCGTCGCTCAGCCCAATCCAGGCCTTGCAAACTTACTTTTGGAGCAGTTCGGCGGCGCTCAGGGTGAGCTGGCCGCTGCCAGTCGATACTTCACCCAGGCCCTCGCCGAGGATGACCCAGGCCGCAAAGACCTACTGATGGACATCGCCACTGAAGAGCTGAGCCACCTGGAGATTGTGGGCTCGATCATCGTGATGCTTAACAAGGGAGCCAAGGGCCGACTTGCCGAGGGCGTCGAAGAGGAAGGAGAACTCTACCGAGCCATCAATGGGGCCGGTAACGATTCCCACATCACCAGTATTCTCTATGGGGCCGGCGCTCCGCTTACCAACTCGGCAGGAGTGCCGTGGAGCGCGGCCTATGTGGACACCATCGGCGAACCGACGGCTGATTTCCGCTCCAACATCGCTGCCGAAGCGCGGGCGAAAATCGTGTACGAGCGTTTGATGAATGTGACGGACGACCCGGGCGTGAAAGAAGCGCTGGGCTTCCTGATGACTCGGGAAATCGCACACCAGCTTTCTTTCGAAAAAGCACTGCACGCCATCCAGCCTAACTTCCCTCAAGGCAAGCTCCCTGGCATGCCGGAGTTCACCAACAAGTATTTCAACATGTCGGGTGAGCCGAATGTGCGCGGCCCTTGGAATGAAGGCGAGGAGTGGGAGTACGTCGAGAATCCCTCGGCTGCCGTTGATGGCGGAGATGGCACCGCTTCGGTGGAACTGACCGCTCCTGATCTGGCTGTTCTGGAAGCCATGAAACTGCGGACGATGTCCGATCCAGCCAGCAACCCGGTCACCGCGGCGGATCTCGGCTCGGGCTTCGTCAACGGTAAAGATGACTGACTGAAGGTGGCCTTATGAGCACGTCGAGAAGAAGAGAAAAGGCTCAGGCCGGCATCGGCTTCGAGCATTTGATGAGCGCGGCGGTGGCAGAGTTTGAGGCCGATTCGCGCCTGGCTTGCCGAGCGCTGCGAGTAAAGATGGCCCTGGGCACGTTCGGCGTTGGCTCCCTGCTACCCAACGATCTGCCCCCGAAGCGTCCTGTTGAGTCCTTACACGAGAGTCTGGTTAGCCACACCCTGCAGTGAATCGATTTTGAAAATCTAAGGAGAATGACGATGGTTGCTCGCAAAACAGTTGAAGACCTGTTCATCCATGAGCTATCGGACGTGTACAGCGCTGAGAAGCAGATCACCAAAGCATTGCCGCGCCTAGCTCGCGCATCTACCAACCCGCTGTTGGCTGATGCGTTTACCTCACACTTGGCGGAAACCCAGGGCCAGATAGAGCGCATTGACCAGTTGGTGGAATCGGCTGGATTGAAACTCAAGCGGATGAAGTGTGTAGCCATGGAGGGTCTGGTTGAGGAAAGCAAAGAGCTGCTGGATGAAATCGAGAAGGGGGCAGTGCTCGATGCGGCGCTCATCGGGGCATGCCAGAAGGTTGAGCACTACGAAATTGCCAGCTACGGCACTCTGATTGCGATGGCCAAGCACCTAGGCATGAAAGAGGCCGCTTCGCTATTGGCCGACACGCTTGCAGAAGAAAAAGCAGCGGACGAGAAGCTATCAGCGATTGCCGAGGAAGGCGGCAATCAAGCAGCGACACTCGAGAAGTGAGTCTGTGGAGCCCGGCGTTCGCCGGGCTGCCCGACAGGCGCTGTGCGCGTGAATGTGGTGTCTGATTCTGGGCTTGTAGACATGCGTTCCATGAGCCTCTCCCGGGCTTGGGGCAACACTGAGTCATACGCTGGGCTCATGTATAGCCAGATGAGTCAAACTCCGCCACGTAGTTCAGATGTTCAATTAAAATGACAGTTAGGGGCAAACAGGCGCGGTGATATCCAACACCTTCTCCGATGGAGAAGGAAAGTTGTACAAGAAAACTAATTTGTAGCGGAAATCAGGCCAGTTGTCCGATACCCATTTTTTTCCCCGCCACAGTCATTGAAGCGCTGTCGTGTTTTGCTATGGTTGGGTTTCCGTATAAGACTAAAGTCGTAGGAGGACGGCATGCGTATTCGTGGTGATGTTTTTTGGGATTGGGCGGATCCAGCGCTTCATCATCGCAGCCACGACGAGGAGCTCGATGACGGCACGACTATTGACGTTCAGGTCAGGCTCTCGCGCACAGGTCAGACGCAAATGTTCATCGGCGTGTACGCAGGATGTGGAATGGCGCTCCATGAGGAAGCTTTCGAATCCCGCCCCGGCGAGTCAATGACCCGGGCATTAGCCTGGGGGGTTGGTCGAGCGAGGCGTCTGGCGACAGATCAGCGCCCTAACGTAAAACAAGTGGCCTAGCGGCAGCCAGTATCCAGTGGCCGTTGACTCAAGGAGCAGCGGCCACAACCGTCCCTCTCAACCCCATCCCATTCGCCAGCGTTAGGGTCAGTCATTTGATGCTCGTCCCGTAAGGCCTCCAACGCCGTGTACTGAAAGTCAGCTCTCATCCGGAGATGTGCGCAGTCATAGGATAAGCCATCTATGGCTCCAAAGCTCTGAGCGACCTCAGTACCTCTCCACAAGCATTGAGTTGAGCCATGATTTGGATCGATGCGTTCTCAGTCATGCCTGACTTTTTCCGGAGCAGTAGGACATCTGTTAGCGGCTGTCTAGAAGCTATACGGACAGCTAATCACTCATAAGCGAGGAAAGATATCAAACTCCCCACCGGGCTTCGCCCCGCTCAACGCGGCCACAATGCAAGCGGAGCGCGCCCGCCCATCAAGGGCCAAGGGCCTGAGGTTGGAAGCCCGTAGGGCGCCAGGATATGGTTCACGACAGCCGTCCCCGCAGGGGCAGGCGCGCAGGTGTGCGTACTTCAAACTGACACCCAGATACTCTCTTGGACAGCTGAAGGAAATGATGGTGTCGATCTAGCACGAGGGTGCTTGGTTAGTAGTACGGGATAGCACACCCGACCCTGCTAAATTGGCTGTTGCTGCCATGCCTGGGGCGTCATCCCTACAGATCTCATAAACGTCCGACAGAAATGCGGCTGGTCGTAGAAGCCGCACTCCAAGGCGATCTCGGCGAGCATCATCGTCGAAGCCTCCAGCAATTCTTTGCTCTTCCTGAGCCGCTGCTCACGCAACCACTGCTGTGGGGATACCTGCGTGGATTCTTTGAACATTCGCGAGAAATGGCTGCGTGACAAGCCGCAGGCTTCGGCAAGGTCAGTGACCGATATACCGGTATCCAGATGATCCAACATCATTCGCTTGGCCGTTTTGACCTGCCAGGGTTTGAGCCGTCCCGTCGACTGAGTCGCGACGGTGGCTATAACGATGCCGTTAGCACTGTTCATGGGGATCAATTCATCCTGAAAAATCTGAAGATGGTTGATCCGGGCAGCACGGATTGCTGAAGCCTGTTCCGAGACCTCAGGGCAATCCGTCTCTATTCGCTAGCCCCGATCAATTCGTGCCAGCCCCCGCCTGTTGATCAGAAACCGAGGCTTGGTTGACAAGCCCTAGATCGATGCGGCCACGGGCGCCAGGGTAGGGCCGTGCTGAACGCGCTCTGGCGCTTTGTGCACCATGGTGTAGGCGTAGTCGACGCCCATGCCGTAGGCGCCCGAATGCTCTTTGACCAGTTCCATGACGGCATCGTAGGTGTCGCGGTTTTTCCAATCGCGCTGCCACTCCAGAAGCACCTGTTGCCAGGTTACAGGCACCACCCCTGCCTGGATCATTCGCTGCATGGCGTAGTCGTGTGCTTCCTTGGTGGTGCCACCGGAAGCGTCGGCAACCATGTAGATCTCGTAGCCTGCATCGTGCATGGCCGACAGTGCGAAGGTGGTGTTGCAGACCTCAGTCCATAGGCCCGAAACGATGATCTTGTTTCGACCGTTCTTCTTCAGCGCGTCGCGAACCTTCTGGTCGTCCCAGGAGTTCATCGACGTGCGCTCAAGCAACGGAGCATCAGGGAATACCGCGAGCAGTTCGGGATAGGTATGCCCGGAGAAACTCTCGGTTTCTACGGTGGTGAACACGGTGGGCACATTGAAGATCTTGGCTGCTTTGGCCAGGCCTACGGTGTTGTTCTTCAGCGTCTGCCGGTCAATGCTCTGCACGCCAAAAGCCATTTGTGGTTGCTGATCAATGAAAATCAGTTGGCTGTTGAGCGGGGTCAGGACTTCAGTGTGTGGATTGCTCATTGTTCTTCCCTTTTGCTGAACGGTGGCGAGAGTTTTTCGGCGGTTTGTCGCCGAGTGCCAGCACAAGATAGCGAAACACTCAGTGAAACGGTGTCGCATCTTTGCGCTCTTAAGGACGCATTATTGCGCCATAGGTAGCGTCCAGTCCGGTGCTAGGATCTCGGCCAGTCGGATCACCTCGATCCATTTTTCGCCAAGGAGAATCCAATGGCCGCTTCACGACCCTTCAACGACGACACCGCCTACTGGGGCGTTTCATGGGAAGAGGGCTACGGCTATCCGCAAGCGCGGCGAGTCGGGAACGAGATCTTCATCTCGGGACAGTTCAACCATGACGAAGAAGGCAACTTGGTAGCTCCGGCGCCACTGGATGCTGAGGGTCGTCCGAGCGATTTCTCATCGATGGGCGAACAGATGCGGGTTTCTTACGACAACATTGCCAAGTTGCTCGCGCTGTATGGCGCCACGATGCAGGACGTCGTGGAGGAGACGCTGTATGTGTTGGACATGGACGCGGCCTTTGCCGTGGTTGGCAAGGTGCGCAAGGCGGCCTATGGCACCGAGCGCCCGCAGGCGGCCAGCAACATCATCGGTGTATCTCGGCTCGCCCAGCGACCTCAACTGATCGAGATCGTGTGCCGTGCTGTGATTGGCGCCCAGGCCAAATGAACGGCGCTCCCGGTTTCCGCTATGAGGCCGGGATGGCCTGCTGACCTTCGACCAGCGGTTTGAGGTCGGCCACGGCAGCCGCGCAGAACGTCATGAATGCTTTCACCCGCCAGGACTTTCTGATGTCTTGGTGGGTAAGCAGCCACAGCTCATCCTGAAGTTCCGGCACCACCGGGCCGGCCCGAACCAATCCTGGGGTAATGTCACCCAGCATGCAGGGGAGGAAGCCAAAACCCAGGCCCGCCGCAATGGCGGCACTTGCTGCCGCAACTGAATCGGTGCGGTAGGAAATGTGCTCCGGGTGCACCCGACATTCGACGTAACTCGTTGCCTTCAAACCGCACAGCCCTCCCGAGTAGGACACCCACGATTGTCCGACAGCGAAGGGGTCGGCAATTCCCGCGTGCTTGTCGCTGCGAAAGGGTGCCCAAGCGATGTTGGCGAGCTTGCGACCCACCAGGGTATCTGCCGGTTTTCGCGTTGCTCGCACCGCGATGTCCGACTCGTCCCTCGCCAGGCTCAACGTCTGGTTGCCAACCAACACTTCAATGCTGATCCCTTCATTGAGAGCCTTGAAGTCCGCGATGATCGGTGTGAGGAAGTACAGCAGCAGCGAGTCGCTGGTGGTGATTCGCAGTTTCCCCAGCGGGCCCTGGCCAGCACGAGACACCCTGCGAGTGACACTGACAATGTCCAGTTCAACGCGCTCGGCCAGTGCACGGAGCTCTGCACCTTCGGCAGTTAACAGATACCCCGCCTTGCGATGATCGAAAAGAGCGACTCCGAGCGTCTTCTCAACCTGCACGACCCGGCGCGTGACGGTGGAGACATTGATGCCAAGCTTTTTGGCCGTGGCGGCGCGATTGCTACAGTCACTCAGCGTTTTGATGATCCGCAAATCGTCCCAGGACAGCTGGCTGACAGCTTCACCGACATCCCACTTCGGGCCGTTCGCTTTTGCAGGGATAGATTGGGCACTTCCAGGTGACGGCTTCACTGAAAATCATTCCGGGTAGAGAGGGCTGATGAAACGAGAAGGTACATAGCCAACCAAGGTGTGGTTTGGGACATGCCATGGGTGGGGCAAAAGAAAGCCCGCTGCTAGGCGGGCTAATGGGAGTTTCTATCACACGTAGGGATAACTCAAGTGTCGCCGGTGAGTCGTGAAAATTGAGTGAAAGGGAAGTCCTCATTCTGTGATCCGAACTGCCCATGGTTCATGGAGCCTGCGCTGACCCAGAGGCTTCTCCGAGCGGAGAGAGCCAGCGAGTCTCTCTGATCGTCATGCACAGCCCAGTCAATCGCAAACCTAGTAAAGCGAGTTATGGTTTGTTAGCTGCAACTGTGCCTATCGGGTTGAACGACTTGTCACAGAGGTGAGTATTTAGGGAATAAGTCTTTCTTCGCTAAACGAGACGGATATGAACCTAATGCCTAGCTGAGTGTGTGCAAGCGGGAAAAAAGAAGAGCGAAAAGCCCAGATCTAGGCCAGAGCAACGATAATCTGCCTTCGAAGCGGCAGTGTTCTTCTAGTCCGGAAAAAAGTGCGGGAGGTGGAATTTTCCTGACGGTGCTATCGAGCCAGGTGAGCCACCTGCCGCAGCAGCTGCACGGGAGCTTCAAGAGGAAACGTCCATCGAAGGCCACGGCTTGTTTCCCCTATGCACTATTCAGGTGGGTCTGACCGTCCGCCACGTGTTCATCACGCATTTCGATGATGAAGACAGGCCTGTTGCTCGCAATGAAATTGTGGCCTGCAAATGGGTGCTCAGGGACAAGCACATTCCCGCGATGCTGAATGCAGCAGCAGCTGGGTTGTTATCAAGTCAGTTGCCGGCGCTGACCTCATAGAGGTAATAGTGCTGCAACAACCGGCCTGACGTGCCGGTCACCACAACATTGGGCATCCATGTCGATTGCATATCCAGCCCGTATTTATATGTTCTGCGCTTCTGCGGACACAACTGTTGCTACTTATCAAGGCGCGAGCGATGCAATCCATTTATAAGTGACTCAATCTCTTCTTTAATTGACCCTAACCTGGCATGTAGCTGTGATAGGGTACTGGCAATAAAATTGAAGTTCGTGTGATTGCCTCGCTCTAGCACGAGACTATCGTCTGCCAAGCTTTCGCTGCTTAAGCTATCACAGTCAATTCTTGAGATGCATATCAATCTCTTCATTTCTTGATAAGAAGGGCGATCTCGCGTTGTGCAGAACTCACTGAGGGATTTTCCTGAAATCCAAAATTCTCCTATAAGTTTTACACGCGCATCATCGCTGTATTGATTCGACTTCTCGGTGATTAGCCGCTTGGTGGGCATATCAGGCCTCCGGTGCTGCAGCGGAATGGCGGGGGTAGCAGAAGTTGCCCCATGCTTGGGATGCTAGACGATCCAATGGAGCAGGACAGCGGCCAGGCCTACACCAATCAATGACCCTGTCAAAATAAGAAGGCATTCTAGTAGTGACGTATGATTGTCCATATTAGCTGCGCTTCCGAAAATTCACAGGCCATGCAAATAAATACTAAGGCAGCTGCGATTGAAATGGCGCCATAATATATATATGTCTTGTCTGTGGATGGAACCATGCAGGCAATCTCCTTTGAAATTCATTCCGTTCGCGGTATTGGAAATTGCTCAGACGGGCTTCGCGACTCTGAGATCATCTTCTCGCACGCTGCCATAGCTAGCGATTTATTTGGAAAATTTCGTTTTATTCTACTTTTTTCCTGATTGTCGTAGATATCGAAACCTCCTGAGCTGGTAGCTGCGTAAAAACGATTTCCAATCTGGAATGATTCGTTTTCTATGGGGACTGCAGGAACGATAACGAATCTTGGTTGCATTTTGCCATCCCTCCCCTTGGAGTGATAAGTAATAGCTAGCTTCATGACTGGGTGCAAGGAAATTTATGATTCATTTTTTATTGACTAAGTGCATTACTTGGTGATGCAAGTATTTGCTCTAATTAGCCCTCATTCGTAATTGACTCGCGCAAGTACGCATAGCCTAATGAAAATCGTTAGCACTACGTTTAGAGGCAGATCGCTCAGCGAACTTTCGATAATTATTCCGGTTTCCCAAACTGCAGTCAGCTCATCGGGAGCCGGTGATGTATGTCCATGTGCGGCCCCTGCCAGCGGTACGTACTTCGCGACCTTGAGCCCCTGTCGTCGCCAGTGAGATTTAGTGGGAAAGAGGCAAGCGGAGCGCGCGGGCCCTCGGATGGGCCAGAGGCATGAGGATGGAAGCCCGGAGGGCCGCAACCTGGCGAAGGCGGGTTGCGGTTTACGACAGCCGTCCCCGATAGGGGCACGTCCACTTTATGCCCTGCGTTTGTGCGACGAACCTAAGCTCTACTGGCTTGATCGACTGTTCGCTTTCTCGGGTGTCGGTGCGGCGGGCCGATGCAGATGGGCACCGGTTGGATCGGTGATCTGAATAACGTTGCCGTGCTGCCAACCATCCGCACGGGGATCAGCCGCAGGAATTTGAATGTCGGCTCGCTGAGTTTTAGATTTTGCTGCATCCACTCCCAGCCGCTGATTCCGCTGCTCGACCATTTCAGGGTCAGCCTGTCCATCCGCAGTGAATCCCATCATCAATTGCGGAACACCCACAGGTAGCGCTTTGTCCTGGTCGGTGTGCCACGTGTGCCATGTCTTTCCATAAGTACGGGCAAGCCGCTTCATCAATGCATGTTCAGCAGGTGCAGGAATCCCAGGTGCGATCAACTGACCGGACGAAACCTCATAGCCATGGCTGTGCCACATCGCCTTCTCCTTGGCTGGCAGACCAGCAAACAGCTTCTCGTCGATGATGTACTCGATACCCATGATCTTCGCTTCCTTGGTACTACCATCGAAGATGACGCACTGGATGACATCCTCATTCAGGATGGAGCAGTAGTGATGCGCCTCCATCTGCACGTCAGGATGCCCGTTGTAGAAGTGGAAGCCATCAAGGTAGGCGTTGATAGCCTCAATGGGCGGCTTGGCCTGCAAGGTCGCGGCCCCGGCTTCCAGCAGCTGAGTCTTAGCTGATTCTGGCCTGCCGGGTGTGTCCACTGGTGAACTCGTCTCGGGAGCAGAGCAAGCCCACAGGAAGCCGCAGGCCAGCGGGATGGACAAAGACGGTAGGAAAAGTCGCATGATATTGGCTCTGGCTGATGTCCAGAGTGGACAGCATTGGCCAATCAAGCGGACAGCTCAACGGACGAATGGCCGAATCCTATGAAGGCTCCCAGAAAGATAAGTTAAGGATGAAAGCGATCTGGCGAGTCAGTTACTCCTACTCAAACGCGCCCGGTGAGTAGCTCCCAAAGGCCTGTTTGGCGGGGGATGAGATCAAGTCGATTCTAGTTCAGATAATGGTACAGCTGCTCACCTAGTTCTTCGAACGCCTGAGCGATTCGTTTGATATTGCGAAGATCACGGTGCATTGCGATCCAGACCTCAACCTCGAATCCTAAGCTGTCCGCCAACACTGGTATCAACCCATGATCCATCGCGATTTGCGTAGGGCAGAGACCGAAGCCAAGGCCGGCTTTCAGCGCAGCAAGCTGGGCAAGATGGTTATCGGAGGAAATCGCGAAAAGCTGGTCGGCATCGCACAGTCCGACCTCTACCATCCGACGTAAGTCAGCTGAACGTCTGTCAGGCCCAATCAGCGGTAACTGCCTCAGCGACGCTAAGCTGCTGGGGATGCCGTACCTTTGCAAACACCCAGTGCTGGCGTGGATACCAACGTGTAAAGTGCCGACCCGTCGAACGGCGACATCCGCTTCTTTAGGGCGCACTAGTCGCACGGCGATATCCGATTGCAGTCTTGCGATGTCCTCCAGTGCGTCACTAATGCTCAGTTCGAGCTTCAATCCTGGGTGGCAGTAATGGAAGCTACGCAACAAGTCCGGCAGAACCTCTACGCCTAGCAATTCACCACATGTCAGTCGCACTGTTCCCCTATCCAACGAAATCTCGGCCGTGGCCATTCGATTGAAGGCTTGCGCAGAGATGTCCATGGCCTCGGCATGCTCGATCAAGCGCTCAGCGCCACTGGTCGGTGTTAGGCCTGTGGGCGTGCGAGTGAAGAGGTTGATACCGAGAGCCCTCTCAAGATTATCCAGGCGCCTACGTGCCGTGGCCTGCGCAATCCCCAATAGCTTCGCGGCCCCGCTCAGGCTGCCAGAGCGCAGCACAGCGAGGAACACCCGCTGGCTTTCCCATTCGAGACCGTTCATAAAATCTTGACCAACCGTTGATCCATTTTTTGCACTTCTTCCATAGCTCATGACGGGGGATCATGCGCCCCGTACTTTTCTAGGCCATTGTAAGGAGTCAACCCATGAGATTCACCGGTCAGTGCCGATGTGGCCAAGTCTGCATCGAAATCGAAGCGGGTCGGTTACCTCCGCTTTATGCCTGTCATTGCCTGAACTGCCAGCGCTTTAGCGGCAGTGCATTCGGCTTGCATCTGTTGTGTGAGGCTTCGGCGGTGCAGGTGGCGGGCAATACCGTAACCTACCTTCATGAGCACCAAGGACACGCCTCCACGCACTATGCCTGCAGCGCTTGCCACACGCGGCTATTCAACGACACCACCGCCGCCGCTGGTATGCGAGTGGTGCGTGCCGGTGTCTTGGAGGGCGCGGAGCATTTCGAACCGGTCGCGCATATATGGACTCGACGCAAGCAACCTTGGCTGGTAATACCGCAAACCGTTGCGCAATGGGAGGGAAGTCCAACGCCTGAGGCCTTCGCCACCGCGTTGAGGTAAACGCCGAACAGAGAGGCAGCTGTTGTCCATCCCTGTTGACGTAACGCGTGCATCCCCAGGGCAGATTTCATGAGGATCCTGTAGCAAACGCAGGCAAAAGAAAGCCCGCTGCTAGGCGGGCTAATGGGAGCTTCTATCACACGTAGGGATAGGAAGAGTGTCGGCTAGGGGCTGTGAAAATTGGGTGAAAGAAAAGTCCCGAGCATGGCGTCGCTGATATTTCATAGCTCATGGCTCATTGGGAATATGCGACTGGCCTAGCATTGTGAAATACGACGGGGTCTATCCGGGTAGATTTTGTGGGAAGAGCAGCAAGCGGAGCACGCAGGCCAGGATGGGCCAGAGGCGTGAGGATGGAAGCCCGGAGGGCCGTAACCTGGCGCCGCCAGGGTGCGGTTCACGACAGCAGTGCCCCGAAGGGGTCACGCTCAAGGTGCCGGCCATCAAATTCGACCTGCGGTGGATTGACCGAGTGATGCCAAAACGCTTAACTGTACGAATATACAGTATAGGCGTTTTCGTCATGGCCACCATCCTGGGCGAATAGTGCGAAAACGGAGAACAGAGTGAACGGCTTCGTCATCACTGTTGGCGTCTCGTGGTTGATGTGTATCAAATCGCCGCCATTCTCCAAAAATTTCGTCCAAATTACTCGCTGATTGACGTAGCCTGCAATGACATACTCTGATTGAGGGCGTCCTTGGCCAGTCTAAAGAGCTCTGGTAAGATGGCACTATGAAATCATCGTCAGGGACGAGAGTATGGCTTCTTTCATTGTCTATAATATTCAGTTACTGCCTGCTAACACCAAAAACATTCAAGAAGTTGGTGTTGAAGGGTACAGGAAACTCTTTGAGGCGCTGCATGATAGAACCGTTCAGGCCTTCAAAAAGAAGAGTCTCACTGACATGTCCTATGTCTTGGCGTCTGACACTTACTTTGCACCGCGCAGCACAATATGTGATGATGAGATTGCATATGGTGAGTGGATTAAATACCACAAAAGCGACTCTGTAGAAGATTTGTATTCTAATACGACCCTTTTCCAAGCCGCCAAAGGCACATTCCCTGTCGCCAACAGGGTTTCATTCGATTACGTTTTTGACTACCACAGTCACAGGATGGCAATTTCGGAGTCAAGTGGACGTCTACCTAAGCCCTCCGTCTGCAATGAAGCACTAGAGGAGATATTTTCAAAATTTGCTCTCGAAGTTTTTCCAAGGCATGTTTTGAAAATAAACTTGGTGTCCGACCCTACAGAGCTTGAGAGCGTACTTAGAAATGCAGAAGGCTTCAAGGCAGTTAGTACGACTTTAACTTTCCCTAATGGTCACCGCTTAGGTAAGCAGCTTCAAGAACTAAAAGATAAAAACGTGCATCACCTAAAGTTTGATGCGTCAACTGAATCTAAAGACTCCGCAATGCCCTCGTTACCAGACTTCTTGAGGGAAATGGTAGAGGCTTCGGTTCATTACGGCAGAACATCCTTATCCTACATTTTAGAGGCCGGAGGGCGGTTGCATCGATATACCTCATCCAAGTATCCTTTGAAGATTCGGGTTAGAGCGAAGAGGAATGAGCAGCCTGCCCAAATTAGATTGCGCATTTTGCAGGCATTGCGTCAGCTTGGTGGGGCTGCTGAAGGAGAAAAGGATGATTTATAGGTTCCTAGTTAAGATACCTGTCATCGGTGTGGTCATTAAGATAATGAATGCCTATGCCTATCATGGCGATTTTTATGCAGACAGCCGGTTCGCAAGTGCTTGGGCTTGGCTTAAGGCATATTTCGCAGGTGTGTTCGTTTCTGTGGTGTTGGCAGCTTGCTTAACGCCTAGTATTCCTAATATGTTTCTGCCGTACTGTTTGCGCCTTGACTATACGGTTAACGTGATGCCAGGAGATCTTGCGACCGGTATCCTGCCAAATCTTCTGGGTTTTGGTATCGGTGTTTATGCGTTGGTTTTTGCACTGGATAGGTCGTTGGTTAAGGATCTGCAAGCAACATTTCAGGGTGATGGGAAGCCCAGTATTCCAGGGTCAGTATTACTGTTAAATGCTGAAATGGCGCTGCCACTAATTATTTTGATTGCTGCAATTGTGGTCGGCGTTATGCAGAAGGTATTCCCAAATGGAGTTTGGCTGGTTGCAGGCTCTTGGTTTGCTTTCTGGCTATCAATATATTTCATATTGGGATTGGTTCATTCCCTATTTATGATGGTGGATGTCCATTTATCCCAACGCCTTAAAGATGATTGAGCTAGGCAAAGCGGAGAGGGGATGAAGAAAGATTTCAGCAAGGTTTTGCTGCCTGATGACCCTCTGTACAGCCAGGCCATTGAGTCGCTGAAGCGGTATCACTAAGTCCAGGCTGAAGGAGTCATGGGGTGACCTGGAGCGTATCAGGCTGCTGGCAGAGCATGGCTTTCACGGATTCCCATGCCTGCTGGCAGGACTCTTGATGTTTGCGGATAAAAAAGTTTATTCACCAGGCGTACGGTAAGCACTTTGCCTAAGGAGGCCGTTGCCTCCTTAGCTTTGGAAAGCTTACTGCAAAACTTGCCTCATTCCTGATGCGTCCGCTGTCTAGCTGAAGGCAGTATGTTGTGGTAGCTTGCTGGCGGCACCCTCAAGCTTTTTGAACCGTTTATTCGTCGGAGAATACATGTACTTCGAAGCATTAGAAGAGCGCTTGTCAAGCTATGGTTCAGGTGGTTATTACTTCTTAGAAGCTTTCATAATCAAGCTTCTTGAGCTTGAAGCGGAGTCTTTGGGGCAACAGATTGATCATCATGGCGGGCAGGGCGTTGCTTTTGATGTGACTGCTCCTAAAGGTATTGGCGATATTCACGAGCCGGTCGCTATTGAAGTTGTTTTTGCTATAAGCAAAAAGAAAGTCGAATCAATATTGAGTCATTACTCCAAGTGGGCTAAGCCTGGGTATCGGCTGCTGATTGTTGCACCCAAGGTCACAATTGATAAGCTGCCGGCTCTATTTGCTGAGGCTACTAGTTTCCCGTTTTATTTCTGGGGTAAGGATCAACTTGATAGTCTGCTGTTAAAACACGCCGCGGCTGCGGAAACGCTTGCTGAAAATATGTTCTCAGTGCGACTGAAAATGGCAGCTTCGCGTTCATCCAGTGCTTGGAGGGAGGAACGAGAAGAAACAATTAAAGTAATTTCTGAGCAGTATCGCAACGGAAGTTTCTCTTTGGCACTGGGCGCGGGCGTGTCGAGCAGTGCCGGCCTTCCGGATTGGAATACCTTGCTGAGCTCTTTGTTCGTTTCAATGCTTTCCGAAGAAAATATCGGTGAGGGTGAAAGCAATAATGATCAAGTGGCCCAAATTGTAGGACGCCTCATGGAAGTTGATGGGCCGTCTGCGTTGATGCTCGCCAGATATATTCGAAAAGGGTTGGCTGCCGGGTCGCAGACAGAGCAGCAAGTTTTTACTGAGGAAATCACTAGTCAACTTTATGAGCTTCGGGATAGTAGTTACCCAATCGAGTCAGATTTGATAAAGGCGATCGCTGATATGTGCACTCCGACGCGAACGGGTGCAAGGGTTAAGTCTATCATGACTTATAATTTTGACGATTTACTTGAGCGCGCGTTGAAAAATAAATCGCTCGTACATAAAAGTGTGTTTGAAGAGTTTGAAACTGCCTCGGCAGAAGAGCTGCCAATCTATCATGTCCATGGTTTTTTGCCGCAGGACAGGTCGGAGTATGCGAATTTGGATCGCTGCACCTTGGTGTTTTCGGAGGAGGGGTATCATCAGATTTATCGTGATGCCTACCACTGGTCTAACCTAATCCAGCTAAGCATTCTAAAAGAGACCTCCTGCCTCATGATAGGCCTGTCTCTCACAGATCCTAACCTTCGCAGGCTGCTTGAGATTGCTGCAAAGTCTATAGAGAAACCCAAGCATTATGCTTTTATGCGTCGTTTAAATTCTGCGAAGTTCAAGAAGGGCAATGCAAACATTCCTCTCAAAATCCCCAATACTATCATCGAACGTTTCTTGGATCGCCATCATAGTACGAATGAGGAGCTCATGAGGGAGTTGGGTGTTACGGTAATCTGGTATGAGGGCTATGACGATATACCCAAAATTCTAGATCGAATCAGATTGGGGCAGCGCAACGGTCATTAAAGCTGTCAATTGTCAGACAATGCTAAGACATCCATGTCGAGTCGCGACATGCAGCCCTCTCGAAGATAGTCGGCATCGAGAATGGGAGCGCTTGAAGGCTCAGGCGCTCCTCTCTTTGAGGGAGTTCTTCCGCGATGGTGGCGACGGTGATGCTGTACCTGAAGTGTTCGCAGTGAGGCCTAATCCCTACGGTGGGGGCTTAAACAATTTCAGCTGCATTCTTTGGCAGCCCGAGAGGCCAGCCTTGTAAATTCAAGCAAGCACCAGCTTCGGTTGCTAGGGCTGGAGAACACGACCGTCCGATCAGCCATTATGTGCGGACGTTCCCACGCATTGTGTACCGCACACCATCACGATGACGCCGGGGGCTGCGTTGATCTGCGTTCAGAGCGTTGGTCGTAGCTGGGCGATGCCAATGGTCATTTCAGGAGTGGATGATGGACAAGGAACAATCGGCTATCAGAATAACTGCTCCCAAGCCGCAAGACTTTCTGCGAGTGAGACGTCCTGAGCAGTTCTCGGACTCTTGTAATGCTACAGGAGTCGACTATCGATCGCTCCATGCTGGAGTACCACTTCGAGACCCTGAGCAATCGAAGCCAAGAGCTTGAGTTCGCAGCAGCGGTGCTTGGGGACTTCGATGGCGAGGTAGCCCCTTCCCATCATTAGTGCGTCCTTCGTAACGTTTGGCCTGAGTAACTTGCGTTAGACAGGCCAGCACCCACTGGATCGAACTCATGATGGCCGCACCCCGATTACCGCCGCGCAGCGAGCCGGCAAACAACCAGCTCTAGTCACTGAGTGCGCACGTACGTGGTTCTCAACCTGATTGCTGTCGATGGGCAAAGACGCCCGGCGCTTTGATGGTGTATGCGCATGGAATCATACGACCTAGCTGATCTTAGGGTTAGAGTCGCCAAGTGCTGCTGCGTATTGCATACGTGTTGAAATGACTCCCGAGCTAATTTGGCAGTAAGCGCTCCATGAACCCCACCTAACCAACGATGGGCAGAGCACTCAGCTATGTATTTGAGGTGTGCAATTCCACGGCAGCAGCGCTTCGTAGTCTTCCACTGAGGCCGCATGCGGCAAGCGTTCCTATGCGTGGCGCAGCCACGCATAGGGTTCTTGGCCGTTGGCTTTGGCCGTTTCTACCAAGCTGTAAAGTTGTGCGCTGGCAGTGGCACCTTTGGGCGTGTCACTGAACAACCAGTTCTTTCTGCCGATGACAAACGGGCGGATCGCTCGCTCGGCTGCGTTGTTGTCGATCGGTAAGCAGCCTTGCTCGACGTAACGTTCCAACTTGCTCCAGTTGCTGGCCAAGTAGCCGATGGCCTTGCCCAAGGCATTCTGCGTCGTGACCTGAGGTTGCGTTTTCTCTACCCAGCTATTCAGTTGAGCCAGCAATGGCAGGCTGCGCTCCATGCGGGCAGCCTTACGATCTTCATCGCTGCCGTCCTTAAGGTCGCGCTCGATGCCATACAGCTTGTTGATCAAATTCAGGGCGATGTCTGCGCGCCCGGTTTTACCCTTGGGCTGCACTTTCTGCGCTTCGACGAACTTGCGGCGTGCGTGCGCCCAACAGCCCAATCGCTCCACGCCGTCCTGCGCGGCCAGCGCGTTGTAACCGGCGTAGTCGTCGGTCATGACATAGCCGCGATAGCCATCCAACAGGCGCGTCGGCACCTCCTGCGCTCGGCTGGTGGCGTAGTCGAAAAGGATCACCGGGCGATCAGGTGGGCCGCCGGTTTGTACCCACATCCAGGATTGGCTGCTGGGCTCACGACCCGGCTCTTTCAACACCTGCACACGTGTTTCGTCACAGTGGATGATCCGACTGCTCAACAGGCTTTCGCGCATCAGATTCAGCAGCGGTTGGAAGTGCTCGCTGCATTGAATCACCCAGCGTGCCAGGGTTTGGCGCGGGATATCGACACCGTGGCGCCCCAACACTTTTTCGAAGCGATGAAGCGGCAAGCCGTCTACGTATTTGGTGGTGAGCAGCATGGCCAGCACACTCGGGCTAGCCATGCTCTTCTCGATCACCTGGGCAGGCTTGTCCGCCGTTACGGGCGCTGACTCGCAGTTGCGGCAGCCATACACCTTGCGAACATGTTTGATGACGCGAATCTGCATCGGGACGATTTCAAGCTGTTCGCTGACCTCTTCACCAATGGCATGTTTGCGGCAGCCACAAGCGCACGTCAGCTCATGCTCGGGCAGTTCGTGGACAACCTCGATACGCGGCAAATCAGCCGGCAGTGGTTTGCGTTTACCACGGCGCTTGGTCGGCGCAACGACTTCTCCATCGCCAGCCTCATCCAAGGGTTCTGCCAGGCTTTCCGCTTCGTCGAAGAGCGGCAACTGTGGCGTCGCCGCATCGCTTGTCTGCTCGGTCTTGCGCCCGAACAGGCGCTGGCGCAACAGCGCAACTTCCTCTTCGAGATGAACGATCTTGCCCTTGTCGGACGCGCGCTCGTTGATCATCTGCTCAAGCAGTTGCTTGAGCAGAACAGGATCGTCAGGGAGGTCTTCGGGCATGGAAATCATGCCGCGGATTATACCGAATCAGGCGACGTATCGAGGCGTCAAAACCTGATGCGGACGGTTGCGCCAGAGGTCGAAGCCGTCGAGTAGCCAGTTCAGTTCCTGAACGGTCAGTACGATGGCCACGTCAGTCGGATCGGGTGAGGTTTTGAACCGTTCGGAGTCCAGGCGTTTGAGCCAGAGGCAGAAGCCGTTGCGTTCCCAGTACAAGATCTTCACGCGGTTGCGCGGCTTGTTGAGAAAGACGAAAAGCACCGGGTCGAACACCGCCACTTTGATATCGAGTTCGACCAGCGCAGCCAGGCCATCGATGGACTTTCGGAAGTCGACGGGCTTGGGGTAGAGGTACACTTTTTCGACTTTGGCGTCGGGTCGCATCATGGTCGGCGAACTCCAGAAAGAAATCGGGAGCACAGCATCGGAGATCAGGTAAGCGCTTTGAATGTGGGGTTCATGGAGCGCTTACATTTGGCATTGCGTTATCGAATTCATTAGGATCGCTTCCCCCCGTTGGGGTACGCTATGAGTACTTTTCGAACACCTGAGGATCATCCATGTCTCGCTTAGCAGAATTTCGTAAATTAGAGCAAACCTTGGCTGCTCAGCTCGCTGAGCTCGAGGCAATGAAGGGCAGTTCCGAGCTCAAGAAAGAAATCGAGTTTGAGGAAAAGCTGCGTGATTTGCTGAACAAATACGGTTTCAGCCTGCGTGACATCATTAACCTGCTAGATCCGCAGGCTGGTCGCCGCGGAGCACCTGCTGCCTTAGAGAAAGCACCGCGTCGTGCTCGCCAGGTGAAACAGTACAAGAACCCGCATAACGGTGAAATCATCGAGACCAAAGGCGGCAATCACAAGCTGCTCAAAGAGTGGAAAGCTCAGTACGGCGCCGATGAAGTTGAGTCCTGGCTGGCCTGAGAAGATCGCTCTGAACACGTGCCAAAACCGCCCTTGTGGCGGTTTTTGCTTTTAAGCTTGGCAAGCCGACGACGCTAATGGGTGACTCAGAATGCCGGACGACTACAAAGCGCAGTTGAGAGAAGCCACGAAGGGATTTCACTACTGCGATTTGATAATGACCCCAGAAGAGGCAGCAGCCTTGAAGGCGCTTGTGCTAGAACTGCAAGAGGCAGGGCAGCATCCATCTCTTGCGGGCGTGTTCAGGAGCGTTTTAGAGGATACGTGGTGTGGTGATGAGCCAACAACATGACCTGCCTCTGCGGATAGCATCCGCAATTGACCGCTTGAGATGTCTAGAGCCCTAAAATGCCTTCAGCGACCCATGAGGGCAGGCCTGGCTCAACCCAATCAGTTCTGCTTGAAGACGTCATCACCATCCCAAGCTCTTTCAGTCGCGCTAATTCTGCGACAGCCTCTGCTGGTGCAAGCCCGGTGAAGGTTTGAAATTCGCAATTGGGCAGTGAACCCAGAATCATCAGATTCAGTAACGCTGGCCCCGTACTTGAGCTTACTCCAGCATCCTTCATGAGCTTGCTGCTACCGAAGAATTGGAGAACTCGCTCGCGAAGATTTTTGCGGTTGAACGCATCAAGGATGTGATCGACCTCTTCGATACAAGTCATGAGCTTGAATTCCAACAGCTCTGTTTCACCTTCGTGCATCTGGCTCCAGCGGCTGATTGCTCTGGGCAGGCGCCACAAACGGGGATGAAGGCCAAGCTGTTCGAAGCTGTGCCTGATGTACACCCACGCAGCGCTGCGCCCCTCTGGCACGCTGATGAGCAACTGATCGTGATGGCCTAGTACCGCAACGATGCGACGGCGAGGATCGATAGATGGATCAGGACGAAATTTCTTTTGGTCAGATCCGTGTTCCGTGGCATCCCATACCTGCGTCAGCGGCGCATCTGCAGCCTCAATGAGCTGCGCCAGTCGGGTAGCGGTTTGGGGCGCAATGAGGCCATTCAATTCTGCTGCCTTTCTTGCCAGCTCCTCGGCACTGGCCAAGATGGAAGGCGAGATGAACATAGAAGTCGTTGCTCCACAGTAGATGCCGGTCGTGCTCGGAGATGGATGCTGCTTCATCAGCCCAGCTCCTTGGTGAACTGCTCGACGACCAGATCTGCGAATTGCACGAGATCTCGTATAGCGCCGGCACCCGATCGATCAAGATGAAAGCCTTTGATGCCAAAAGCTCGAGGCCCATCTCGATCACAGCGCGGCGAATCGCCAATCATTGCTACTTGAGCCGAACCGCCGAACAGGTGGCCAGGCGCAACCCCAAGATCATGGCACACGGCGCGGTAGATCGCTGGGTCGGGCTTGGTCACGCTGAGCTCGTAGCTGAACGAATAGGTGTTGAGATCTGGCAGTAGCTTCTTCACTGCCGGCCCGTAGGGTGCAGCGAGGTTGCTGCAGATGGCGGTAGCTACACCGTGCTCATGGAGGAGGGCGATCGCATCGCGTGCATCCGGGAACACCTCGATCGACTCGATCTCGCGTTGAAGGTCAGACTCGATCTCAGCCCTGCGCGTCGCTGCGACCTGGATGCCGAGGATGTCAGCAGCTTCTCGAAACCCGGCATCAATAGTCATCAGTTTATGGAGGTCGCCTGGGCTAGGGCGCCGGCCATTCTTAGCGCCTTCTCGCAGCAGCCGGCGATACGGGTGTATGGGTGTCCCGATCCGCAGGGTTGTGCCGAACGCATCGAAGATCACTGCTGTGATTGCCATCCGTATCTCCGTGGTCGACCTGGCGGCACCGAGAGTACACTAAGCCCTCAGATGAAGGATGCCAAATCATTGAGGCTCAAGAAGTGAAGAGAACAGTGTTGGGTATGGCCGAAGCCGGCGAGCCGCTGCTCAGGCAGGCTCTTGAGGCAATTCGAGCTTATAACAACGCCCTGGCTGATGGACTACCCGCAGAGGAAATCGAACGCCTTCGACTGGAGGCTGATCATCTCTACCAGACAGTGATCGACTACCAGTTACACAGCGCCGGCACCCTGGGTGAGTCAGTTCATTGAAGGAGCCCCAACCGTGACGATTCGCCTGATTCGCAATGAAAATGAGTACCGAGCTGCCCTCAGAGAGGTCTCGCCGCTGTTCGACAATGAGCCTGCACCTGGTACCGAAGAGGCTGAGGTTTTCGAAGCGATGGTTTTGCTGATCGAAGCATACGAGGCCGAGCATTATCCAGTCGGCTCTCCTACTTCTCCCTGAGCAATCGTCTCGCTATGCGAAGAGTTGAGCAGGGGTGACATTTAGTCGGCGAAAGCTAGTTCTGCCTGCCTAGACTCCCAGACCCCTGCTTGAATTGTCTTTGGCGCATTCAAACGAGGACGGCGAACAGCATCAGGTGCTTCCACCTTGATACGAAGGCCTGGTGGCCCGCCATCACGCTGCAATTCGACAAATTCTTCCGTTAGCTTGGACATCAGATCTGCGGGCGTTCGACCTGTGTCCTCACTGAGTGTCGAGGTGAGGTGTGTCAGCGGGCTCAGCTCGAGCCGGCTACTAATCTGCCCTAGCTTGTCTAGAGCGATGCTGGATTTGACCGAGTTTCGAGAGGTACGTACGACTTGGGTAAGACACATGTAACCCATCGCAACAGCGAAGCACTTATGCAGGGCTGAAGGATTTATGAGCCGTTGGCTCAGAAGATCGGCGCAGACCTGATCTAATCAAATGAGTGGGCTCAGTCGTTGGTCGAGAAAATACCAACATGGTTGAGGCTATCCAGCGGCGCTGTCGGTTCTAAGTATCCAAACGCGTGCATCGTACTGACTACCGACTCCAAATGAATCAAAGTCAGAAGCTCAATCACGAACTATGTAAATCTTCAATAGCCAATTTTGAAGTGACCTTCTCACCAGTACTCAATATTAAAATTTCAGTGGGTGCTAAAAGATTTCTAAGGGAAGGTAACCTACTGAAAACCATGGGGTTTTAAGTGGTGAATGCGTTCGATTTCTCCCCGTGATGCCCTTCGCAACGGCTTCGAACCATAATTTATGAAATTTTTTTCATTTTCAGAAACCGCATCGCTTGATAAGTTCCTGCCCCGAAAGATATGGAGATCAAAGATGAAGAATCAGTTCATAGAAAGTGAGCGGCTCGATCTATCTACTGCTTGGAGCGAGATGGGTAAAGGCCTGGGGTCGACATTAATTGTCAACACTCCGATATTCTCAGTACCTACGCTTGCCAAAGCCGCGGGCATATCAAAAGTATATGTGAAAGCTGAATACCTTCAGGCCGGAGGGAGTTTCAAAGTACGCGGAGCTATGCTAAAACTGAAATACTTGATGGCCAATGGGCGAAAGCCTATCGTATATGCTGCTTCTGCTGGAAATCATGGCATTGGCCTAGCTTTAGCTGCGCGTGAGTTAGGGTTCACTGCAATCATCTACGTACCTACATCAACGCCCGAGGTAAAGCGTCAAAAGATTCGTAGTGCGGGGGCGATCCTTGAAGTCACTGGAAGTCACTACGACGAAAGCGAAGATCTAGCAATAGCTGCATGTCGCGAAGCAAATGGAGAATACATTTCCAGTTTTGACGATGAATTCATCATTTGCGGGAATGGTGGCTCCCTCGCATTAGAGATTGAATCATGTCTTCAAAATCAACTGATCGAGTTTGATGTCCTTGTCCCTATCGGAGGAGGGGGGCTCGCATCTGGGATTGGAGCTTATCTAAAGGGTAAAGTTAAGAATATATACGGTGTGGAGCCCGCTAATAATTGCGCCATGGCTAAGTCGCTGGCAAAAGGGCAATTCGATACCGAATACAGTGGGACATCAAGTATAGCGGATGGGCTTGCAGGAGCAATCTCAAAAAACACTTACGCGCTCTGCTCAAAAAACTTGACCGGTGTTCTAACAGTCAGTGAGTCTAATATCAGCAACGCCATCGCTTGGGCATATCAAAACCTCGGTATTGTGGTCGAGGGATCAGCGGCAGTGACTATTGCTGCACTTCTGAGTGGCAAGCAGGAGTTCTCAGAAAAAGTATGCCTCGTACTGACTGGCTCCAATATTGACCAGGCCAGCCTAAAACAGGCGCTCCAAGTGTAATTCTTCAGCAATCAAAAGATGGAACTTATAAATGCAGTCGATGGAAATAGTTTTTAGCGAAGTTAAAACCCCAGCATTCGTGTACTGCCTGGAAACGCTATCGCGCTCAAAGACCTTAATCCAAAATACAATCGATCAGTTTGGGAGAAATAATTGGATCGCCTACTCCTACAAAACTAACCCACTTCTTGCAGAGCCACTAGTCAGAATGGGTTGCGCGATGCAAGTGACATCACCTATGCACTTGCGCGAAATTCAAAGGTTCACCAGTCCAGAGATTTTAGCAAAAAGTTTTTATTGTTCAGGCTCTCTGACTGTTGAAGATGCTGTAGAGGTGCTCCAAGCGGGCCTTTATGTAGTCGTGGACTCAGAAACTCAATTGCTTCGTGTTGAGGAGGCAGCAAGCAAGATTCGTGTGTCAGCCAAAGTTTTGATTAGAGTTGACGCAGGTCAAAGTGCAAGTGAGTCTCCCTTTGGAACATCCGGCATGTTACAAGGTATAGATCTGCAAAAACTTCCTCAGGTTCTGGCTGTCGAGCATGAATGGGTGAAGGTTGTAGGTATTCATAACCACTTTGGCAGTCAAGTTACTTCATTCTCTGCTTGGAAGCAGAACATTGAAAATCTGGCCGCGGTACTTCGCGATCTGGCTTTTCCCATCGAGATTTTAAACCTAGGTGGTGGTACACCTATTTCATATGATGGCGTGAATGCGCCATCCATCGAGGAAATTTACGCTAAGAGCATGGCGTCATCGATACGATCAATTCAAGAGATTCATCCAAGTCTCAGAATCGTAGTAGAGCCTGGTCGTTATATCGTCGGCCCCTGCGGTTACTTGGTCGCAACTGTAACGAATCTCCATCGCTCAAACGACCGCGATGGTGTAAACCTAGATGTCTCACTTTTCGCTGGATTCCAAGATAGATTCCTTTCAAATTTGACATTCCAGTTCCCCGTATCCCAGCCTCTCTCCGGGACAGCTCGTACAGAAACGATCTTGCGTGGAAGCTCCCCTGCATCAATCGATTACTTCGGAATCTACAGTTCCCTGCCTAAGCTTCAACTAGGTGATCGAGTTGTATTTGGTATGGCTGGTGCTTATGCATCGTCTATGGGAAGCAATTTCTCAGGCGTAGTGCGTCCTTCAGAGTACACTTTCGCCGAAGGCATTGTGGAGAAAATCTGCGATGCACGATGAAATAATGTTGGCCCTGAAACAAGAAGAGGACGTATGCGCAAATTTTTTGCACATGACATCCTATGAAAATCGCATGTCTCGAACTGCACGGCAATTTTTAAGTGCAGACTTAGGCAATCGCTACCATTTGAGCACGCCCGAAGCGTACAACGGACTTGATACCAGCGTGTTGATAGGGGGGTTTAGTTGCAGAGCACTTCCTGCAATTCATAATCTCGAACTCCAGGCCACTGCAGCAGCATGTGAAATGTTCGATGCTTCCCATGCCGAGCTACGTCTGGTGTCTGGAGTGCACGCAACTTTGTCGACGATCGCCGCGTTAACTCAAGCAGGTGATGCCGTCTACTCCATCGCTCCTGAGGATGGTGGGCACTTCGCAACTAAGCAAGTCGCGGAGTCTCTGGGCCGAACCTCACACTACATTGCTTGGGATAATGAGAGACTGAATATAGATCTGGGCGGGTGCGCCAAAAAGTTCCAGGACATCTCTCCCTCTATGGTGTTCTTGGATCACGGCACTCCCTTATTCAATCTCCCCGTGCGTGAATTGAAGGCGTTGCTCCCCAAAAATTGTATTCTAGTTTATGACGCATCGCACACGCTGGGGCTGATTGCGGGACGAGCGTTTCAGCGCCCTCTTCTTGAAGGCGCTGACGTGCTCCAAGGAAATACCCATAAAACCTTCCCGGGCCCTCAGAAAGCCATGGTGCTTTTCAAAGATCGGGAGGTAGGGAGAAAATACTCCAATACTGTGTCCATGGGCTTGGTATCAAGCCAGCATACACATCATACAATTGCTTTGTGCATCACCATTTTAGAGATGCAGCGCTATGGTAAAGAGTATGTGCAGCAAATGCTTACAAATGCACGGTCACTCGGTACTGAGTTAGTAAAGTCCGGAATCGGTTTAGTGACTTACCAAGGAGTGTTCACAACTTCGCACGAGTTACTAATCAGCTCAGGCTGGGAAGACTCTCATTTGGCAGCAGCAGATCGGCTTTTTCGGAGTAATATCAGTGTTAATGGACGAATTGCATTTTCTCGCCCAACCTTACGCGTTGGTGTTCAAGAGCTAACACGAAGAGGAATGGGGATGGTCGAAATGAAGCAAATCGCATCACTACTTGCAACCGTCATCACAAATCCCTCTAAAACAGGACAAGTAGCAGACCAAGTCAAAAGCTTAGCTGCCGACTTCCCAGACGTGCATTTCTCCTTCGACACACCCAGTTATGATGCTGGGCAGCGCTGAGAGCCCACATGCGTTTAATCAACAAAGCCGAAATCCTGAAGATTCTTCCGGAAATTGATCTGCTGAAAATCATTAGAGATGGATTTATCGCATACTCAGCAAATGAAGCGATTATTCCTCCGGTTGGAGGGATGGAGTTCGAATCTCCTCCAGGAGATGTCCATATTAAATATGGGTATATTCACCGGCAAGACAAGTATGTCATTAAAATTGCTTCGGGCTTTTATGATAATCCCAAACTTGGCATTCCTTCGAGTAATGGCTTAATGCTGGTATTCTCTAAATTAACCGGAGAACTCGAGTGCATACTGCATGATGAGGGTTATTTGACAGATGTGAGAACAGCTATCGCAGGTGCGCTAGCCGCCCAGCTCCTAGCTCCTCGCAAAGTTGATCAGATCGGAATTATTGGAACTGGCACGCAAGCGAGGTTGCAGCTCAGCTACCTCAAACTTGTAACGCATTGCAGAAAAGTTTCATTGTACGGGCGCAATAAGGAGTCAGCTCTCGATTTTCAACGTCAAATGTCAATGCAAGGCTTCGATGTCCGGATATGCGACAGCGCGAGTGAAGTGGTTGAGGGTTCCAAGTTGATTGTTACAACAACAACAGCAAGAAAACCGTTATTTCAAAGCTCTGATGTCCGCCCCGGTACTCATATTAATGCGGTGGGTGCCGACACCCCTGGAAAACAGGAATTGGACACTGCGCTACTCCACCGCTCCGATTGGCTAGTGGCCGACAGCATCAGTCAATGTATTGATCGCGGCGAGTGCGCCAATGCGATAGCAGACGGTAGCATTAGTCCAAGTAAACTTACCGAGCTCGGGTATCTTCTTACGCTGCCGGACATCGAGCGCTCTGAGGAAGCCATCTCAGTCGTCGACTTGACCGGCGTTGCGGTGCAGGATATTCAAATTGCAACGGCTGTGTATAACCAAGCGAAGCTTATTTCCACTCAAGGATTGCAGTGATGGCACATGGATTAATTTCGTTTAAGAAGGCGGAGCAGCATCTTAAACATCGGGATCTCCTAGAATGGCAGTCTCGCGCAGTTCAAGATATCCGAGAGCATATACTTCGTAAAGACTATCCGTGTGTATTCACACGTTCCGGGTATGATAAAGACCATCTCATGATGTGCTTTATCCAAGACCCGTTCCGCCCCTCGGACATTGCAAAGGGTTTCGATGCCATCCGCGACTTCGTTCAAGTCGTAGATAAAGCACCAAATCAACAAGCAGCGGCTCTCAAAACGCTCATGCTGTGCGTTGACTGCTCGAAACTCGACGAAACAAAGCAGGAGCAAGCGGTATGGGCCTTGTTGAACGGGTTCCTGGCTCTTGACAAAAGTTTATGGCCTGCAAATATTCCTTCGGATCCTGATGATCCAGACTGGGCTTACTGTTTGTTTGGTAAGCGCGCTTTCATCACAGCTTTGGCTCCAAGCCATAAAGTCAGGCATAGCCGAAATATTGGCTCACATATGGTTTTGCTTTACCAGTTGCGCGATGGCATTGAACATGTCGCGCCTTACAATTCCAAAGGGGATGATGTCAGAGAAATCATCCGTAAGCGGATTGAAGCGTATGATGATGTGCCTCTCGCTCCTGACATGACTACTCATGGAGAAGGTGGAAATAAAGACTGGACTCAATACTGGCTGGGTGATGGAATGGGTCGTTTTCAAGGGAAGTGCCCTCTGCATCACAAAACCTGAGACTATAAAGGAATAAAGACTCAATGAGATTATACAAATGCCGGGACACATCTGCCAGAATCAATATGGCGGACGCAGCATTGCTGTTGGTTGCAATGGTGTGGGGTTCAAGTTATCCAGCTGTAAAACTGGCTTTGGCCTATACAACTGTCCTGGCATTTGTGTTTATCAGATTCTCGCTGGCCGGAATATTTATGCTGCCCATCTTGTTGCGAGGGATGAAGGGTCGCAGCACAAAAACTTTATGGTGCGGGGCGATTCAGGGAGTTCTTCTGTTTCTGATTTTTGTTTTTGAAACTGCCGGTGTTCAGAAAACATCTGCCGCTAATGCGGCCTTCTTCATAAGTACGTGCGTACTAATGACGCCTATACTTGAGTTCCTGATATTTAAAAAGCCTTTGTCTGGCGAAACCTTGTTGGCATGTTTGCTGTCGTGCATAGGAGCAGCCATGATTGGCCTAAATAGCAGTTTCAGCTTGCGTCTAAATGAAGGCGACTTCATCATCCTCGCAGCTGCATTACTACGTTCCGCTGGCATCATTGTTACTAAATATTGGGTCGGAGACAAAGACCTTGATTCAGGGGCCTTAACCGCCATACAGATGCTAACAGTTGCTTTGCTAGCAGGTGTTGGCTTAATTGCATTTGATCAAGGTGGTCATGTGTCAAGCATTACAACAAATCCAACATTTTGGTTGACTACTTTATACCTGGTGATATTTTGTACTCTTATCGCTTTTTATATCCAGACACACATGGTACGCAAGACTTCCCCTACGCGTGTAATTTTGATCATGGGGATGGAACCGGTGTTCGGAGCCGCATTTGCCATCCTACTGCTATCAGAAAGCCTGACAGTCTGGCAGTATGCTGGTGGCTTACTAATCATTGCTTCCACTTACATTGCGGTCGTTAGAAAGCCACCTGCCACTGCGCTTGGTTCCCCTAATAGCTAAATTAGCATTTTGAGGTATGCATCCACTGTGGTGTCGTTGCTTCCTCGTCCATGTAACTACATACGGCAGTTCGTTACTCCAGAAATTTCGATAATCGCATAACGTTATCGCAAAAGATTATTCCGGTTCTGGACACATGAGCAGGCGCTGTAGGCAATTCTACCCATAGCGAATCGCAGGTAAATTCGATGCCAGCAGCAGATATTGAAAGACATCACCTTGAGGCTGACCACCTGTGCCAGGTGGTCATCGACTAGATACCTTAAGTGAACCGATTCATTAGAATAAGAGGGCCGCAGTGTGGAGATCCGCGAAATCCGTAATGAAGATGAGTACCGAGCGGCCCTTAGACAGGTCTCGCCACTGTTCGACAATGAGCCAGAACCTGGTACTGAAGAGGCCAAGGTGTTCGAAGCGATGGTTTTGTTGATCGAAGTATACGAGGCCGAGCATTATCCTCTTCAAATGAACACCGAGCTGCCTACCCACAGAGTATGGGAGTAGAGATGATGCAGAGGGATCTCAGCAAGGTTTTGCTTCCAGACCATCCGATGTACACCGATGCAGTGGATGCTTTGAAACGGTACCACCAGGCTCAAGCAAACGGTGTGACGGAGGCTGAGCTGGAGCGCCTTCGTCTCATTACGGAGCATCAGTTTCAAGCAGTCACCGACTACCAGTTGCGCGAGCTCGGTGGGCCAGGAAAGCCCAGTCACTAGAAGCTCCTGCTACACGGCGTACCGCTTATTTTCTCCAGAAGTGATGCAGTAGCGACCGCCCCTTGGCCTATATAGATTCGTCCTAAGAGCAGGGGCACGAAAACCATAGTCGGGTATGTTGATGCGCTCTGGCTGCGGAGCCGGGCGGTCTCTTTTCGGCTGCGGGGTAGCAAAGCAGTTGGAGCCGCTGCAGAGATTTTTGTAAGAGACCCATCGTTGCGGTTGGCCGTCGAGGCAGATGCGCGCCCATTCCTCTTTAGCAATGACAGGCCACCTGCTGATGCAGGCCCGATATGCAAATGTCTGTGTTTGCTAGACTCTCGTCCTTTTGCAACTTGATTGAGCGATGACGATGGAATGGCACCCCTCAGGATGGGCCCGGTTCTTCAGAAAATCCAGATCCTGGAAATTGAAGATCGACAAAGAGCAACTGGTTGTCTCAGTGGATGGCCAAGTCCATTCTGTTCATCCAGAATCCTTCTCTACGCTCAAATTTGATCGCCGTCTGCTCTGGACGAACGTGAAGCTGTGGGTGGGCTATGAGCTTAACCTCGTGGGGCTTTCGCATACTGCGCGTTCGGCACTCGATCAACAGCTAAGCGCTGCCGCCAGCAGGCACCAGTTCCGTGAGCTCTACGGGCAGATTATTACCTGGCTGAAAGAGGTCGAACAGGTCGTGGCAGCCGCTGATAGTCAGCATCAATGGCTCACCTACGACATGCAGCATGAGCTGCTCATAAAGAGAGCTGCGCTGGGCATTGATCCTGCAAAGCTCAAAGCACTGTTTGATTCGCCAGTCATCCAAACTGCTATGGGTGACAACAAGCCGCGTGTGCACGCACGGCTAAGCCACTGGTCACAAGACTGGCTAGAGCAGTGGGAGGCTCGCAATGAAGCGCACTTGTTGCGGGAGCTGCAATCGTGCGAAGACCTTCTGAGCAAAGTCGAGACCCGCCCGCTGAATCATGAGCAAGCTCAGGCTGCCGTCTGCTTTGATAATCGGGTTCAGCTCATCGCGTCGGCAGGCTCGGGTAAGACCTCCACGATGGTGGCTAAAGCCATCTATGCCGTTCACCGTGCGTTGGTAGCTCCTTCTGAAATCATCATGCTTGCCTTTAACAAAGACGCGGCAGAGGAACTGCAAGTCAGAGCCGCTCAGTCCTTGGAACGTTTGGAGATGCCAGGCATCACCATTCAGGCAATGACGTTCCACTCATTGGGGTTGGACATTATCGGCGGCGCGACCGGCAAAAAGCCAAGTGTGCCGAAGTGGGCCACTCGAACCGATCTCGGCTTGGAAAAGCTCGGGGAAATCGTTGACGGCTTGAAGGACAGCTCGGATGCGTATCGTACCAAGTGGGACATGTTTCGATTGGTGTTTGGCCGAGATCATTCCCATGCAGTGTTGCGCGATATCGCTGAGGCCTTCGATCAGGATGGCGATGCGAAGCTGATTACCCTGAACGGCGAACATGTCGAAAGTCAGCAGGAAAGACTGATTGCGAATTGGCTTTTCTACAACGGCGTGGAGTATGCCTACGAGCGGCCTTACGAGCATGACACCGCCACTGAAAGTCGACGCCAATACCAGCCTGATTTCTATTACCCCACCATCAATCTTTACCACGAGCATTTCGCTTTTGACGCCGACGGCCAGGCCCCTGAACATCTCCAAAACTATGCGGAGGATGCGCAGTGGAAGCGCGATACCCATGCCGCTTACGGAACCACTCTCATCGAGACCACCTCGCACCAGGTCAATACCGGCGAAATTTTCGCGCACCTGACCCAAGAGCTGAAGTCGCGCGGAGTGGAGCTTGATCCAAACCCTGATCGGCCTGTACCTAAGTCAGGCCTCGTTCCCCTGGAGCACCTCGATTTGCTCAAGGTGCTTCGCTCGTTCATTTCGCACTACAAGAGCAACAGCCTCACGGCTCAAAAACTTCATGAGCGCTACGACGCGCTGCCCAAGCGTGTCTTCAAATACCGTTACAAGATGTTCTTAGAGCTCGCTGTGCCCGTTATCGAGGGTTGGGATGAAGCCCTGAAAGCTGATCGAGGAATCGATTTCGAGGACATGATCAACTTGGCTGCCGATCATCTGGAGCGCGGCTATCCATCTCCGTACAAGTTGGTTATGGCTGATGAATACCAGGATGCGTCTCGTGCACGAGCGCGCTTGTGCAGGGCTTTGGTACAGACGCCACACAGCTATTTATTTGCGGTTGGTGATGATTGGCAATCAATCAATCGCTTTGCCGGCGCCGACGTGTCCGTAATGACTGGTTTTAGAGAATGGTACGGTCATGGTCAAGTATTCCACCTTGAGAACACCTATCGTTGCCCACAAGCTATCTGCGATGCTTCCAGCCGGTTCGTGACCAAGAATCCTGTGCAGCTCCGCAAAACTGTTATCTCTGTCACCGAGCCGATAGGCCCGGCGTTCCAAGCGTTTCAAGTGACAGGCAAAGGCGAGATCAAGGACGGTATTCGTCAGTACCTCGATGACCTCTATGGAGGACTTTCAAACGACTCTATTCCCTCACCAGATGGTCGCCTTGTGTCAGTATTCATCCTAGGGCGTTATAAGGTCGACGAATTCTTCATGCCAGCAGGATGGCGGCAGCGCTACGGCGACCGCCTAGAGATTCGCTTCAAGACCATGCACACCTCGAAAGGTGACCAGGCTGACTATGTGATTCTGCCGGGCATGATGGTACGGGGCTTTCCAAGCCTAAAGGGTGACGATCCTGTTTTTGGATTGGTGATGCCCGAGGGCGATGGATATCTGCATGCGGAGGAGAGGCGATTGTTCTACGTTGCGCTCACTCGCGCACGACGCTCGGTGGTCATGTACACCGTAACTGCCCGCAATTCACCATTCCTTACAGAGCTCGTTACTGATGGGGTCGTTGCCCTCACCGATATTAAGGGAGAGCCGATCCGAGAGGAGCGATGCCCGGTCTGCAAGCATGGTGTTCTCATTCAGCGAACGGGCAAGTTTGGGGATTTCACATCGTGCTCGGGTTTCCCTCGCTGTAAGTACAAGCCCAAAAAATCAAAAGCCAAGGAAGCTCGCGCACATGCACCGAAACCGCGCCGGTGACCAAGGTGAACGCGTTAAGCCAGGATGTTCAGCGGTATGTTTGGTTGGGGATCTTAGAAAGTAAGCGTCCGCCCAACTCACCTTGCGTGAGCTGGGCCGGAATCCACTGACGGGGTAGCAGCCCGTCCTTAGTAGCCTCTTTGTCAGCACCGGCACCCTAGCGAGACTGCGTTGCTTGTTGACTGGAAGACGTTGCAGCACACTAAGCGTCCATCGTAAGGAGACGACCCCACATGAAGGATACGCCCAACACCCCCCTGATTATCCTCGATGTTCAGGATGCTATCGATCAGCCTATTTGGAATGGTAAAAGCCACCCTGGCTATTTGTCCGTAATCCAACGCCTTCTGCGGCACTGGCGAACAAATGGCTGGCCTGTCCTTCATGTGAAGCATGATGAAGCTAATCCCACTTCCAGCTATCACGTTCATGGAGCTTGGAATGGGATTAAGAAAGAAGTGGCTCCGGTACAGGGCGAGATTGTCATCATCAAGCATGAGAACTGCGCATTCATAGGAACCCAATTGGATGCCATTCTCAAAAGCATGCAAGTAAAACGCATTGTTTTGACCGGCGTTGTGGTTCATAACAGCATGGATGCCACTATTCGAGCCGGGAAAGCGCTTGGGTACGAAATTATTCTTCCTGCGGATGCCACGACTGCTGTACCCGTAATCGGGCCGCAAGGAACGTGTTGGGACGCCTCAACCGTTTATGAGCTGACCTTGGCCATACTGGGCACCGAGTATGCCCAAGTCATGTCATCAGATGATGTGGTCGCACAGCTCTGCCTATGAAGCAGCGGCAGGCCCCCACTGATGCGGTAGCAAGTGCCCGATTTTACTGGCCCGCTGCGTCGGCAGCCGCATCAGAACGTCCTTGAGATAGGCGTACGGATCGTGCCCATTCATGCGCGCTGACTGGATCAGGCTCATGATTGCAGCCGCCCGCTTACCGCTGCGCAGCGACCCGGCAAACAACCAGTTCGAGCGGCCCAGCGCCCAAGGCCGGATCTGGTTTTCCATTTGGTTGTTGTCGATGGGCACAGCCCCATTGTCCAGGTAGCGCGTCAGCGCTACCCAGCGTTTCAGGCTGTAATCGAGGGCTTTAAGTGTGGCTGATCCGTTGGGCACCAAGTCGAGCTGGGCCAACATCCAGTCATGCAGTGTTTTGAGGATCGGCACCGCCATTTCCTGACGTATTCGCCAACGATCTTCATAACTCATGTACCGCGATTCGCGCTCGACCGCGTACAAGCCGCTGATCGAGTGCAGCGCTTATTTCGGCCAGCTGACTTTTGTTCGCCACGTGCAGATCGAAAAACTTGCGACGCGCGTGAGCCATGCAGCCTATTTCAGTGATGCCTTGCTAAAAGCCAGCTTTGTAGCCAGCGAAGTCATCGCAAACCAGCTTGCCGCTCCAGTCGCCCAAAAAGTTGCGCGCATGATCGCCATCACTGCGAGGGCTGAAGTCGTAGACCTGCACTGAGCGCCGGACACGGCGTCGTGCTGTAGGCCCAGTGGGTTTTGTTCTCGCCGGACGCAAGCATCTGCATCGGTGTCTCGTCGGCGTAGATCACGCCAGGGTCAGCACTGCTTCACGCAGTGCATTGACCAGTGGCTGAAGCCGCGCGCCGGTTTGTCCGACCCGCTGCGCCAGGGGCGAGCGGACAAGAGAGATTGAGTCGTTTTTTGCTTGAGCTTGCCCGGACAGCCCTAATCGCAGGCGAAAACGTCCCAGTAATTTAGCCAGTAATATTCCTGCCTAAAGCCGCCGGGTCTGAGTCCTGGAGCGTTAATTATGGAAGCGCTCTCTACGAACACTTTGATCTTATCGCCGGCAATCTGCTCGACGGTGCCTCGGTAACGAATGCTTCCTTGATCTTGGCAAACACGTTCACCCACAGTTTTCGTCTTGTTCAAGGCCGAACGTAGGAGGTCTTGGCGCTCCCTGGCTGCTTTCTCCTGCGCCTGACGGATCATTTGTGCACGTTGCTCATAAGATACATAGCCCCAGTCGAGCACAGTTTGATCAAATGAGTCGTCTCCCCGGGAGCGTCGCTCTAAAACCAGCAGATTCGAGCCTCTGGCTGAAAACGCAAACGTCAACAGGTTCTGGGATTTGGAATGGCAGACGAAGCCCTCACTGTTTGTATAGAGGGCTTCGTTACCAGCTTTGAAGGGAATAGCGTAGCCGCGCGTACTAACACAATATCGCTGCAGGTTTTCCGAAATGTCGTTGCGAGCGGCCTTGTCAAAAACAGTTGCTGCGATACCCAGGCCGGGTGGATAAAACTGCACACTGGTCTGCGGGGAAGACGCTTTTATGATCTCAGTCGCAGCCTTCTCTGGTGAGAGGTCTGAATACGGGGAAGTGAATGAACACCCCGCCACGGCACTTATCACTAACCCGAAAAGTCCATTTTTTAGCTGCAAAACAAGTCCTTAGATAATTTTGATGGCTTTTGGCTATCTTAGCGCGTCTCCGATAGGTCATCTAGGGGCTTCGGGCTTGCATCGCAAAATCCGCGACGGCATTCAGCGGTACACCGTCTTAGGTGCCGGCTAGGAACGAAGATAGCGGATGCGTCGAGGTTGATACATGTCGCTAGACTAGTACCTAGATGCCATCCGATCTACAACGATGCGGTAGAGGCTTTGAAACGCTATCACCCGCCTCAAGCAAACGGTGTGACAGGATTGAGCTGGAGCGCCTGCGTCTGATGGCGGAGCATCAGTTTCAAGCAGTCACGACTACCAGTTGCGTGCACTCGGTGGGCCAGCAAAGCCCACTCACTAGATGCTCCTGCTACACGCCGTACCGCTTGTTCCCGCCAGAGGTGATGCAGTAGCGACCGCCTCTGGGGCCTATGCAGATTCGACCAGAAGAGCAGGGGCACGATGATCCGTATTCGGGTGTTGTGCTGAGAGCTGGCTGTGGAGCGGGGCGCGTTCTCTTCGGTGGTGAGGTGGCAAAGCAGTTCGAGCCGCTGCAGAGGTTTTTGAACGAGATCCATCGTTGCGGCTGGCCATCGAGGCTGATACGCGCCCATTCGTTTTTCTGCTCATAGACCTGAACCTTCTCACCGCGCTTGAGTGTGGAGATAACTTTTCCTCCCGGTTGGGCGCGCAGGTTCAGCTTGTCCGCGTTGACGAAATGTTCAGGTGCCGAGGCTTGCGTAGGTTGTGGTGCCTGTGAAGAAGTTGATGCCATAGTGCTCACCGGCGCTTGGCTGAGTGGAGGCTCAGTCTTGGGTGAATCCTTCTTCCCCACAGCCCAGCCCACCAGGAAGAGAATCAGCAGCGGCAGAAACCATGATTGACCTTTCTTGCTCATATCCTTTGCACCCTCGAAGTGAGATCTGTCCTTATCAAAAAGTACCCGGCTGGGTCGCCGCAGCAGCGAATAGCTCGGATCGGTGATGCGATCCCGGTGAGCAATTTTCCATCTGCCATCGCTGAAGATAATCAGCATAGTCGAGTGGCTCGGAGGGGAAGGGCAGCTGCCCTAGCGCTCACAAGCCGTCTTCGAGAGATCACAAAATGAGAGAAAGCAAGCGGAGCGCGCCGGCGTGACGGATGGACGCCCGAAGGGGCGAGACGTCGTCGTTCGACGATGGCTCGATTCACGACAGCCGGGCCCGTGAGGGTACGCCCTACGTGAAGCTAAATCGAACTTGTCCTTCTCCGCAGAGGGCTACGTGTCGTTGTAAGATCCTGGGAACCGACGTTCTGGTCGTATTTATCGGCGGCACATGAAGCATTTTAAGGAGCAACACCTGTGTGCAGGACGTTCATGGATTTGATCTATGTGATGAGCGTGGCTTTCACTGTGCTCGCGTTCGTTTCTATACCGTGCGTGATCCTGTGCCTCGGAGTGCTGCTCGTGCTCGGCATCGATGACAGTTTTGTGAGTCCGGTTGTGGCCTATATTGCGTTCCCAGAGGCCGTGGGCATCAGCGGGTATTTGCTGCTCCACTACTGGAGGCAAATCACTGAAATGATCAAGTCGATTACACCGTGGTGATGTAGGAATACGTGGGGGGAAGCGAGTGATTTGGTTTCTGGGCGACGTACATGGGCGCTTTGATCATGTCATCAGATTGGTGAAGCTTCATCGTCCCGAGGCAGTGGTCTTCCTGGGTGACCTTGAATGCAGTTTGCCCTTGGATATGATCCTGCGCCCGATCTTAGAGCTGACAGAGATCTGGTTCATCCATGGCAACCACGATTCCGATCGCCCGGCTTACTGGCATAACCTCCATGGCTGCGACCTCGCTGAACGCAGCCTTCATGGCCGAGTTGTAGATATTGCGGGCCATCGCATAGCAGGGCTGGGTGGCACCTTCGAGTCACAAGTCTGGCTACCAGGTAGCCCTGATACTGGCATCCAAAATTACGGAGGCTTCCTCGAGCATCTAGCGCTCCGGCCACAGCAGGCAGACATACTCGCGACGAAAAGACAGCACGCGCTGTCAGCAATTTACCCGGATGACTACTTCTCGCTCGCAATGGAAAAGGCGGATATTTTGGTCTGTCATGAGGCCCCTAGCTGTCATCCCTACGGCTACTCAGAAATCGATGAACTCGCCCAGGCAATGGGTGCAAAAATGGTTGTGCATGGGCATCACCATGACTCTCTCGACTATAGGTCTGAATGGTCAAAGCTGGAATTCGAGGCTCATGGCGTGGCGTTTCGATCCATCATGGCCATTGATGGCTCGGTCATCAGCTGAGGTTTAGTGTCGCGCACATACCAAGAAGCGCTCGATCATTTCTGTCGAAACTTTGGGCAGAGGCCGGCTGCACCGTCCTGAGGTCTGCAAGCCTGAGCTGGCAGAGGAGGGCGCGAACAGTTGCATTTAGTGATCGCCGTGGAGTGGAGTGAGAGCATGAAGGTCGGTGAGTTGATTCAGTTGCTGCAAGCCTTCGATCCTGAAATGAAGGTCGTGATGTCTCGCAGCGACTCAGGCCTTGAGGACGTTATGGCGTGCTATGAGGATTTGATTTGCGAAGGGCTAGTGTTCGGGTATGACCAGTTGGACGACTTTGTCCTGTCAAAGGGTGCTGACGCCAGCACTGCTGAGAAAGTGGTAGTCATCGACATGTGCGAGCGCTTGGAGGATTGGCAGATCCAGCAGTGAGTGTCGGCAGTCCGACCGATGTGGCGAATGGTCGGCCAGCCGTTAGGCGATCTCTCTCAATCGGGGATACTCCAACGAGCGCCGGGGCTATTCCTGGGCGACCTCGAGTTCAGGACGGTCATGGCTGTAAACGGCCAGGTCATCATCTAATCGCTAAAACGTAGCCGTTTTCGCAAGCGGAGCGCGCCGGCGTGACGGATGGACGCCCGAAGGGTCGAGACGTCGGCGTACGACGATGGCTCGATTCACGACAGCCGGGCCCGGAAGGGCACGCCCTCAATGTTCTACAGGGCTTTCGGCATCAGCGCCCTGCGGCGCTTTTTTTTAAGGGACAGGGACATGTGGGAATTTTTGAAGGACAGGTCGGAAAGGAAGCTCTGCATTTGGGCGGTCGTGGCTCTGCTGTGCCTGTGCGCGGTCAAGGTGAAATTTCCGACAATCGATTACATGCTTATCAAGTGGCCCAGGGTCGTACTGTTCTTCCAGTCGAAAGCGTTTGAGGACATCGTGGGAGACCTCCTGACAGGTTTAATAGCGGCGTACTTTTTCTACGTAGTTATTGATGTAATTCCTCGAATTCGGAAGGAGAAGCAGACCATGGAGGTCTTGAACTGTCTGGTCGCCTCGGTAGTAGATTCCTATGCCAAAGCCCACTGGTTCGGTCACACAATGGCGATCACCCATGTGAGTCTCGACTACCTGAAGCTCGTACGTCTCGACAAGATGATCGAAGAGGTGAAGCAGGGTAAGCCGAGTTTCGGCAAACTCAAATGCGCTCTATTCACTGCTCATTCAAGGTATTCGGATTTTTCCTCGACCCTGGGTCTTGCGGCCTCCATGGGCCCCGAGCGAGCGCTGCAGTGGCTCGTACTCACTGACAAGGTTCGCCTGCTAGTGGACAACTACGAAGCCCATCCGGAGAGCGATGACTATGATTCGAGCCACGTCTTCGGCAGCGCCCGATCTGAAATCGACGACACCGCAGTGGACTTCCTCGAATACGAATCAGCACTGTGGGGCTTCATCGAAAGCCTACAGTTTTGCGTGCTGGAGTACCTGGAGCAAGCCAGAAACTGGGTCAGTCCAGTCCCCGCGGGCGATCACTCAAACGCGCCTACCGTCTTGGACGTCTATGACACTCTCGCGTAGTCGTGGCGGACGAATAGCCAATTGAGTGTGCCTGTTGGATCAAGCACTGCGTTAACAGGTTGTTCCCAGAGGTTACTTCCTCAGAAACCTTTCAGCTCGCATGCTTGGTGCACGCTTTGATGGAGGCACGGCGAGCCGTGAAGGAAGCCAAAGCACTGGATGACGATGACAAACTACATGCTGCTCGAGCAGCGTGGATGCGGCGGAAGTGGCATTTGTGGAAAGGGGGCAGATATGGTGAAGCGACGGGAGCACAGACTACAACCGCAAGAGGGCAATCGATACGTCCCATGCTGAGTGGTATGTCTCTCTCCGCGATTCCCCTGAGGTCGACTGCGGATTTGCCGGACTCCTGGCTCAAGGTGAGAGCAAGCAACGTCAAGGGGCTCAACTCAAGACGCTGGCTCACCTGTTCGAGCTTGTCCAACGTGAGGCTTGATCGAGCGCCTTCCAATTTGGAAAGGAAAGTCCGACTTGTATCACCAAAATCGCGCTGCGACAGGTTGCGCTTACATCGAAGCGCCCGAAGGACGATGGCGAATGATGACTTCATTGACATGTAAGGCTCCTCTGTATGACTTTCCTCAGTGATCTCGACACTGCAACCGCTGTTCACCTCGTAAGCTTCGCTGTCAGTTGGGCTAGGTGGGAGAGTGGGCCCCATTCCGTCGAAATACTGTTGATGCGTACAGTATAGCTCGCTAAGCTCGGCGGGAGAACATTTGTACTCTTGATGGTGCCGAGCGCTATGAATCACTCAGATGAGACCGTCGACGACCGCTTCGCTTTCTTTTCGCGGGAGGAACTGCTGGAGCAGCAGTGTGTTTTGCTTGAAAACGAGCTAGGCGTGATGGGGGAGGAGTTGAAGGCATCTCGCGAAAAAATCGCGACATTGGTTTTGATGTGGACGGGCATCAGAAACGAGCTTCACCAGGCAGAGGAAGAGCTGAGGCAGGCAAGGCATCAGCTTGATACCAGCACCACCGGACGCTTGTTAACCCCTTCACCCTTGCTGCCTTCGTGATGGCTTTCTGATTTCACTCCGGTTACGCTCATTCGCAGCAGGGAAGAGGTGCAATGAGCTAGAGCCGTTTAGGTCTTGCACGGCGAATCGCTGTAGAGCGGTCAGATATCTACCTCGTGCTCTCCGGTCTATGCATTCGACTCATACCGAGGAAGGAACCCATGTCGTTTAGTGACTATCTGAAAGGCCCAGCTCACCGGCAGCGCGCTGAAGCTCTTGAAGCACAGCTTGCGGAGCTTCAGCTGCAGCATTCGCAACTGCAAGAGCTCGTTACGAAGATCGGCGCCATGGACGTAGTGAATATCCAGCAGCTAATTGCGCAAGAGCAAGCGAGGCTGACGGGGGTACGCGAGCAAACCCAACGTGCTGAGAGGGAGTTGGCTGCTCTCGCCCAGCGCTCCACAGATCTGCAGGGGCAGATACTCGTCTGGGAAGAGACGTTGCTCCTGGAAAGCTTCGCCCTCTATGAGCCCAAGTTCAAGCTAACCAGCAGCCAGGAGTACAAGGCTCGACTGGATTACGTTCGTGAACGTCAGAAAGTCCTGATCAAGAATGGGCAGGCAGCCACCGGCAACATGAACTGGACGGTGAACAACAGCCAGGCCCAGGGCCGTAAGTTGGTCAACGACATGATCAAGCTGGTGATCCGCTCGTTCAACAACGAGGCCGATGCGTGCGTAGCCAACGTGAAATTCGACAACGTCGAGCTCGGCGAGAAACGAATCCTCAAATCGTATGAAGCCTGCAATCGACTGGGCAAGATCATGAGCGTAGAGATATCCGGCATCTATCTCGATCTCAAGCTTGATGAGCTTCACCTTGCTCATGAATTCCAGATCAAGAAGCAAGAGGAAAAGGAAGAGGCGAAACGCGCCCGGGAAGAGCTGCGGGAGCAGCAAAAGCTCGAGCAGGAAATTCGTGCGGCGCGGGAGAAAATTGCCAAAGAGCGGAAACACTTCACGACCGCTATGCGTGATCTCCAGGCTCGCCTTGAGCAAGTGCAATCTGATGAGGAGCGATCGGCGCTGTTGGTGAAGCTAGCCGAAGTTGAGGCAGGTCGAGCCGAGCTCGAGAGCGAAGAAAAGCTCATTGATTACCGCGAGCAGAACGCCAAAGCCGGGTATGTGTATGTGATCTCGAACCTGGGGGCGTTCGGAGAAGGCATTTACAAGATCGGCATGACTCGTCGCCTTGAGCCTATGGATCGAGTTGATGAGCTTGGTGACGCCTCGGTACCTTTCTGGTTCGACGTGCATGCGATGGTTTTCTCGAACAACGCTCCAGCATTGGAAGCAAAGCTCCACGAGCATTTTGCAGCTGGTCGGCTCAACAAGGTCAACGGGCGGAAAGAGTTCTTCCGAGCCGAGATTGCTGAGATCGAGAAGGTCATTCGAGAAAATTACGATGCTGTCGTCGAGGTCATGCATGAGGCGCCGGCGGAGCAGTATCGTGAAAGCCTTCGCATGGCATTGCCCAAACCGGCGATCCAGCAATCAGAGCGCATGGCTGCGCAAAGCTGATTCGTGACCGAAGGCGTTTGAAGTCTAGAGGCACAGGGACAATATGCAGTGTGGATCGGCTGCAGCACGCCTATGCACAGGGGAGGCCTAGCTTTCCAGCTTCGGGGATAGCGAGGGGTGAGGATGAATAGCGACTTGGATCGATGGTGCCGTGATATACACCGTGTGGTTGAAGGCTTGGTCGAAGAGGTGGAGCAGATGAGGCAAGAGCAGGCAGTCGAGAAACAGATCAGCGCTCTCATACAGTTGAACGAAAAGCTTATGAGCAACGCCACTGCTTACACGAATCTGATCATGGTGGCTGGATACGCTGGTTATTTTGCCTTCTGGTCAACTTTGGCCGGGAAAATCCCAACCTGGCTGTTCAACGCCTGTGGCCTCGCGATCACAGTCTCCCTGACTCTGTTCATCAGCTGGGAGATTGTCAAAATGTTTTGGGGCGCCAAGCATATGCGAAAGACCCAGGCCATTCTTGGTAAGCGGGCGCATCCCAACGTTCTGGTGGAGTTCGAGAAAGCTTTCCAAGACTTCAATTCACGCACCCAGAGGGTTTGGCTGGTGTTTCTCGTACCCACCGTGGTTTCCGGCATCGCTGCTGCTTGCCTGCTGATTGGGTATTTTTGCCTTAGCCTGGCTGGAGTGATCTCGACGACGTAGCAGAAAAGTGAATTCCTTCGGCATGGACGCGTGCTCTCGGTCTGACAGAGGTTACCTAGCGAGGACAGATGCTCACCGCTCATCGGAATGGGTAAACGTGAAAGACATCAGCAAGATGCTTCCCCCTGACCATCCCCTGTACACCCAGGCAGTCGAGGCGCTGAGGGAGTTTCACCAGGCTCAGGCCACAGGTGTGTCCGGCGCCGAACTCGAGCGTCTGCGACTTATTGCTGAGGATCGTTTCCAGGCGGTGACTGACTACCAACTCATAGCGGCGGGCGGCTCGCCTGGGCCCAGCCATTAACTGAGATAGAATCAGGCCAGGCCACCCTATACGGTAACCGTCTGGCCAATACATCTTCCCAAGCCGCATCCTCAGGAAACCATCAGGAAGTTATGTTACCCGGATGTCTACTCTTGGACTCGTCTTTTAGCGGCCTGATCGACAGGACGACGTATATCGGAATGGAGCAGGTTGCCCCCCCCGACCTACCAGTTGGTGCGGTTCCTAGAATATCTACCACCTGCTTTTCTCAGAGCAGACAACAAGGTTTCATCGCTGAATTAGGATAGAGTTGCCGGTAGGAAAATCGCGAAAACAGCATGACAAGGAACATCTACAGCCCCAGCTTTGATGATCAGATCGCTTACCTAAGAGAAGCCTTAGAGCTACGCGTCCTTGAGGTCTCGGACATTGTGCAATGGGCAGATGATCAGATCATTGCACGAGTAAATCCAGCTTACGAACTGATAGAGCTTGCTCTTATGAGAGACTTGAATCGATACGACGTTGCAAATCAGTTACTTCGAATCGGAACGCCCTCATTGAGCTGCGCGGAGGTATTGCCCTATGTGCTCGCTAAGGCACATGAACAACTCCTTGGAGATCCTGATTTTGGAAAAGTCTTAGCAGAAGGCTTGTACCAATCCTGGTCTCGGTCGAATCACAACTTCCCTGACGCTCTTAGCCTTTGCGGCTATTTCGAAGATGCCTATTCATTGGCTGAGAGCGGGGTAGATGGAACGGTTGACCAGGTCAACCGAGAACTACTTGAGTTTACTGCCCAGTTTCAAGACTGTAATTGGTTCGAGAGCGTTCTTGGCCGATAGCGTTCTAGTTTTGAGGTTGGCTCCGAGATTGTGGGGCAAGATGACATTGGTGATAAGCGCTCGCGGAAGTCACCTTGTGTAACTCAGACGGGTATCCATTGACGCGGTAGGAGTTGGCCGATCTCTCTGGCACGCTGCGTCGGCAGCCGCGTCAGGACATGTTTGAGATAGGCATACGGATCATGCCCATTTATGCGTGCCGACTGGATCAAGCTCATGATGGCCGCAGCCCGCTTACCGCTGCGCAGTGATCCAGCAAACAACCAGTTCGAGCGCCCGAGTGCCCATGGCCGTATTTGGTTCTCAACCTGGTTGTTGTCGAAGGGCACAGCCCCATCGTCCAGGTAGCGTCAGCGATACCCAGCGTTTCAGGCCGTAATCGAGGGCTTTAACTGTGGCTGATCCGTTGGGCACCAAGTCACGCTGGGCCAACATTTAGTCAGGCAGTGTTTTGAGGATTGGCACCGCCATTTCCTGACGTATTCGCCAACGATCTTCATCACTCATGTCTTACGCTTGGCGTTCGACCTCGTACAAACCGCTGATCGAGTGCAGGGCCTGTTCAGTGAGCTGGCTTTTATTTGCTACGTGCGGATCAAAGAACTTGCGACGGGCGTGGGTAATGCAGCCGAGTTCAGTGATGCCTAGCTCGAAACCATCTTTGTAGCCAGCTAAGTCGTCACAGACCAGCTTGCCGTAGTATCTTTACAACACGGAGCGAAAACTCGTGAAGAAGACCTCATCCTGTTCTGTAAGGATAACCTAGCTGCTTATAAATACCCGCGCGTGCTGGAAGTGATTGATGATCTTCCTAATCGGCTTCTGGAAAATTTCTGCGAAGCGGTGTTCGAAGGACTGGAAACTAGGTCTAAAAACCCGCTGCTTTTCAAGCAGACTCCCGCGGCAGGCTTGCGGTTGCTTGCCATGCCGAACATCGTAAGTTCAAACCATGAAGGCGCCGCGCAGACCGTGGCCGTCGGCGCTGCGCTGTACGACGGCAACTGCTCGCAGTGCCACGGCATCCAAGCGCTCAGCGGCCGCGTCTCGTCAGTTTGGCTGACAAAATAGCTACCATTGGGGATGGAGATCTATTTTTTCATCGTGCTCTGGATTATAGTTCTCCAGCGCTAGGCGCATATGGATTACTAACGACAATTTTAAATCATACTTCGTTATAAATTGCGCGGCCAGAGCCGAGCCGCATGGCGATTGATTACGTTTTACAAACATTAATGGTGCGGCCTCAATTATGAGTAGGTTGTTTGCGACATCAAATGAGCAGGGCTCATTCGACTTTTTCACCAATCTTATCGAGATCATGAACTATACGGTCTCTGCGAAAAGCGTGCTAGAGCAAGGGTTGAGAGAAACCCCGCCTAAAGAGTGGGATATTTATTGGCCGGTGCGGGTGAACTTTCGATCGTTGGTGGTACATGAGGCCACCCATTTTAATGATTGCCTGACCACTTCTTGGGGTTTGGAGTTTTTATACAGAAAACTGAGACTTATGGAAGCTGTGTCTGAAGGGAAAGATATCGAACAACCCCTTTCAGTATTCTATCTCAACGTCTCAGAGCTGCGTTCTCATAAGGAGTTGCTTGTTGAGGGAAGTTATCCCCTTTCCCAAGCGACGTCTATGTCGCATGAGGTTATTGTAGATGACAGGTTCGGGCCACTGATCATGATCAAATACAATATTCATGATCAGGTGATTCAGGCAGTGCCGTTAAGCATGTTGTCGCTTTTAGAGGCTAACGCTCTTGCTAATGAAACGCTGGTGAAGATAGTTGCCGCTGAGGCTCTCGACGCATGCCCTGAGAAAGACGAGTACATGGATGGGGTTGAAAAAGATTTTATTAAAATGCTCGACCGCTGTGATCGATCGGAGTATACGGTTTTAGTTACTTTGGCAAGGCTTCATTTTAAGGAGTTGACGCTAAAGGAGCTACTGGTATTTACTGCGACCCTGTGTCGCTTTACATTAGACTTGAACATGATGGGGTGCTCTGCGGTCAGCTACTACATTGAACGATCGTTCCGTGCTCAGAACGCAGGCAAGACGATTTCTCAAGACTTGAGAAGAGAGTCATCCAGAGCGGTAATCTTTTTTAAAACAGTGCTTTTTATATATGGTTGGATGCACACATCTAATTACTCTACCCGCACCCACGTACTGAAGCTTTTGAAAACAGATCCGCTGGCTGCCATAGTTAAATTTTGGACTTCAAGGGATGATGACTTTTCCATGTATTACAAAATGACTGAGGATTTCACTTTTGCGGGTTCCTTGGGGCACATCTCTGAGCTGATGGGCACGATTGATGGAGAAATCATCAGGTCTTGTACTTTGCACAATCGCAAGATTTTGAATGACCGCCCGCTAGGGCTTTGCAAGCTGTCGGAGGTACGACTCTTGGATGTCTTCCTTTCGGATGAAACTGAGATTGCAGTTCCTAATCGAGTTGACTTGAGTATTTCCGACTATTTTATCGATAACATGGAGCTATTCAATGATGTGCAAGCGCTTTGCAAAAGGAAAGTATCTAAATTTTTCATGCGCCCAGAGGACGAAATATTTCACATCAACCCTTTTGAAGGCATTGAGTCAGAAACTGAAGATCGGTAATTGCTTCAAGCATTTTCAAGGTTAATGCGGCGCATGCTTGTGCATGCCCGGTGTGCGGCTCAAAGTCTGACTTTTTGATAATGGCTAAATAAGACTTTCAGTATGTTAATGGCGCAACTTTATAAGTTGTCGCAATTTGCAGCGGGAACAGCAAGAGTTAGCGTCACTTAACGCTTTTGATCGGGCTAAGCGGTGTCGAGCTCAGAGTCAGCGGGTATAGGCGGCAACCACACCTACAGGCCTCCTAGGTGGGGCTGCATTGGCTTAGTACGTCGCGTTCCCAGAGGCCGTTGTCATCAGCGGGCATCTGCTGCTTCGCTACTGGAGTTAAATCACCGAGTTCGTGAGGTCGATATCACCGTGACGGCACTCGTGCTGATCCATCGATTGCTCGCGCCGAGACTCCCTCTGCGTCGAGGCTCAGCGGTGTCTCTTGCATTGGAACTCTCGGAGGAGTACCTAAGATGACTGGATCGAAGCGAACGTTTTTGGGCATGGCAGAAGCAGGTGAGCCGCTGCTAACGCAAGCTCTCGAAGCGATTCGAGCCTACAACGACGCGTTGGAGCGCAAGCGACCTGCAGCTGAGATTGAACGCCTGCGTGTTGAGGCAGACCATCTCTATCACACAGTCTTCGACTACCAGGTTTATAAGGCCGGGGCCTTAGGTGAGTGGGTACATTAAATGAAAGATAGGTAATCGGACGACGTTGAGCTGGTACCCAGCTGACCTCCATGCTCGCGACTTCCAAGATAATCGAGCGTAGTCATCGACACCGAACACCCCATACACGGCCCCTCGGACTGAACATGGTGGAGAAGGATCTCAGCAGCGTATTGCCTCCTGATCATCCGATGTATGCCGATGCCGTGGAGGCTATGAAGAGGTATCACCAAGCCCAAGCCGGCGGTGTCAGTGGCGCTGAGCTTGAGCGCCTACGGCAGCTAGCTGAACACAGCTTTCAGGCACTTACTGACTACCAACTGCACGCGCTTGGCGGGCCAACAAAACCTAGCCACTAGGAATGCAAAACAAGCCCGCAGTAGATCTACGAAGAGGGTTGCGGGGGCGCTGCCGTCAGCCAAGAACCACTCGAAATCGCCAAGGTTAAGATGCAGAACGAACTCAGCTTCACAGATGTTATTCGCCAGATTCTCCGCCAAAATCCTGAGGGGCTGACACCCCAGCAGATCCGAGACGTTGTCAAAGTGGAGTACCCCCAGTACGTTGGCACACCTAGCCATTTGAGAAACGTCGCAGCTGGCAACTACAAGGATCTGGATCATGCCGTGCTGGCACGTATCTACCTAGCTTGCAGAAGTGCTTCGGACATTTCTGCAGACAAGAGCAGGAAGCCTCACCTGATGACGCTTTTGTCCGACGCAAACGACGTCGAGATTAAGGCTGACGATTTCATTGAAGGGGAAGACCTCGCCAAGCTCGAGGCCGATGTCGGCACCCTGTACGTGCTCTCCACAGGGCTCTACACGGCTGACCAGGTCGAGATAGTCAAGATTGGGATTACCACCGGTTCAGTCGACAAGCGAATCACCCAGCTGTACACGACAGGGGTGCCATTTCGCTTCACGATCGTAAGTCAGCTGGAAACGACCAACTACTCGAAGCTCGAGCAGGCTCTGCATTGCCTGTTCGACAGATATCGGATCAACAAATCACGGGAGTTTTTCACGGCCCATTGCCTGGAATTCATGCCAGAGCTAATCGCCATCCATCGTAAGATTGAGGACGCGTGAGAAGCGGATTTCACCTTTAGTAGTCTTGAAGTCTCCTCAATTCCAGTCCAAGGGCACTGACGTATTCGATTCTCTATAGTCGTGCTAGGCTCAAATGTTCTGCAGAGCAGGGCAAGCACGTACGAACGTGTTTCACCATTCGTGAACCCAATATGAGCAGAAGCCGACGCAAAACTCCGATACGCGGCATTACCTCAGCCACAAGCGAGCGTTCCGACAAGCAAGCATGGCACTGTAGTTACCGTACAGCTGTACGCCGGCAGCTCGCGAGTGACCCTGACTCTGAGCTCCCTCTCCCTCGTCAGTTTTCTGATCCTTGGCGCATGGCAAAGGACGGTAAATCCTATTACGGGGTGAGTCGACGTGACGAGAAGGCTCTGAGGAAATGATCCTCAGTACTGGCCTAGCTGCGCTGTGATGATTGGCGGAACCAAAAACGGATTGGTGCACAGGGAGGGTGGGATGCACTAAAAGGGCAGTTCGTCGCAAACCAACCGCAGTATCGCAGCAGGGTCTAAGGGATGATTTGGTTTCTTGGCGACGTCCATGGACTTAGATCACATCATCAGGCTGGTGAAGGTTCATCGTCCTGAGGCTGTGGTCTTCCTTGGCGACCTTGAGTGCAGCTTGCCACTCGACACGATCCTGCGTCCAATCCTTGGCCTTACCGAGATCTGGTACATACATGGCAATCACGACACGGATCAATGGAGCTACTGGCACAATCTGCATGGCAGCAGCTTCGCCGACCGCAGCCTGCATGGTCGGGTAGTGGAGATTGCAGGTCATCGCATAGCTGGTCTGGGTGGTACCTTCGAACGGCAAGTCTGGCTTCCTGGAAGCCCTGGCACTGGCATCCAGAATTATGAGGACTTTCTCGAGCGCCTCGCTCTTAGGCCGCAGCATGCAGTCATCGTCGCCACCAAAAAGCAGAACGCGCTTTCGGCAATTTTTCCGGACGACTATTTTACGCTCGCAATGGAGAGGGCAGACATTCTAGTCTGCCATGAGGCCCCTAGCTGTCACCCATACGGCTACTCAGAGATCGATGATCTCGCCCAGGCAATGGGCGTGAAAATGGTCGTGCATGGGCATCATCATGACTCTCTCGACTACAGGCCTGAATGGTCGAGACTGGGATTTGAGGCTCACGGAGTAGCATTCAGATCCGTGATGGCCGTCGATGGCTCGGTAATCAGCTAAGGTATGGTGCCGCGAAGACCCCAGCGACTGCTCGACCATATGTATCGAAGCTTCGGGCTCGAAGAGGCCGGCTGAATCGTCGCTAGGTCTTCTATCCTGAACTTGTAGGGTAAGGGGCGAGCAGTTGCGTCAGGTGATCGTCGCGGAGCGGGGTGAGAGCATGAAGGTCGGTGAGTTGATTCAGTTGCTGCAAGCGTTCGACCCTGAGATGAAAGTGCTGATGACACGCTCGGATACGGGCCTGGAGGACGTTGTCGCTTGCTATGACGATCTGGTTTGCCAAGGGCGCGTGGCCGGGTATGACCGGCTCGATGAGTACGTTCTGTCAAAGGGCGCTGACGCTCCACTGCTGAGAAAGTGATCGTGATCGACATGTGCCAGCGTCTAGAGGACTGGCTAAACAGGCAGTAAGCGTCGACAAACCGAGGGATATATATCGTCGGCCAGCGGTGGAGGGCTCTCTTGACCAGGGGATACCAGCGAGCATCGTGTGTGCCAAGCGAAGGTGATGTCGCTGGGACGGATTGTCAACGATGATGGCGTTACGCTATTCTCGGCCATTAACTTATCAAACGCGCTGATGAAGATGGAAACATCGAAAGTGAGAGCCTCGATCGTTTTGCATTCTGAGTTAGCCTTGCCTTAGTCTTCAACTAGGAAGAAGTCTGTGAGAGTGTCGCTTGATACGAACGTGCTGCATCAGGAGGGGTTTAAGTCTCAGTCGATGCGCATATTGCAGCGGCTCATTTCAGCAGGCTTTGTAAAGCTATTTATCAGTAGAATAGTGCTTCGTGAGTACGACACAAAGCGACAGGCCGAAACGTGCTCGAAATTGCAGAGCGCTCGTGACAACCTTCTAGAGATTAATAAAGCATTTTCCAAGTCTGGCGTTCAGATGAATGAGCTTTCCAAGCTGGAGGGGGAAATTGCAAAGTTGGCCCCCGATTTAGACGCAAATCGGGAAGCCTCTGCCGAGGCCTGGTTACGTGATTTTCAGGTCGAAATCGTAGAGGCGGACGGACAAGTTCATGAGTCGGCCTGGGACGACTATTTCTCAGGGGGCGGCGCATTCAAGCGTGCTAAGAATCGTGAAGACATTCCCGATGCAGTGATAGCGAGATCATTGGAGCGCCTGGCTAGCGACGGTGAACAGCTAACGTTCATTTGTAAAGATGGACAGCTGAAAAAATTTATGGGTGAAGCTCCTGGAGTTCAAGTCTTTAGTGAGTTGTCCGAATTCATTTCTAGCCCTGATGTCGTGAAGAAACTCGATGAGCTAGATTCTCATGATAAAGCTATTGAGGCATACAAGGCTGCTATAGGGTCTGAAGAATTTCTGGTCGGTGTAGTAAAATATTTTTCTGCTGCTGACTCTGATTTCCAGTATGCGACCTGGCAGGGTGAAGAGATCGAAAACAAAAGTGGGCTGCCACTTGTGGCTTATGGAGATCCAGTCGTAAAGGGGGTGGTTCCCCAATCGGTAAGAAATCTGAGGTTCGGGCCCGTAGCTTCTATTGCCTCGAGGCACTATGTTGTACCTATATCCTTTTCGGCAAATGCACGTTTTATATTTCTTGCTGATTATAACGAATGGCTTCAAGCTCCCGACGATATAAAAGAGTGGGTGGATGTCATCTCTTCCGATCGAGCAGGGCTATGTAAGTTCTCAGTGCTACAAAACTGTGATATCACTGGTCAAGTTGACGTCCATTTCTCGGCAGGCGTTACGCCCGAAGGAATGCTGATACACGCTAATTATATCGGCACAGATGATTCGCCTTTGGATATTGAATTTATCCCCGGGAAAGTAGTTGTTTGATTTCATGGTTTTGTGATTTGCGCAACGTTAAAATGTAGGGATTTTGAAAGTGAATAACGCAGCTAAAGCCAGATATATGATTCGCCATTTTAAGTCTTCAGTTGAGCTTCTGGTCTGGCTGGTAATACCGGCCGCTCTGGTGCTACGCCTGCAGTATTTGTCGATATATGATTACGAGGCGACTAGGGATCTGGTAAGAGATTATTACTGGGATATGATCATCGCCACACTGATGGTTATATTTCCGATATTCTTCAAGCAGATATTTGGAGGCTTCCCGTTAGAGTATCTTTTGAAGGGTAGATCTGCTAGTCATTCCGTAGTTAATGTGGGGCGGGACTATATTGCTCCTTCGAATATGCAGAACGAAACGGCAAGCATGAGGGTGAAGGAGTCGCAGATTACGAGTGGAGCAGAACTGATATTTAGCCATGCTGAAAGCTCTCGGAGCTTAGCCAAAAACATTTATGGAAGGTCTGGGGTATACCTGCTGCTTGGGGTGTTGGTTGCATTTTCTGGTTTAGTGTTTTTTATACTCAGACGGTTGCGCTCAATGTTCCAACTGAAATTGGATCTCTTTTGCTTCTGCTGGTGCCTAAATTTGGTATATTATTTTTTATTGAATTCGTTGCCTTCTTTTTTTTGCGGCAGTATAGGTCGGCTATGGATGAGTTTAGATACTATGAGTCGATCGCAAGAAGACGTGAAGAGGTCAGCGCGCTGCTCATGCTTTCAGCGGAATCTGAACCGAAGATCAATTTAATGGAGCTTCTAAAAAGCGACTCCTACTTCTCGAGAGTTTCTGTGCTTGAGAAAGATCAGACCACAGAGATCATTGAGGCTAGAAAGCTGGAGAAGGGCGAGCTTGAGCTTTTGGGGAAAGTTGTAGAATCGGTTGTCAAAGCTAAGGGCTAGGTAGAGACGCTAGTGGTAAGAAGTGGAGCTATGCGCGCAGCTTCGGGCGAGCCGCTGCAAGCCTTTCACTCTCTGCTGTTACAACCATCCTCCAGTCTTTCGAGGTCGCCCTGGCGCTCCTGAATACCATGGGGGCACCGCGAAAAGCTTGGCGCACCCGGACAATCTGGTATAGATCGGCAGAGCGACAGCCGGGCCTGACAGGGCACGCCCTGATCGGCCTACAGGGCTTTCAACATCCGCTCCAGGTTCTGATGTTCCCACGTCGATAGCAGAGCAATCGGATCTGTCCGATCACCTGGATTGAAATCCCAGCAGTTCCCCTCCGGACTCACGCACCGCTCGCAGTAGTCCAGCTCATCACAGTCGTTGTAGATCGTGATCCGCCATCCCTCTACATCGACTTCGAAATGGCAGGCGTACAGCTGCGCCCAGGACTGATTGCCAACCTTGGTCATCGTCCGCCGTCCGAGCACCACCTCTCGCAGCACCTGGCAGACTTCACGAGCCGTCAGCGTGCTTAATGGTGCGTCGTGGTGGTCATGTTGAATCATAAACAGCCCAAGCCTGTCGGTTATCAAGCTGGAGATATTACCCGTGCAAAAGGTGGCACAGGAATCGCGTCGCTCTGGAGCGAAAGTTGGCAGAAGAGTGGAGGGAAAAAAGATTGAGTACAGATGTGCTCCATTGGGCTCCTAAGCCTCCGATGCAGACATTTAATCGTATTCAGTGTCCCTGATGTATCAACCCACGAGATCTACGCAATGCCTTTAACAACACCAGACGGACGCTACTTCGTAGTCAAAGGTCAGCTCTGGCGCTGCAGCAATCCCGCGCTGCCTGCTGAGGAGCGTCAGCACCTGGTGCACGATCTAATGAAGGCACGGCGAGCCGTAAAAGAAGCCAAAGCGCTGGATGATGAAGGCAAGCTTCATGCCGCTCGAGCAGCGGTAGATGAGGCGAAAGTGGCGTTAGGGGAGAGGGGCCCGGTGTGGTGGGATGACGGGAGCCCTGACTACAACCGGCACAAGGCAATTAACACGCCCTATGCCGGATGGTACCGGTCACTGATTGAGCAGCAGTGATGCTTTAGCAAGGATCATTGGAAGCGCTGACCATTCGCTCGAAGCGGAGATAGAATTCATACTCAAGATCTTCAATGAGGTCTTCACAGAAGCTTTGCAAGACCATGGCCAGCGCTGGGGTAGTTAACGTGAATGAATTGCTATTTGTGGACGACAGCATCGGTGTTATGAATTATGGGATTGAGAAGCTGGGGAGCGAGCTTGAACCATAGGTATTGGAATGAGTGATCATTTCGCTAACGGCCCTAATGACGCTACCGTATGACGAAGCGCTGCTGTCTGTGAGTTCGCGCGCAGCACTGATTCAGGGGAGCTGTTCATTTCAGTCAAGATTAAGGCCGGGGGCTGCATGATCGAAACGTGCTCACGTAAGCTACAATCCAATAAGATGCAACAAGTTGCACCTTATTGGATGAAAAGCGGAAAAGGGTTGAGAGGCCCAGTTTCATTGGGTTAGGCTGGTTCTGCAGGTGAGTAGTCACAGGGTCATACTAGGGGTATAGGGTGGCCCTCCTTAGAGAACGGTTCGAATCTCTACGCTTCCGCCATATTCAAAGCCCTGATTATTCAGGGCTTTTTGCGTTTCTGGGGCATGGAAAAACCTCCCGTCTGAACAGAATTGGGAATGACTGTGATGATCGACCTCTCACTGCTCCTTGCCTTCATCGCCGCTGCCTCGGTACTCGCTTTAACGCCGGGTGTAGATATCGCCATGGTACTCCGGGCTGCGGCGGTAGATGGGCGTCGTACGGCACTTCCTGGCAGCCGTGGGTATCGCGCTCGGCTGCCTGGCCTGGGGCGGCGCGGTCTCGTTGGGCCTGGGTGTGCTGCTGCAACGCTCCGAGGTTGCCTACACCGTGTTGAAGTCAGCCGGTGCCGCGTACCTCCTGTGGGTTGGGATCAAGCTCCTGCTCAAACCCCGTCAGTCATTCCAGAGCAAGGAGGAGGGCGGTAACACCGCGTCAGGCTGGAGCGCCTTTGCCCGTGGCCTTCTGACCAATCTCCTGAACACCAAGGTCGGTATCTTCTACGTGACCTTTCTACCCCAATTCATCCCGGTCGGTGTTGCACTGTCGACATACTCGTTCTTCCTCATGTCCATTCACGTGCTTCTGACCGTCGTCTGGTTCGGCCTGCTGATCGCGGCCACGATGCCGCTGAAGAACCTGCTGAGTCAGCCGTCAACGGTGAAAGCGCTGGATAGGGTCACTGGGGGTATCTTCCTCGCATTCGGGCTGAAAATCGCGGCCTCGTCTGCTCGATAGTCAAGGCCAATATCGGCCTCAATCCATAGCGGGCGTTCTTCCCTGAGATCTGATGGCAAGTGGGTGAACTGCAGTCACCCACATGCGCAGGGCCGCGCTAGTTGTTCTAATGCGTGTAGCGATTACCTCCTGCAACGGCGCGCTATTGCCCGAGCGTGCTATCTCACGAAGCGGTAACCGCTACCCTGGTTGAAGCCTTCACGCTTCGGCGATAGGCGAGCAGCAGGCCGATGTACCAGAACGGCATCACGTACAGCGCTGTTCGTGTATCAGCCTCCAATGCCAGCAAGCACAGCACGAACATGAGGAACACCAGCGAGAGCACAGCGGTGAACCTGCCTCCAGGAAGCTTGAAGGTGGAGCACTGGTGGGCCTCTGGAGAAGTGCGTCGGTAGGCAAGGTAAGAGAGCAGGATCAACGACCAGGTCACCACCACCATGACCGCCGAGATGGTCGAGACCAAGGTGAAGATGCCCATGACATCCGGGATGACAAACAACAGCGTCAGGGCGATGGTCATGCACAGGCCGGAAAACATCAGTGCACGAATGGGCGTACCGGCCCGCGACAAGATGCCGAATGCGTGGGGCGCCTGTTTGTTGTGAGACAGGCCGAACAGCATGCGCGAGCCGGAGTAGATGCCGCTGTTGGCTGACGAGGCAGCGGACGTCATCACCACGAAGTTGATCATGCCGGCCGCTGCAGGCAGGCCACCCAGCAGGAACAGTTCAACGAAGGGGCTTCGGTTTGCCGGGACGTTGGCCCAGGATATGACGCTGATGATGCAAGCCAGCGCGGCCACATAGAACAGCAGGATGCGCAGCGGGATGGTGTTGATCGCTTTGGGCAGTGTTCTTTCAGGGTTGTGGGCCTCGGCTGCAGCGGTGCCGATGAGCTCGGTGCCCACGAACGAGAAGATGGCGATCTGGAATCCGGCCAGGAAGCCCAGCACACCGTGGGGCATCATCACACCAGGCTCCACCAGGTGGCTGAAGGAAGCCGTGATCCCGTCTGGAGAGGTGTAGGAGGTGGCCACCATGTACAGCCCTGTGAGCACCAACGCCACGATGGCGAGAATCTTGATCAGCCCGAACCAGAACTCCACTTCACCAAATGCCTTGACCGCCAGCATGTTGAGCCCCATCAGCAGGAACATCGTGCCGAACGCGGGTATCCAGGTAGGCAGGTCAGGGAACCAGAATTGGAGGAAGCCTGCGACGACTACGACATCGCCGACGGCAACAACGACCCAACTGAGCCAATAGGACCAGGCGAGGGTAAAGCCAGCCCGAGGGCCCAGGTGATGGTGGACGAGCTCTGCAAAGGAGCCCATTTCCAGGTTGGCGAGGAGCATTTCGCCCATGGCTCGCATGATGCAAAAAACAAAGAAACCGATGATGGCGTAGACGAGAAGAATTGATGAACCAGACAAGGCGATCATTTTTCCAGACCCCATGAACAGGCCTGTCCCGATAGCACCACTGATGGCAATAAGCTGAATGTGGCGATTCTCAAGCCGGCGTTTCAACGCTTGGCCGTCGCCACTTTTCGCGTCTTGCAAGTTGCACGCTTGATGCATAGTTGACCTCTTATTCTTTTTTTATGAAGAAAACCGCTCCCCGCCTTCAAAAGGAAGGTGAAGTCTTTGATACGGGGTTTTAAATGTTAAGCCCACTCATCAGGTCGAATGTTGAGTGGTAGATGTGCAGACGATAAAAGCGAAATCAGGGTTATAAAGTTGTCGGGAATCTCACCACGCTAAATGTTGCCGCTCTGCACGAAAGCATCCTGGTGGGCTGGAGTGGCCATTCTGCCAGCCATAGTTGCCAATCGGAACGCTACAAACTGCTACCCCTGCGGGATGGGTTTGGCAAAGTGAATAGCGCCTGTAGCAATGTGCCAAGTGGCACTGGCAGGGCGAAAAGTTGACCCGTCCAGGCTACATCTTGAAGGTCGATAGCAGGATGCTGGTCTCGGTATTCTCGATGTGCTGAATGGAGCGGATGGTGTTCAGGGCCTTGTCGAACGCCTCCAGGGTGTCTGCCCTGAGCTCAGCCATGAGGTCCCATCGACCGTTGGTGGTGTGGATCGCCACGACGTTCGGGTGCCCCCGCAGCGCGTGCTTTACCTCGGCAGCGTGATGACCACTGATGCTGATGCTGGTGATCGCCCGCACCCCCCGCTCTATGGCATCGGACTGCAGGCGGATCGTATAGCCCATGATGATGCCTTGCTCCTCGAGCTTGGCGATGCGGTTCTGCACCGTGGCACGCGCAACCTTCAGCTTCTTGGCCAGGGTCATCACAGGTGTACGTGCGTTGTCTCGGAGCAGCGCGATCAGCTCGCGATCGGTGTTATCCATTTACCTCGTCCTACCATATTGTTGTTTTGAGTGAGCAGATTGTCTAGAAAGCAGTTAAATCTGGCAACCTGTAGGCTTCTAATTGCTTCATTTCTCCATCAGAATTTTGCAGGCAAAACAATTTACAATAAGCGTCCCTTCGCATGCCGTGAGAGCGGACGCACTTGCAAGGTGCATAATAATGACGCATTTCATCGACGTGCCTACTATGTCCGATCTCGTGAGTGATATCGGTGTAGTTGATTTTCTGGGTGAACTTTCGGACGTGATACGCGACGACTTCAAACGCTGGCCTGAGTTTGACAAGTCCGCGCGAGTGGCGAGCCACTCCGATGTTGGGGTGATCGAGTTGATGCCAGTGGCAGACGCCCGCCAGTACGCATTCAAGTATGTGAATGGGCACCCCTCCAATACCTTCAAGGACCTCCACACGGTGATGGCCTTTGGTGTCTTGGCTGACGTTGACACCGGTTACCCGGTGCTGCTGTCCGAGCTGACTATCGCCACTGCGCTGCGTACCGCTGCGACCTCACTGATGGCCGCCCAGACGTTGGCCCGTCCGGATTCCCGGAAAATGGCGCTCATCGGCAACGGTGCTCAAAGCGAGTTTCAGGCACTGGCATTCCACAAGCATCTTGGTATCCAGGAGATCATGGCCTATGACGTCGATCCCCTGGCAACCGCCAAGCTGATCTGCAACCTGCAGGAATACACCGACCTCAAGATCACCCGTGCCCAGGGCGTCGCCGAGGCGGTTCGTGGTGCCGATATCGTGACCACTGTCACTGCCGACAAGGCTTACGCCACCATCATCACTCCGGAAATGCTCGAGCCAGGCATGCACCTGAATGCCGTGGGCGGCGACTGCCCAGGCAAGACCGAACTGCACGCTGATGTGCTGCGTAACGCTCGGGTGTTCGTGGAGTACGAGCCACAAACTCGTGTCGAAGGTGACATTCAGCAGCTCGAAGCCGACTCCCCTGTTGTTGACTTGTGGCGCGTGCTGACCGGTGAGCAGGAAGGGCGTCAGAGTGATGAGCAAGTTACCGTCTTTGACTCGGTCGGTTTCGCCCTGGAGGACTACTCGGTGCTGCGCTATGTCCTGGAGCAGGCCCAGAAACGAGGGGTAGGCAGCAAGATCGACCTTGTGCCGTGGGTTGAGGACGATCCGAAAGATCTGTTCAGCCATACCCGTGGCCGTTCTGCCAAGAAAGGCATCCGACGCGTTGCATGACGCCAAGACCCGCATCCAACATCGGTATACCTGAATGGCATTTCCTACGCGTTCGATTCAAGCCCCTGCGGCCGTGGTCATGGTCAAGCCCCACGCCTTCACCCCTAACCCGCAAACCGCTGCGGACAACGCTTTCCAAAGCTCAAACCCCGACATAGCGGCGCAAACGCTGGCCGAGGTGGCTCGGGATGAGGTTGCCCAAGCTGCCGAAAGGCTGGAGGCCGAGGGCGTTCGTGTGCATCTGTTCGAAGACTTCGGCGAGCACAACACGCCAGACTCCGTTTTCCCGAACAACTGGTTCTCCACCCACCCGGGTGGCCACGTCGCCATCTACTCGATGTACTCGCTCAACCGTCGGCGTGAGCGTCGTGCCGACGTGATTGAAATGCTCAAGCAGCAATACAGAGTTCAAGATGTCATCGATTACTCTGGCCTTGAGCAAGACGAACTGTTCCTGGAGGGCACCGGCGCGATGGTGTTCGACCACATGTCCCGTGTGGCCTACGTCGCCCGTTCCAACCGGGCTGACCCGATTGCCCTGGAGCGGTTCAGTACGCACTTCAATTTCGAGCCAATGGTGTTCGACACGGCAGACGAGAAGGGCAGGCCGATCTATCACACCAACGTCCTGATGTGCGTGGCCACCGAGTTTGCCCTTGTCGGTTTCGGCACCTTCACCAATCAGGCGCGTGCGCATGAGGTGCGCATGCGGCTGAAGGAGTCGGGCCGGGATGTCATTGACCTGACCAATCAGCAGATCGGCGAATTTGCCGGCAATGCCATCGAGCTGTCCGGGCGTGACGGCCGGGTCCTGGCCCTCTCTCGCCGGGCGTTCGACAGCCTGACCCAGGAACAGAAGCAGCGCATCGAGCGCTCCGCCAGGCTCGTGCCACTGGATGTGCCTACCATCGAGATGGCCGGGGGCTCGGTGCGATGCATGATCGCCGGGATTCACCTTTCTCCTCGTAACTAGCTCGGTAACATCCCCACCCTTCGAGGTGGGGATTTTTCGTCACCGTGCCAGGCTGTCGAAGCCATGAAGCCTGTTCACCGCTGATCGGATCGCACGTCGTGGGCAAGCTGCAACAAGGCGAAAAATCTGGTTTTCTGACACGCTCAAGCAAACCGTTTTTCGGATGCTGAATAGCCACCAGGAATGAAATGAGAAAGTACCTCACCGTAGCAATCGCACTGCTGGCCCCGCTGGTGCTCTCTGCCTGCTCCACAACGGGCACAGCAAAGACGCCCGGCGAAACGGCAATCACAACGCCCAAATACCTGAAAAGTGACCTGTACGGAGTCTGGTACTCCAATGCCGATGACGGCACCTCCCAGGCGCTGGCGTTGTTGCTGCTCAAGGCTGACGGTTCAGCCACCGATTTCCTGATCCTCAGCGAAAAAGACTCGATGCAGAAAATCGTGCAGCAGTCGTCATGGTCGTATGACGCTGAGCGTAATGTCTTCGAGCAAACAATCAGCGAAGTAACCATCCAGAAGGGCAAGGCGCCCGCGCAGGTCACACATCCGCATGAAGTCATCCGGGCGTCTGTAGAGCTCGTGAAACTGGATAACAAAGTGATGGGTATCAAGTTCAAGCGGGAAGATGGTGAGGTCACCGGTTATCTCAAAGGCAGCGCCGCCATGCTCGAAAAACTCAAACGTATCCAGTAAGCGCAAATCGCAAGCCCGCCGAAGCGGGCTGATTGCTTTCACGGTTCCATGACTGGGCATTCCACCCGCAAGAAGGGGAAAAGCTCGTCTGGATTTCGGCACTCATCGTTCAGCTTCAAGCGCGCCGCTTCTGCCAGCGACCGGGTCGCGTAGCTCGGTTTCAAGCGCAGTTTTTCTTGATTGTCGTAAATGTCGAAACCACCTGAAATGGTTGCGGCGTAGAAGCGGGACCCTGATTGAAAGGATTCTTTTTCGATGGGTACAGCTGGAACGATAACAAATCTTGTCTGCATGATTCGCGCCTCCCCAGGCAATAACCTTAGTATTAGCCTGAGGTGTGAAGGCATCAATATGACTCATCGAGACGATTCAATGGCGCGTCGTGTCACCGCTGTCAGGCAAGCGTTTGCGAGCTGGGCAGTTGTTCAACGTTGAGCTTTCTGCCGTTGCGAGCGCTGGATACGGCTGACCGCGATCTGCACGCAGGCGGCCACGACGCAGAGCAAACCGACTTTCCAGCTACCCTCCAGGCCAAAATGCTCGGCCAGTTTCCCCGTGATGATCACGCACACGAAGATGGCCACAGGTAGGATCAGTTTGTTCATCAGGTCTTCCAGGGAGGGGCAAAGAAAGGCCTCAGTCTACTTCACTGGGCTTGCCCCGTGACAACGGACGCAATAAGCGCTTCCCCGTGGCCCAGCTTCAGGCATCATGCTCCCAGCCCCACTGGAAAACCGACCACCGCCAATGACTGACAGCACCAAACCCAACCGCGCCATCTACGACCTGGACATGCTCCGCGCCGTGGTCATGGTGGCCGACTGTGGCAGCTTCACCACCGCCGCCGCACGCCTGCATTCCACCCAGTCCACGGTCAGCCAGAAGGTGCGCCGGCTGGAGGAAATGGTCGGCCACCAACTGCTCGACCGCAGCAACCGTGAGGTGCACCCGACCGATGCCGGGGAAACCCTGTTGCGCTACGCACGGCATCTGTTATCAGTCAGCAACCAGCTGAGCGAAGCCATGTCGGGCGGGGTTTCGGTCACGGTGCGCATTGGCCTGCCGGACGATTTTGTCGCGGGCAAGACGATGCAGGCCCTGGCAGCCTTCAACCGGCTCAACCCGACGGTCAAGCTGGAGATCACCGGCGGCCTGAGCCGTGACCTGATGAGCACCTACGACCGCGGTGAGCTGGACCTGGTGCTGGTCAAGCAGCGGCGCCACAGCCGCGAGGCCAATGCCTGCCAGCCGGAGCGTATCGAGTGGATCGACAGCGCGCAGTATCCCAGCTTCGCCCAGGACCCGATCCCGCTGGTGACCTTTCCGCCACGGGGCTTGTACCGCGATGACATGATCAGCGCGGTCGAGGCCATGGGCCGCAGTTGGCGCATCGGTTTTACCAGTTCGAGCCTGGCGGGTATCCAGGCGGCGGTGGCCAATGGGTTGGGTGTCAGCCTGTTGCCCTCGCGGGTGGTGACGCCCGGGCATCGGGTGCTTGGGGCGGAGGAGGGGTTCAAGCCGATCCGAGTGTTCGAGGCGGCGATCTTCCATCGGCCCACGGCGGACCCAATGGTCAAGGAGCTGGCCGAGATTTTGATCGGCATTCTGCGGGCTGAGGCTGAGTGAGAGGGGCCGCAGAGCGGCCCCAGCGAGCGTTCTAGCGACGCAGTTCTCCAGCAAACTGCGCGGCCTTCAACTGCAACTGCGCAGGCCCGCCCCAGAACGTGCCGTGGCGCACGATCACCCGCTCATGGATGGCCGCCGCCACGGCTGCCGCCGCATTCGGCGCCTTGAACAGGATGAAGCTGGCTTCATTGCCCACCTTCAACCCGTAATCCTGCTTGCCCATCACCCCGGCACTGGCCACGGTCGCCATTTCCAGCGCGACCCGCAGTTCCTCGTCGGTGTTGAACCCGGAGCGGTAGCTGACCAGCATCGCCCGTTGCAGCATGTCGCCGTTGCCGTACGGCCACCAGGCATCCTGGATGTTGTCGTTGCCGGTGAACACCCGCACGCCACCGGCGCGCAGGCGCAATACGGGCGGGAAGGCGTGTTCGCCGGGGGCGTTGGTCATGATCGACACGCCGGCACGGGCCAGCACTTCGGCGGTGCGGTCGACCACCGCGTCGCTGACGTCACCCAGGCCATAGGCGTGGCTGACCGCTACCAGACCTTGCATGCCCAGTGCCTGGGTGCGGGCGGAGATGCGTTCGAGCTGGGCGATGCAGATGTCGCCTGGTTCGTGCAGGTGGATGTCGGCCTTCACGCCATGCCGCTCGGCAATGCCGAAAACGATGTCGAGTTGGGCGTCGGCGTCGCCGTCCAGGGTGGTCGGGTCGATGCCGCCGACCACCTGCACGCCTTCACGCACGGCGGCTTCCATCACCTCGGCAGTGCCAGGGCAAGTCACCACGCCGGCCTGGGGGAAGGCCACCAGTTCGATGTCGATCAGCTCCTTCCACTTGTCGCGGGCTTCGAGGATGGCGCGCAGGTTGGTCAGGCCGGTGGTGGCGTCGACGTCCACATGGCAGCGCATGGCCAGGGTGCCGTACGAGGCGGCCTGGCGGATTAGCGCGTCGGCGCGCTCGATGATCGGCGGTGCGCTGGCAAGCTCGCGTTTCTCTGCGGCCAGCCGTTCGCGCAGGCTGGCGACCGGCTGGTGCGGGCGCCAGCGGTCGCCGACGAAGCTCTTGTCCAGGTGGATGTGGCCGTCGACGAAGCCGGGCAGCACCAGCAAGCCTTCCAGGTCGATGGTTTCGGCGGCGGCGATGTTGGCGCGTTGCGGGCCGATGTGGCTGATGCGGCCGTTGCGCACGGCGATGTTGAGGGGCTGGCCATCGGCGTCGATGGCATTGATGAACTCACGGTCGTTCATGAAGGGGGCCCTTTTTCCGAGGCTTGGGTAGCGTCATACGGTAGGGAGGATCCGGCCCCCTCACAAATTAATTATCAGGATCGACCACAGTGCATTTCTTGATGCAGGCACGGCAGCGGGCCTGTATTAAAAAGTCCACTGAAGTCGATTCCGATAATTAACTTTCAAAGCCTTCGCTCTCGGCCCAGGATGGCCAGCGTGACCGGCCCGGCCGCCTGCTACGGCGCTTTCCGGGTGGGTCGACACCCACAATAAAAACAAATGCCGTGTCGGAGTCCTCCCCATGATCAATGATTCCAAGCTGCTGCGTGCCGCCTTGATTTTCATTGCCTGTACTTCATTCATCGTCTGTGGCGTACAACCCATCTTCATGGGTTTGGTCACCGAGCAACTGAGCCTGTCGCTCGACCAGCAGGGCTGGGTGGTGTCGGTCGAGATGATCGGCATGACCCTGGGTACCTTGCTGTGCCCGATCCTGATGAAGCGCCACGGTGGGCGCAGCCTGTGCCTGTCGGTCGGCGCACTGTGCGTGGCCCTGAGTGTCGCCACTGCCTTCGCCAGCACCAACACGGTGTTGCTGATCGTGCGCCTGGCGGCCGGCACCTGCGCCGGGTTGGTGTATGCCTATGCAGTGTCGACACTGGGTCGCCTGCCCAACCAGGACCGTTCGTTCGGGCTGATGCTGTTGCTGCAGACACCTGAGTACTCGCTGTTTTCCGCAGCCTTGCCGTTGCTTGCCGCACAGAGCGGGACGGTGACCGCCTTGTGCGCGTTCGGCCTGTGGTACCTGCTGATCTGCGGCGCCAGCCTGGTGTTGCCGCGTCGCCCGGCAGTATCGCTGGCAAGCGGCGAAGGCTCGCCCGCCCAGGGTGGTTCCGCACGCACGGGGCACACGGCACTGGTGGGCATGCTGTTCATGCAGATCGCCATCTATTGCGTGTGGGGCTTCATCGACCAGCTGGCGCGTGACCAGGGCATCGACGCTGTCGATATCGGCTGGGCGTTCGGCCTGTCGGCCATCGGCGGCCTGCCAGGGGCAGGGCTGCCTAGCCTGCTGGGGGCGCGGGTCAACCGTCAGCTGATGATCGCTGTGGGGCTGGTAGCGGTATTCATCTCCATTGCCATGCTCACCGGCCACACCCGCACGCCGATGCAGCTGTTCGTCGCGCTGCTGCTGATCAACTTTGGCTGGGTATTGTCGCTGTCGTATTACATGGCGCTGATCACCACCAATGACCCGACCGGCAAACTCACGCCGCTGGTCAGCATTACCTTGATGGGCGCTGCGGCGGTGACCCCGGCGTTGATCGCCCTGCTGGTGGAGGGCTCCAACCAGCAACTGATCTTCCTGCTGGGCACTGCGGCGTTGGTGGTTGCCTTCGCCGTCACCTGCCTGGGGGCGGGGACCCGGGCGGTCCGCAGCAAGGCAGCCATCTGAACCATCGCGCGTTAGTAATGGTCATTCAATCGACACATTACCCCCCTACAGTCGGGACAGGAGCCTTGCACGGCTCCTGACCGATCAACCGAATGGGATCGCGCGCGCATGAAGGCAATGGACACGGCTACAGCCAGACGCAAGGGCATCAAGCTTCGCGCCACGGTGATCTACCGCAAGGATGGCGAGGTGCTGTTCGTACGCAAACGTAACGCCAAATGGAACCTGCCTGGCGGCACCGTGGAACATGATGAAACGCCATTGCAGGCGGCGCATCGCGAGATGGTCGAAGAGACCGGCCTGGCCTTCGACGAGTTGCGCTACATCGCCGAGTTCAGGGAGGACAAGGTCATCCACTATCTGTTCGAGGCCCGCAAGAACGCGTCCAAACCGCGCCCTTGCAACGAGATCGAGGCCTGCCGCTGGATCAAGCCAAAGGCGGTATCGAAGCGCCGGGTGAGGCGCCCGATCAAGACCATTCTCAAGCGCTGCGCTTGAGCTTGCGCACACGCAAAAACGCCCCGTATTGACGGGGCGTTTGTTTTTCTACTGCAGCGTCGGCGGTTTGGCCGCCTCAGGCAACGCAGCCACCACGGCTTCGATCCGCGAAATTTCCTGCCCAAGCCGTTCAGCTTCCTGGTGCTTGCCCTCGGCTTTCAAGCGATCCCGCTCTCGGCGCAGGTTGAGTAAGTTCTTCTGCAAGGCCAGGCCAGATTTATTGTATTGATCCATGTTTCTCTCATGCCATTGGCGTCCGTGCCGTTGTAGGAAAAATGGACCGTAGCAGTCATAAAATCCTGCGGAAACTGAGGTTTCATACAGGAAAATCCAGAAGTCATTATTCTTCCTACATGGTCTGGAAGAAACTTCCTACAAATAGGCTTGTAACCTGTTTCAAGTCATTTAAATCAGATATCCACCGGATATCCGAATTTGTCGGGCATTGCGGCACAGTTCCAGTTTCAGGCGCAGGCGTGAGGCGGCAAGGCGATTCAGCCTTGGCTGAAATGTTATGTAGTAATTGTCAGGCCTATGACCATCATCCAAGCTGCATGGCCGAGCGCTGTTGCGCCCTGGCTACTTGAAGAACTGGCTCGGCGTGATGCCGAACTGGCGCTTGAACATGCTGGCAAAGGCGCTGGGGCTGTCATAGCCCAGCGTGCCCGCCACATCGATGATGCGTTCGCCCAGGGCGATGCGCTCCAGTGCCTGCATCAGCCGCGCCTGCTGGCGCCACTGGCCGAAGGTCATGCCGGTTTCCTTGCGGAACAGGCGCTGGATGGTCTTCTCGTCGATGCCCAGGTGGGCGCCCCAGTCGGCCACGGTCGAGGTGTCGTGGGGCCGCTCGTGCAGGGCCGAGCAGATGGCCCGCAGGCGTTTGTCGCTGGGGTGCAGCAATTTCAGCGGCAGGGTCGGCAGCACGCAGATCTCGTCGAGGATCAGGCGCATGATCCGCGCCTCTCGCGAATCCTCGACAAACGGCCCGGCAAAGTCGACCGAGGCCTTGATCAGTTCACTGAGCAGCGGCGAGATGCTGATGGCCTTGCTTTCCAGCGGCAGCCCGCACGCCGCATCGGGGCGCACGAACACGCTGCGCATCTTTACATCACCGACGCAGCGAATGGCATGCACCTGCCCGCAGGGCATCCAGATACCGCGGCTGGGTGGCACGGTCCAGCGCTCGGCCTCTGACTCGACCAGCATCAGGCCCTTGATGGCATAGATCAGCTGGTGCTTGGCATGCGAGTGGGGGGCGATGTGCCAGTCCGACGGGTAGTCGGTTGCCCGGCTACCCACCTCCCAGGTCCAGTCATCGACCTCCGTCAGCAGTTCGTGCTGTGGTTTGACCATGATGCTCTCGTTCAGTCCAACAAGCGCGGCCATCTTAGCAGCAGCGGGTAGGCCGCGCCTTAGAACGGGTTGCCGGCAGCAGTGCGGTGGCCAGGCCCAGCAGCGGCAGGAACGAGATCACCCGGTACACCCACTCGATGCCATGCAGGTCGGCCAGCTCGCCAAGGCCCGCAGCGCCGATGCCGCTGATGCCGAACATCAGGCCGAACATCACCCCCGACACCATGCCGACGCGACCAGGCACGGCTTCCTGGGCGTACACCACCAGTGCGGCGAAGGCCGACGACATCACCAGGCCGATGGCCACCGCCAGTACCGCGGTCCAGGCCAGGCTGGCGTAGGGCAGGGCGAGGGCGAACGGGGCAACGCCAAGGAACGAGATCCAGATCACCGCCTTGCGCCCGATACGGTCACCGACCGGCCCGCCGGCAAAGGTGCCCAGGGCCACGGCGGCGAGGAACACGAACAGGTACAGCTGGCTTTGCTGCACGCTCAGGCCGAAGTGCTCGATCAGATAGAAGGTGAAGTAGTTGGTGAATGACGCGATGTAGACGAACTTGGCGAACATCAGCACGGCGATCACCCCAACGGCGCGCCACATGGCACCTTTCGAAAGACCGGGCGCCTGTTGCCCGGCAAGGCCCTTGAGCTGAGTCTGGCCGTGGCGGATGGTCCAGCCGGTGACCCGCAGCAGCACGAAGATCGCCAGGCCTGCCGCCAGCATGAACCAGGCGATGGCGGGCTGGCCATGGGGGATGACGATGGCGGCGGTCAGCAGCGGGCCGATCGCCGAGCCGGTGTTGCCACCGACCTGGAAGGTCGACTGCGCGGTGCCGAAGCGCCCGCCGGAGGCCATGCGCGCGACCCGTGAGGCTTCGGGGTGGAAGGTCGCCGAACCGACACCCACCACCGCAGCGGCGAACAGCAGCATTTCGTAGCTGTTGGCGAAAGCGAGCAGGGCGATGCCGACCAAGGTGAACAGCATGCCGGTGGGCAGCAGGTACGGCATGGGGCGCTTGTCGGTGTACATGCCGACCCAGGGCTGCAGCAGTGAGGCGGTAACCTGGTAGATCAGGGCGATCCAGCCGATCTGGGCGAAGCTCAGCGAAAAGTCGCTCTTGAGCATCGGATAGATCGACGGCAGCACGGCCTGGATCAGGTCGTTGAGCAGGTGAGCGAAGGCGGCGGCACCGACAATCCGGACCAGGAAGCCCTGGGGTTGGTCGGCGGCTGTGGCGGGCGGGGCCATGGAGGCGGCAGGAGTCGTCATGGGCGAGGCTCTTTTTCGAGTGGTGGCAAGGCATTGCCCGACGGAGGTTATCCAGCCGGGCAATGCCTGTCTCACGCCGAACAGGCACTCACTGTAGCGATTCGGACATTTCGGGCTTTGGCCTGCACTGGCGTCCAGATTCCGACAACCAGTCAGGCAACCGGCTGTCCATCCTGCTATGCCTAAACATGGCGCATTCACCCGCCCCAGGCCCCGGCGCCCCCGGGGAGGGTGTCTGGCACAGGTGCCGAGCAACTGGGAGGTGCCATATGCTTTTCATCATTCAATGGAGCATTGCCCCGGAAAACCGTAACGCCGTGATGGCCCGCTTCGCCGAGACCGGCGGCAAGCCGCCCGCCGAGCTGAAGGTCCATGGCCGTTGGCATGCGGTAGGCGAGCTGCAGGGTTTTGCCGTGGTCGAAAGCAATGACCTGCAGCCGGTACTGCACTGGACGATGGACTGGAGTGACCTGGCGCACATGCAGGTCAGCCCGGCGATGACCGATGCAGAACTGGCTCCGATACTGGTGGCCGCAGTGAGCAAGATGACCCGCTGAGCAACGTCATCAGGATGGCTGGGGAGTCGTGCCTTCTCTGGCCATCCACTTCAACAGCGTGGCGATCGGTACGCGGCGATGCACCTCGTGACGCTGGGTATCGCCACCGTCGGCATATCGTTCCCGATAACGGCTGACAATCAGTTCGCGCCCATCCTCCGAGACGCGGGCTTCAAGCTCGTGCAACAACACCGACTGCTCGATCCCGCACTCCACGCGGCGGAACAGTGACACCGCATCATTCACCGGCAGGCCCTCCCTGGCACTGGTCCGCGCGCCTGCCTGGCGCGCCGAGCTGGCCCTCGACCACCCGGTTGGCGCGCTGTTGCGCGATGAAGTCGCGCACGGCCTGGTAGTAATCCGGTTGAGTGCGCAGTTTGTCGGTCAGCGGTAACGCCTGCGCCCGGCCATCCACCATGCCACCGGCCGTGGCCACGGTGCCCAGGGTCTCGACTGTATCGCTGTTGTCGCCGAACGGGTCCAGTGCCAGGCCCAGTACCCGGCCAGTCGCATCGCGCAGGTTGTGCGAGCCCAGCAGCGGCAGCTCGACGATCGGGCCATCGGCGATGTTCCACACGCCGAAGGTCTGGCCGAAGTCCGACTCATGGCGGGCAAGCCCCATCTTGCTCGACACATCGATCAGGCCGGCCACGCCAAGGGTGGTGTTGAAAATGAAGCGGCTCAGGCTGGTCATCGCCCGCTCGCCGTTGCCTTGCAGCAGGTCGTTGACGAACACCTTTGGCTCACCGAAGTTGGCGGCAAAGTTGTGTACGCCTTGCTGGGCGAAGTTCGGCAAGGCGGTATAGCCGCGGGCGACCGGCGCCAGCAGGTAATCGTCGACGCTGCGGTTGAAGGCGAACACGGCGCGGTTGGCAGGTTCGGCAGGGTCGCTGAGTTGATAGGCGACCGGGCCGCAGGTAGTGGCCGGCGGGCGCTGGCTGCAGCCGCTGGCGGCGAGCAGTGACAAGGCCAGGACCGTGTTGCGGGCAGACAACCAGGCAGTGGAAGGGGTAGGCATGGGCACATTCCTGTGAAGAAGTGGCGCCGATGCTGCGGGGGATTGATTGCCTGGGAATGTCCGGATTATCTCGCGCCTGACACTTTGTTTCCGGGTTGAAATATATGACGACAGCCTGGTGATGGCCTTACAGTACGCAGTAATTGCCTTTGTTTTCGGTGCCTGTTTTGAGCCATTTGCTGATTGTCGACGATGATGTCGAAGTACTCGATCTGCTGCAGAAGTTTCTCCGCCAGCATGGCTACGAGGTCGACGTGGCCCGCGATGGCAAAGGGCTGTGGCAAGCCCTGGAGCGGCGGGTGCCGGACCTGGTCATTCTCGATGTGATGCTGCCGGGTGACAGTGGCCTGGTGCTGTGCCAACGGCTGCGTACTGAGCACAAGGTGGCGGTGATCATGCTCACGGCCATGGCCGAGCTGAGCGATCGCGTGGTCGGCCTGGAGCTGGGTGCCGACGATTACCTGACCAAGCCATTTGCCGCCCGCGAGCTGCTGGCGCGAGTGCGGGCGGTTTTGCGCCGGGCAGGCGAAGCGGCGGGCGGCGCGGCTGACAACCCGCGGACGCTGCTGGAGTTTTCCGGCTGGCAACTGGATGTGGTACGGCGTGAGCTGCGTTCGCCGGAGCAGGTGATGATCCCTCTGTCCAACGGTGAATTCGAGCTGCTGCTGGTGTTCGCCGAACATCCCCGGCGAGTGCTCAGCCGCCAGCAGTTGCTCGACCTGGCCCGGGGTGAGTCCTACGAGGCGTACGACCGCAGTATCGATGTGCAGGTCAGTCGGCTGCGGCGCAAGCTCGAGAGCGAGGCGGGCGCCGAACCGCTGATCCGCACCCTGCGCAATGTCGGTTACCTGTTCACTGCCACCGTGGTCAGGCGATGAACCTGTTGGCCAAGCTGCGAAAGGCCCTGCCGCGGCCACGCATCACCATCGCCCGCTGGATTGCCCTGACCACCCTGACGGCGATGTTCATCCTGCTGCTGCTCAAGGGGCTGTTCAGCCTGTTGCTGAGCGTGTGGGCGCAGCCGCCATTGCTGGAAAGCGGTGTGATCGAAAAGGTCGCCACCGTCACCCGCATCCTCGATGCCGCACCCGAGGTGCAGCGCGCCAACATTGCCAGTGCGGCAGGGGATGGCTCTTACTCCGTGCAATGGTTGCGCAGCCATGACGAAGCCGGAATGCCTGATCTGGTTGATGCCGAGTTTCGCAAGGGCACGCCAACCCTGCGTGCCTTGTTGAAGCGGCCTGATGCACGGATCGAGGCCTTCGAGCCGTTTGACCTGCTGGAGTATGAACCGGCGCGCGGCTATGCGCTGATGATCGAACTCAGTGACAAGAGCTGGGTGCTGTATCGCGCCACGGACCGCAGCTGGGGCCTGGACGAACTGCCACGCAACCTGATCATCGTCACCTTGATGCTGCTTTCCAGCCTGGTGGTCGCGCTGTTCGCCACACGCTATCTGGCCCATCCACTGGAGCGCTTCGCTGAAGGCGCACGGCGTTTCGGCAAGGACTTCAACGCGCCGCCGATCCCGGTGGTCGGCCCCCATGACCTGCGCCAGGCCATCCTCGCCTTCAATGCCACCCAGGCGCAGCTCAAGCACTTCGTGAATGATCGCACGCAGATGCTGGCGGCGATTTCCCATGACCTGCGCGCGCCCTTGACGCGCATGCGCCTGCGCGGCGAGTTCATCGAGGACGCTGAACTGCAGGCCAAGCTGTTCAAGGATGTCGACGAAATGCAGGCCATGGTCGATGCCGCACTGGAGTTCTTCCGCGACGATGCGCGGCTTGAACAGACCACGCCCTTCGACTTGGCCGAGATGCTGCAGACGGTGGTGGACGACTTCAAGGACGCGGGTATCAAGGTTGCGCTCGATGCGCCGCGGCGCTGCGTCTACGTCGGGCGGCCGGCGGGAATCAAGCGGGTGCTGGTGAACCTGGTCGATAACGCCGTCAAGTATGGCCTGGCGCCTGAAATGCGGCTGCTGGTCACTGCCGAGCAACTGGAAATCACCGTACTGGATCGCGGGCCGGGTATCGCGCCTGAATTGCAGGAGAGCGTATTCGCGCCGTTTTTCCGCATCGAGGGGTCGCGCAATCGCGACACCGGTGGCGTTGGGCTGGGCTTGCCGGCGGTGCGCGCGATCGTGCTGGAGCAAGGCGGCAGCGTGACCCTGGCCAATCGCCCGGGGGGCGGGCTGGAGGTCAAGGTCAGCTTGCCAGTCGGTTGATCAGAGCCCCAAGTCGCTCAGGCCCGGATGATCATCCGGGCGCCGGCCCAGCGGCCAGTGGAACTTGCGCTCTGCTTCGCTGATAGGCTGTTCATTGATGCTGGAAAAGCGGTTTTGCATCAGGCCATCTTCGGCGAATTCCCAGTTCTCGTTGCCATAGGCACGGAACCACTGGCCGCTGTCGTCGTGGTACTCGTAGGCATAGCGCACGGCGATGCGGTTACCGGTGAAGGCCCACAGCTCCTTGATCAGGCGATATTCCAGTTCGTGGTTCCACTTGCGGGTCAGAAACGCCTCGACCTCGGCGCGACCACGGGGGAATTCGACGCGGTTGCGCCAGGCAGTATCGACGGTGTAGGCCAGTGCCACTTTGGCAGCGTCGCGGCTGTTCCAGCCGTCTTCGGCGAGGCGGACTTTCTGGATGGCGGTTTCGTGGGTGAACGGGGGCAGTGGAGGGCGGGACATCGGGTGGCTCCTGGGGAGTGGTTGGCAGGGAGTAGCGTAGTACTCGCTGGCTTGGCCGAGAATCCGTGCGATTGGCATTTCATTGTTGCGCTTGGTGGAATAGTGGGTGGAGTGGCTTCGAACGCGTGTGTAGGAGCGGATTTATCCGGGATGCGCCGCGCGGGCGGCGCGCGATCTCACAGGCGCAAAAAGCCTCGAGTCAGGTGCCTCAGCGCAACCGCAATTCCTCATCCAGCCCGTCGAGCATCACCTTGAAAAACGGATTCGAAGTCGCCCGCGAAAAGCTCCCCGCATCCACGATCAGCGCCCCACGTTCCCCGCGCATGTTCAAGTTGCCCAGCTTCACCCCGTAATTCTCCTGGCCATCAGGCTGCTGCCCATACAGCGAATCGTCGATGGGGAAGGGCAGTGCCACATGGGACAGCGAGATCAGGCTGGGCGGATACACCGCATCCAGCATCTGTTCGTCAGCCGTGGTTGCCAGGGCCGCGAAGCGTGTCGACTTGAGCTGCGCATTGCCCGGGCCTCGGGTCGCAATCAAGGTGCGCGCATAGGGGCGGGCCTGGGGGGCGAACATCCTGTCGCGCAGGGCCGCCACCGACGGCCTGAGCATGTCGTCGATACCCAGCGAGGCATTGGTGTCGAACACCACCAGTGCACTGCCGTTGGCGGGCAGGCGGTCGTACAGGTCGGTCTGGATGGCTTCGGTGCTGACCGTGCCATCAACCAGTGACTGGTAGGTGAGAACCGGTGGCAGCGTGGCCAGGCGCTGCGGTTCGCGGGCTTGCGCGACCAGCTGTTGGCGCACGGCTTCGGTCAGCTCGTAGGACTGGCGCGCGGCATTGACCGGAAACGAGTTGTACTTGAAGGGGTTGAACTCAGGTAGCACGCTCAGCCACGCGGCCTTGGCGAACGCCGGGAACAAGGCTGGCAGGCCGGCGATGCCGGCAAAGCGGGCAAAGCGGCTGACGCCGATCATGGGCGAGATCAGCACCAGATGGGCGGGCCTGGCCAGGTGCGGGTCCTCCAGCGCGTCGAGGCTGTATTTGACGGCCAGTGCGCCGCCATTGGAGAAACCGACGATGTACAGCGGGCTGTCTGCAGGGGCGCGGCGGGTCGCTTCGCGCACGGCCAGGCGAGTGGCGGCCATCCAGTCTTCCCAGTGGGCAGCGGTGAGGCCGGCCGGGACCGTGCCATGCCCGGGCAGGCGTGGGGCGACCACCACATAGCCCAGGTCCTGAAAGTGCCGGGCGAAGTGGCGCAGGCTGTACGGCGAGTCGGTCAGACCGTGCAACAGCACCACCGCGCCCTTGGCGGTCTGCCTAGGCTCGGCGATATAGGAGCGGTTCCAGTCATGGCTGAGATTGCCCGGGAACACCCGGCTGCTGGCCACGAAGCGGTTATAGGCGGACGGCTGCTCGCTGGCCAGCTGCTCGCGCATTTCACGGTTTACCTGGTTGAGCACGCGCTGCTCGGCAGCGAGGTAGTCGCCCCAGCTGGCGTGGTCGATGTCGCTGGCCGGCATCTCGTCTGGCACGTAGGTGTGCCACGGCTCCAGCTGGAAATCGGCAATTGCGGTGATACGCAAGGCAAACAGCGCAGTGACCAGCAAGGCCAGTACCACGAGTACCACAGCCACCAGCAAACGGCGTATCGGCATCATTCCTCCCTGGACGTGTCCTATGGCGCAATCGGGCCAGCCCGGCTAGTGTCACTGGATTGTCCAGCGAGGCATCGAGCATGAACGGGACGTCGATTGCAGCGATCGGGCTGCTGGCAGTGAGTCTGGCCGCAATTGCCGAAGAAGGCGAGCGCGAGGGGGATTATTGGTACATACAGACCAGCGCCTATACCAAGCACTGGACCCACGACCCGGAGCACAACAACCACCAGGAGCTGATCGGCATCGAGCGCATCTACACCGACGGCCTGTTGTGGGGCGCGGCGACCTTCAAGAACTCGTTTTCCCAGCGCTCCTACTACGCCTACCTGGGTAAGGTCTGGGAGCACGAGCGCTATCCCGTCTATGCCAAGCTGAGCGCCGGGTTGATCGAAGGTTACAAGGGCGAATATGACGACAAGATCCCGTTGAACCATTTCGGCGTTGCGCCGGTGATCATTCCGTCGTTCGGCCTGCACTGGGGGCCGGTGGGGGCCGAGTTCGTGGTGCTGGGAGGGGCAGCAGGGATGATCAACGTAGGGCTGAGGTTCTGAAGGGGAGCATGGGGACTGCAAGGCAGCCCCCGCTGCCAAAGCCTCAGTCCCAGGCCGGTGCCAGGTTTGCAGGGCTGACTTCGCGGCCATTGCGTTCGAGTGTGGCAATGCGCGCCATGTCGTCGGCATCCAGGCGCAGGCTCTGGGCAAGCAGGTTGCTGGCAAGGTTCTCGCGCTTGGTCGAAGACGGGATCACTGCGTAACCCAGTTGCAGGGCCCAGGCCAGGGCAACCTGGGCGACCGTGGCCTTGTGCTTGTGGGCGATCTCGGCCAGTACCGGGTCTTTCAGGACCTTGCCGTAGGCCAGGGTCATGTAGGAGGTGACGGTGATGCCCTGCTCCTTGAGGAACGCCGTCAGCTTGCTGTTCTGCAGGTACGGGCTGAGTTCGATCTGGTTGGTGGCGATTTCGCCTTTGCCAACCACGGCGATGGCTTGCTTGGTCAGCTCGATGTTGAAGTTGGACACGCCAATCTGGCGGGTCAGGCCCAGCTTCTTGGCCTCAGCCAGGGCTGTCATGTATTCGGCCAGTTCGACGCCGTTGCCCGGGGCCGGCCAATGGATCAGCAGCAGGTCGACATGGTCGGTGCGCAGTTTCTGCAGGCTCTCGCGCAGGCTGGGGATGAGCTTGTCCGTGGCGTAGTTGTCCACCCAGATCTTGGTGGTGATGAACACTTCGCTGCGCGGTACACCGCTTTCGGCGATGGCCAGGCCAACCTCGGCTTCGTTCTTGTAGATCTGTGCGGTGTCGATGACCCGGTAACCCAGCTCCAGGGCCGACTTGACCGAATCGATGACGGTTTGGCCGGTCAGGCGGAAAGTGCCGAGGCCAAAGGATGGAATGCTCATGAATCTGCTCCTGGTGAGTGAAAGGTGGACCGGACTGAGCGTAGTCGCTCAGTTGCGGTCGATCTTCGAATGGGAGCAGTGTGCGGGTTTCAGCGTGTTTGATTAAGGCAGGACACGGCCAAGGTCATTTGACGGGAAGTCACGAATGGACCGTTGGCTCGTGCAAGTCCGGCAAGGCGATGCCATCAATCCTTGATCAGCGTCGGGTTGGACTGCAGCAACCACAGCTGGCTCAGGCCCAGCACCTGTTGCTCCAGCCTGGACTGTGCACCGATGCGCTGTGCTTCACGGTCCTGGCGTAGCAATGTGTCGAGGGAGCCAAGCAGGTCACGGTTCTTGCTGCTGGAAGCATTGTTGACTACGTCCGAAAGCTCGATGCCTTTCTGGTAGGTGCGAACCCGCTCTTTCTGGGTCGCCTGCTGCGACACACTGGCGTCGGTCAGCACGCCATTGCGCAAGCCCAGGCGGGTAGTGCTGTTGGACTGGTCGTTGACTTCGTGGTAGCGGTAGTTCTGCGATTCGTTGTCACGGGTCAGTTGCAGGGCCACCAATGGGTTGAGCCCTTCGTGCCAGGCGGCCTTGAGGTTGGCCTCTTGTTGCTGCTCTACGCTCGTGTTGGCGCCATTCTTGATCTTGGTCGACTGCGAAACCTGGTAGTTGAAGCTATCTGCCTCTTCCGGCTTCGCCGGGTTGGGCTGCTGCATGGTCTGGCTGATCGATGCGTTGAAGTCGGCCAAGCCGCTGAGCAGCAGGCGGCTGTTCTTGTCCAAGGTCGTTGCCGAGTTGGCCGGGTGGTTGTTGTCATCGACGCTGTTGAGCTGGCTGAACGCATCCTTGAACAGGCTCATCAGCTGTACGTCGCCGTGGCCGCGGGCTTGTGCGGCGTCAAATTGCGTCAGGTAGTTGGCCACCGCAGCCTGACGCATGGCCTGGTTGCCAAGCAGCGCGCCGCCCTGGGTGTCGAAGTTCATCTTCACCTCACCACCAGGCCCCTGCAGTTTCAGGCTACGGGTCTGGTCGTTCAGGCGCAGTTCGAAGGTTTGCTGTTCGCCGCTGCTGGTTACCAGTTGCGCATCCAGTTGCAGGCCGGTGAACAGGCTCGGGTCGGGCTTGACCAGTCCACCCAGCTGGAGGCTCGGCGGCTCCTGGGTCAGGCCATTGATGGCCGACTGGAAGCTGCTGGCCAACCCGGCCAGGCCATCGAGTTCCTTGGCGCTGAGCGTGCCGCCCTGCACCTGTGCATCCACGGCCAGGCCTTGCTCGCTGCTGTACAAGCCCAGGGACACGGTCGCCCCGGAAGCCGTGGTGAGGTTGAAGGTGATGCTGTTGCTGGCGAATTCGCGCAGGCGCGACTGCTGCAGACCCAGGATCAGCTGATTTGGAGCGGATGCGTCGTTCACCAGCAAGCCGGATTGGCTGATGGTCTCACCGCCATTGGCGGCCAGTTGCGCCAGCAGCGCCGCCCCCAGGCCCTGGAAGCGCGTGCTGGTCGAATTCGATTGCACGGCGCTGGCCATGTACTGGCTGAGCTTGTCGACCCCTGGCGTTTCCCAGACGTAGCGGCTGGATGTGCTCTCCAGGGTGCCTTTGGCAGAGTAGATGTCGCTGCCCATGCTGATCGATTGCTGGCCGAGGACCACCTGCGTACTGGCACTGGTCAACGTGCCTGCGGCCTGGCTGGTTGCGTTCAGCTGGGCAGTCGCTGCAGGCGCGATCTGGGCGGGGAGGGTGCGAACGGCAGCAATCGGGTTCATCTTCGGCGCTCCATGCAGATTTTACGGGTACCCATGCTATCGGCGTGCCATCAGGAAACCTGAGCGTGTATTGCGTACAAACGAAACGGCCCGCCAAAAGGCGGGCCGTGGGGGCATTGCAGGTGACGATCAGCGGCGGCGGAACAGCGGCAGCGGCTCGTCGGTGGCGCCCTGGTAGGTCACCGAGAAGTCCTTCAGGCTCTGCAGCGCGTCTTCCGGGTCCTTGTCGGCACGGATGGCGAATGCGTCGAAGCCGCAGCGGGCCATGAAGAACAGCTGGTCGCGCAGCACGTCGCCGATGGCGCGCAGCTCGCCCTTGTAGCCGTAGCGGTCACGCAGCAGGCGCGCATTCGAGTAACTGCGCCCGTCGGTGAAGGCCGGGAAGTTCAGGGCGATGACCTGGAAGTGCTGCACGTCGTCACCGATTTCTTCTGCTTCCTGGTCGCTGTCCAGCCACACGCCCAGGCCGCCGTCGCGGGCTTTGAGCACGTGGGCATGGTCGCGCCACATCTGCAGCGGGACGATGTAGTCGTCGCAGTTGGTCAGCTCGTCGAACGAGAAGTCCTTGGGCAGCAGGTGCCAGGTTTCGTCGACGATCTGGTTGTTCTTAATGATTCGCTGCATAGACGCGTTCCTTGAAGGGGTCGATGCCGATACGCTGGTAGGTGTCGATGAAACGCTCTTCCTCGGTACGTCGTTCGACGTACACGGCGATCAGCTTCTCGATCACATCGGCCATGTCATCCTGGGCGAAGGACGGGCCGAGGATCTTGCCCAGGCTTGCGTCGCGCGCGGCATTGCCGCCCAGCGATACCTGGTAGAACTCTTCGCCCTTCTTGTCCACCCCGAGAATGCCGATGTGGCCGACGTGGTGGTGGCCGCAGGCGTTCATGCAGCCAGAGATGTTCAGGTCGATCTCGCCGATGTCGAACAGGTAGTCCAGGTCGTCGAAACGGCGCTGGATGGATTCGGCGATCGGGATCGACTTGGCGTTGGCCAGCGAGCAGTAGTCACCGCCCGGGCAGCAGATGATGTCGGTCAGCAGGCCGATGTTCGGCGTGGCGAAGCCGACCTCGCGCAGTTCCATCCACAGCGCGTGCAGCTGGCGCTGCTCGACGTCGGCGAGGATGATGTTCTGCTCGTGGGAGGTGCGCAGGAAACCGAAGCTGTAGCGCTCGGCGAGGTCCGCCACGGCGTCCAGCTGCTTGTCGGTCAGGTCGCCTGGGGCAACGCCGGTCGGCTTGAGCGACAGGGTCACAGCCACGTAGCCAGGGCGCTTGTGGGCGCGGGTGTTGCGCGAGCGCCAGCGGGCGAAGCCTGGGAATTCGGCGTCCTGGGTGCTGTAGTCGACGTTGTCGAGGGCCAGGTACTCAGGGTCGACGAAGTGGCGCGAGACGCGCTGGACTTCTTCTTCCGTGAGGGTGGTGCTGCCACCGCGCAGGTGGGCCATTTCGGCCTCGACCTTCTCGGCGAACACTTCCGGGGTCAGTGCCTTGACCAGGATCTTGATCCGCGCCTTGTACTTGTTGTCACGGCGACCGTAACGGTTGTACACGCGCAGGATGGCGTCGAGGTAGCTGATCAGGTCCTGCCATGGCAGGAACTCGTTGATGAACGAGCCGACCACCGGGGTACGCCCCAGACCACCACCGACCAGCACACGGAAGCCCAGCTCGCCAGCGGCGTTGCGCACCGGCTCCAGGCCGATGTCGTGGACTTCGATGGCGGCGCGGTCTTCCTTCGAGCCGTTGATGGCAATCTTGAACTTGCGCGGCAGGTAGGCGAATTCCGGGTGGAAGGTGGTCCACTGGCGGACGATTTCGCACCAGGGGCGCGGGTCGACCAGTTCATCTGCGGCAACACCGGCGAACTGGTCGGTGGTGGTGTTGCGCAGGCAGTTGCCGCTGGTCTGGATCGCGTGCATCTGCACGGTGGCCAGCTCGGCGAGGATATCCGGGATGTCTTCCAGCGCCGGCCAGTTGTACTGCACGTTCTGGCGGGTGGAAATGTGGGCATAGCCCTTGTCGTAGTCGCGGGCGATCTTGGCCAGGGTGCGAACCTGGTTGGCGTTCAGCTGGCCGTACGGCACGGCGACACGCAGCATCGGCGCGAAACGTTGGATATAGAGGCCGTTCTGCAGGCGCAGAGGGCGGAATTCTTCTTCGCTCAGCTCACCGGCCAGGTAGCGGCGGGTCTGATCCCGGAACTGCTTGACGCGGTCCTCGATGATCCGCTGATCGTACTCGTCGTATACGTACATAAAAGTCCTGTCTCAGGCTGCATGCAGCTATTCGCGCGCACGGCCGCGCACTCCGGTTCGGAGCCGGGGAACGATAGCAGGTTGGGTTTATGCGCTAAAGTGATGTTTTTGCATATGAAAAGAACCAAAAGAACTAAGTGAGACTGACTGCCATTTGTTAGCCCTGCATACGACAGGTTTATACTCGGCGGTTTGTTTCAAGGGGTGTATCCGCATGCTCAAGGCACTTTGCCAAAGCTTGTGCCTGGGCCTGCCACTGGCAGCCTCCGCTCAGGCCGCCTCGGTGGTCTTTCTCAATCCTGGCCTGTCGGACGAGACGTTCTGGACCAGCTACTCGCGTTTCATGCAGGCCGCCGCAGATGAACTTGGCATGTCGCTGCGGGTGGAGTACAGCGAGCGCGATGCAGCGCTGGCGATGAGCCAGGCGCGGGCCATTCTCAAGGGCCCGCAGCGGCCGGACTACCTGGTACTGGTCAATGAACAGTACGTCGCACCGGAGATCATCCGCCTGTCACAGGGCACCGGGGTCAAGCTGTTCCTGGTCAATAACGGCCTGACAGCCACCCAGGCCAGAAGCATCCAGGCCCAGCCCGACAGATACGGTCAGGTGCTTGGTACCTTGACTGCCAACGACCAGCAGGCGGGCTTTCGCATGCTGCACGAGATGGTCGCCTTGCTGCCGCGTGACAATGAGCCGATCGACCTGGTGGCCTTTGCCGGGGTCAAGACCACCCCGGCTTCGCAGCTACGCGAGCAGGGCATGCGCCAGGCATTGGCAGACTTCCCCCAGGTGCGTCTGCGCCAGGTGGTGTACGGTGGCTGGAACCGTGAGCGCGCCTACGAGCAGGCGCAGCAATTGCTGCAGCGCTACCCGAAGACCCGGCTGGTGTGGGCAGCCAACGACCAGATGGCCCTTGGCGCCATGCAGGCGTTCGAGGAGGCCGGGCGCAAGCCAGGGCGCGATGTGGTGTTCGGCGCCGTCAACAGTTCGCCGGAAGCCTTGCGCGCCCGTATCGATGGCCGCCTGGGTGTGCTGATGGGCGGGCACACCACGCTGGGTGGCTGGGCCATGGTGCTCCTGCACGACGATGCCCAAGGCCTGGAGGTGAATCGTGACGGCAAACGTGAACACGTGCTGCCGGTGCTGCAGTCGATCGACCAGGCCAAGGCGCGGCGATGGCTGAAGCTGCTGGAACGGGACGACTATGGCGTCGATTTCCAGCATTACAGCGCCGAAGGACGTCCGCCGAGCTACCAGTACCCGTTTCTGACGTCACCTGTCGACTATTGAAAGACCTTGCTTGAGAGAAGGGCATTGCTCGTCTTAACTGCTGGTGGTGAAGTGCATTCCCATAACCACTACAAGAGGCAATGCAATGGGAAACTCTACCAAGGTCCGCAAAGCTGACAGCAGTGTCGATGCCTGGGCGATCCTTTGCCTGATCGTCCTGGTGGTGGTCACTGCCGTGTATTGGGTCAGCCACCAGTGACTTGAAACTCAAGACCGTGATGCCATCAGAGCGCCTGCGGGAGGGATACCCGCAGGCGTTTTCGTTTTGTAGAGCGCTCAGTGGGCAGTGAGGTGCAGCGCCAGTTGCACCAGGCCGATCAGCACCGCGATGAACACCAGGGTGAACAAGGTGCCCATCACGATGAAATGGCTGGCCTTGCCGTGGGTGAAGTCGCGGGCGCGGTTCTTGCCGCTCTGCACGCCGAAGGCGGCGGCGAGGATGCTGTGCAGCATCTGCCAGAAGGTTGGGGGTTTGCCCTGGCTGGAATCGTCCATGGTGGCTCCTTGGGGAATCGGAGGCAATCAGGGACAGTGTAGGCAATGGGTGAGAGGTTGCTTGTGCCGGCCCCTTCGCGGGCACGCCCGCTCCCACAGGTGCTGCGCAAGCCGTGAGTTCGGTGCGGTCCCTGTGGGAGCGGGCGAGCCCGCGAAGAAGCCAGTGCGGTCTTAGCTGTCGTAACCCAGGTTAGGCGCCAACCAGCGTTCGCTCACGCTGACGTCCTGGCCCTTGCGCGCGCTGTAACGCTCGATCTGGTCCTTGTCGACCTTGCCCACGGCAAAATACTGCGCCTGCGGGTGGGCGAAGTACCAGCCGCTGACCGCCGCCGCCGGGAACATCGCGAAGTGCTCGGTCAGGAACACCCCGCTCGGCCCGGTTTCGCCGATGGCGGTGCCGTCTAGCAGATGGAACAGGGTTTCCTTCTCGGTGTGGTCCGGGCAGGCAGGGTAGCCCGGGGCAGGACGGATGCCGCTGTACTGCTCCTTGATCAGCGCCTCGTTGTCCAGCTGCTCGTCGCGGGCATAGCCCCAGTGCTTCTTGCGCACCTGCTCGTGCAGCCACTCGGCACAGGCTTCTGCCAGGCGGTCGGCCAGGGCCTTGACCATGATCGAGCTGTAGTCGTCGCCCTTGTCCTGGTAAGCCTTGGCCACTTCCTCGGCACCGATGCCGGCGGTGGTGATGAAGCCGCCGACGTAGTCGGTGACGCCGCTGGCCTTCGGCGCGACGAAGTCGGCCAGGGACAGGTTCGGCTTGCCATCGGGCTTGATGGTCTGCTGGCGCAGGTGGTGCAGGGTGGCAAGGGCATGGCCGTTCTCACCGTAGACTTCGATGTCGTCATCGGCGACCTGGTTGGCCGGCCAGAAGCCGAACACCGCGCGGGCGCTGATCAGCTGCTCGTCGATCAGCTTGTCGAGCATCTCGCGGGCATCCTTGTACAGCGCGGTGGCGGCTTCGCCGACCACCTCGTCGGTGAGGATGCGCGGGAACTTGCCGGCCAGGTCCCAGGAGATGAAGAACGGGGTCCAGTCGATGTATTCGGCCAGGGTCCGCAGATCGATGTCTTCCAGCACCTTGACGCCGGTGAAGGAGGGCACTGCTGGCTGGTAGCCGGCCCAGTCGTACTGTGGCTTGGCGGCGATGGCCTGGGCATAGCTCAGGCGTTCGGTGCGGGCGCTGCGGTTGGCGGTGCGCTCGCGCACTTCCACGTAGTCCTGGCGGGTCTTCTCGACGAAGCCGGGCTTGAGTTCCTTGGACAGCAGCTGGGTAGCCACGCCCACCGCACGCGAGGCGTCGGTGACGTAGACCACGGCGTCGTTGCTGTACTTGGGCTCGATCTTGACTGCGGTGTGTGCCTTGGAGGTGGTGGCACCACCGATCATCAGCGGCAGGTGGAAATCCTGGCGCTGCATTTCGCGGGCGACGTGGACCATCTCGTCCAGCGACGGGGTGATCAGGCCGGACAGGCCGATGATGTCGCACTTCTGTTCGCGGGCGGTCTGCAGGATCTTCTCGGCCGGCACCATCACGCCAAGGTCGACGATGTCGTAGCCGTTGCAGCCCAGTACCACGCCGACAATGTTCTTGCCGATGTCGTGCACGTCACCCTTGACCGTGGCCATGAGGATCTTGCCCTTGGCTTCCGGCTTGTCGCCTTTCTCGGCTTCGATGAACGGGATCAGGTGAGCCACGGCCTGCTTCATCACCCGGGCCGACTTGACCACCTGTGGCAGGAACATCTTGCCGGCGCCGAACAGGTCGCCGACCACGTTCATGCCGTTCATCAGTGGGCCTTCGATGACCTCGATCGGGCGTGCACACTGCTGGCGGCATTCTTCGGTGTCTTCGACGATGAAGGCGGTGATGCCCTTGACCAGCGCGTGCTCCAGGCGCTTTTCAACGGGCAGCGAACGCCACTCTTCGTTTTCCACTTCCTTGGTTGCGCCGCCGCCCTTGTAGTCGTCGGCAATCGCCAGCAGGGCATCGGTACCGTGCGGGGTGCGGTTGAGCACCACGTCCTCGACTTTCTCGCGCAGCGCGGCCGGGATCTCGTCGTAGATCTCCAGCTGGCCGGCGTTGACGATGCCCATGGTCAGGCCGTTCTGGATCGCGTGGTAGAGGAACACCGAGTGGATCGCCTCGCGCACCGGATTGTTGCCGCGGAACGAGAACGATACGTTGGACACGCCGCCCGAGCTCAGCGCGTGGGGCAGGTGATCGCGGATGTAGGCACAGGCCTCGATGAAATCGACGGCGTAATTGTTGTGCTCTTCGATGCCGGTGGCGACGGCAAAGATGTTCGGGTCGAAGATGATGTCTTCCGGCGGGAAGCCCACTTCATTGACCAGGATGTCGTAGCTGCGCTGGCAGATTTCCTTCTTGCGCGCGGCGGTGTCGGCCTGGCCGACCTCGTCGAAGGCCATCACCACCACGGCGGCGCCATAGCGCTTGCAGAGGCGGGCGTGGTGCTTGAACTGCTCGACGCCTTCCTTCATGGAGATCGAGTTGACGATGCCCTTGCCCTGGATGCACTTCAGGCCCGCTTCGATCACTTCCCACTTGGAGGAGTCGATCATGATCGGCACGCGGGAGATGTCTGGCTCACCGGCGATCAGGTTGAGGAAGCGGACCATGGCGGCCTGGGAATCGAGCATCCCTTCGTCCATGTTGATGTCGATCACCTGGGCGCCGGCCTCGACCTGCTGCAGGGCGACTTCCAGGGCCTCGGTGTAGTTCTCTTCACGAATCAGCCGGGCGAACTTGGCGGAGCCGGTAATGTTGGTGCGCTCGCCGACGTTGACGAACAGCGACTGGCGGTCGATGGTGAATGGCTCCAGGCCCGACAGGCGGCACGCCTTGGCGATTTCCGGGATCTCGCGCGGCTTGTACTTGGCCACGGCCTCGGCGATGGCCTGGATGTGGCCCGGGGTGGTGCCGCAGCAACCGCCGATGATGTTGAGGAAGCCGCTGGCGGCAAATTCCTCGACCACCGCCGCCATCTCGGCCGGGGTTTCGTCGTATTCACCGAAGGCATTCGGCAGGCCGGCGTTAGGGTGGGCGGAGACGTGGGTGTCGGCCTTGGTCGCCAGCTCTTCCAGGTATGGGCGCAGGTCCTTGGCGCCGAGGGCGCAGTTCAGGCCCACGGAAATCGGCTTGGCGTGGCGCACCGAGTTCCAGAATGCTTCGGTGGTCTGGCCCGACAGGGTCCGGCCGGAGGCATCGGTGATGGTGCCGGAGATCATGATCGGCAGTTCGACGTTGTCGTTCTCGAACACCTGCTGCACCGCGAAGATCGCCGCCTTGGCGTTGAGGGTGTCGAAGATGGTCTCGATCAGGATCAGGTCGGCGCCGCCTTCGATCAGGCCGCGGGTGGCCTCGATGTAGTTTTCCACCAGCTCGTCGAAGGTGACGTTGCGGTAGCCGGGGTCGTTGACGTCCGGGGAGATCGAGCAGGTGCGGCTGGTCGGGCCGAGCACGCCGGCGACGAAGCGCGGTTTGTCCGGGGTTTCCAGGGTTTTGGCATCGGCCACCTGACGGGCGACGCGGGCACCTTCGACGTTCAGCTCGTAGACCAGCGATTCCATGCCGTAGTCGGCCTGGGAGATCTGCGTGGCGTTGAAGGTGTTGGTTTCGAGGATATCGGCTCCAGCATCCAGGTAGGCTTTCTCGATGGCGGCGATCACGTCCGGGCGGCTGAGCAGCAGCAGGTCGTTGTTGCCTTTCACGTCGCTTGGCCAATCGGCGAAGCGCGTGCCACGATAGTCGTGTTCCTCGAGGCGATAGCTTTGGATCATAGTACCCATGCCGCCGTCGAGGATCAGGATGCGCTCTTTGAGTGCGTGCTGGAGTGCTTGGAGACGAGCGCTGCGGTCGGACATAGGAACTACCTGGTCGGGCAAATATCAGAAGGTGCCGAATCATAACAAAGCTGCAAGGTTTTTAGGTGCACTGCCCATTTGCATGAATTATGTTCATGTTGGGCGGCTGTCATGAAAACAGAGCACCCAAGGACGACCAGGCAAATCGTGATGGCTTTCAATACCCAGGACTTTCCGCACATGGTGCATCGTATCCTTGTCAGCGTCTTCGCCCTGCTCATCAGCAGCGTGGCGTTCGGACAGGCCCCCCAATCGAGCCCGGCCATTTCCTACACCCGGGACATCCAGCCGATCTTCACCGAGAAATGCGTGGCCTGCCACGCCTGCAACGACGCCGCCTGCCAGCTCAAGCTGGAAAGCCCCGAAGGCGCGGTGCGCGGTGCCACCAAGGTGCCGGTCTATCAGGGCGAACGGAGCAAGGCCGTGCCGCCCACGCGGTTGTTCTACGACGCCCACAGTGAAGATGCATGGCGCAAGAAGGGCTTCTATTCGGTGCTCGACAACCAGGGCAGCCAGGCGGCGCTGATGGCGCGCATGCTCGAGCTGGGCCACAAGACCCCGCTCACGCCCAACGCCAAGCTGCCCGAGGAGATTGTCCTGGGGCTCAACCGCAACAACATGTGCCCGCTGCCCGAAGAGTTCGACGCCTATGCCGGCGCCCACCCCAAGGAGGGCATGCCGCTGGCGGTGACCGGCCTGACCGACAAGGAATACGACACCATGCGCCGTTGGCTGGACGCTGGCGCCCCGGTCGAGTACCAGCCGATCCAGCCAAGTGCGGCCGAGGCCAGGCAGATTACCGACTGGGAAGAGCTGCTCAACCGCCCCGGTTCCACCGAGGCGCTGGTCGGCCGCTGGCTGTACGAGCACCTGTTCCTCGCGCACATCTACTTCGTTGGCGGCGAGCAGGGCCACTTCTTCCAGTGGGTACGCTCGCGCACGCCAAGCGGCAAGCCGGTCGACATCATCGCCACGCGCCGCCCCAACGACCCACCAGGCACCGACTTTTATTACCGGCTGATCCCGGTGCAGGGCGTGATCGTGCACAAGACCCACATCACCTACCCGATGGGGCCGCAAAAGCTCAAGCGCGTGAAGCAGCTGTTTTACGCCGGCGACTGGCATGCCAGTGCGCTGCCGGGCTACGGTCCACGCCACCGGGCCAACCCGTTCGAAACCTTCGAGGCGATCCCGGCGGTGGCGCGCTACCAGTTCATGCTGGATAACGCCGAGTATTTCGTGCGCACCTTCATTCGTGGGCCGGTGTGCCGCGGGCAGATCGCCACCGATGTGATCCGCGACAATTTCTGGGCGCTGTTCCAGGAGCCGGCCCATGACCGATACATCACTGATGCCAAGTATCGCGGCGAAGCCACGCCGCTGCTCGCCATGCCAGGCCAGATCGATGACGTCGGCAGCGTGCTGAACCTGTGGCATGCCTACCGCGACAAGCGTAACGAGTACGAAAAGCTGCGCCGCGAGGCCTATGCCGAAATGCCGGCGCCGGGCTGGGCAACCCTTTGGGCCGGCAACGACAACGCACTGCTGAGCATTTTCCGCCACTTCGACAGCGCCTCGGTGACCAAGGGGCTGATCGGCGACGTGCCGTTGACCGTATGGTTGTTCGACTACCCGCTGTTCGAACGCACCTATTACCAGCTGGCGGTCAACTTCGATGTGTACGGCAACGTCTCGCACCAGCTGCAGACGCGCCTGTACTTCGACCTGATCCGCAACGGCGCCGAGGTCAACTTCCTGCGCCTGATGCCGGCCGACCAGCGTGGCAAGATCCTCGGCAGCTGGTACCAGAACAGCGGCAAGGTGAAGATGTGGCTGGACTACGAGGACATCGACACCGACACGCCAAGCGGCATCAAGCTCGACCCGCGCGACCCCAAACGCGACTTCGGCCTGAAACTGCTGCAACGCACCGGCAGCCTGAACGCCGCGCCGGACCCGATCAATCGTTGCACCGGCGCCTATTGCTCGCGGCCGCAGATGAACGAGGAGTTCCGCAACGTCGAGCAGTCGCTCAGCCGCCTGGTGTCGCGCCCGGCCGCCGGCCTGAAAGTGATCAGCCAGCTGCCCGAGGCGACCATGCTGCGCATCGAAGGCGAGGGCGGCCAGCGCCAGGTCTACAGCCTGCTGCGCAACCGCGCGCACAGCAATGTGGCGTTCCTGCTCGGCGAGGCGTATCGCTACCAGCCAGGGTTGGACACCCTGACCCTGTACCCGGGCGTACTCAGCAGCTACCCGAACTTCATCTTCAACATCCCGGCCAAGGATGTGCCTGAGTTCGTCGAGGACATGGAATACGCCAAGGATGACCCGGCGAAGTTCGAGCGCATCGTCATGCGCTGGGGCGTGCGTCGCAGTCATCCGCAGTTCTGGCGCTACTTCCATGACCTCAGCACCTACATCAAGGAAACCGAGCCGGTGGAGGACGGGGTGCTGGACATGAACCGCTACGAGAACCTCTGATCGGGTCAGTTGACCTTTGCGAATACGCTACGGTCGGAACTGGTGGGTGGTCCGGAGGCTATTACAGCCTCCGGGCCTCAATGCACCGGCAATCGCAGGTATTCCATGCTGTATTCGCTTCAGGCACTGCGGGCGTTCGCCGCCTGGGTGGTGGTCTGCCACCACTTCATGCAGATCTTCTTCGACTTCCATGCCACCGGCCCCATTGGCCAGCTACTCACCGACCGCGGCGCCGTAGGCGTCGACATCTTCTTCGTCATCAGCGGGCTGGTGATCTACCTGTCGACCCGCGACAAACCCATCGAACCGCGTCAGTTCCTGCTCAACCGGGCCTTGCGCATCGTCCCCGCCTACTGGTTCTACACTGCGTTGATGGCGGCGCTGCTGCTGGCGTTCAGCCAGTGGATGCCGCACCAGGCCTTCAACTGGCATCACCTGCTACTGTCGCTGCTGTTCATCCCGGCGGAAAACCCCGGCGGTTACGGTTTGTACCCGACTCTGAATGTGGGCTGGACGTTGAATTTCGAGATGTTCTTCTACCTGTTGTTCGGCCTTGCCTTCCTGGTGCGCCAGCGCCACCACCTGCTGCTGGTGACCGCTGCGTTGTTGCTGGTCAGTGAAGTGCTCGGCCGGATGGGCGTGCTCAGCCGTTTCTACAGCAACGACATCATCTACGAGTTCCTGCTGGGTATCGGCCTGGGCGTGATCCAGCGCCGCGGCCTGATCCGCGAAGGCCTGTGGCTGCCACTGGCGGTGCTGGGCGTGGCGGGCTATGCGATCTATCACCTGGACGCTTCGCAGCGCCTGCTGCACTGGGGCGTGCCAAGCGCCATGATCGTGCTGGCGTTCATTGCTCTGGAGCCGTATTTCAAAGGCAACCGCCTGCTCAAGGCGCTGGGTGACTGTTCCTATTCGGTGTACCTGATCCACGTGCTGGTGCTGTATGCCGGCTGGTTCGCCGCCCAGCGCCTGCACCTGAACCCGTACCTGGTGTTCGCCGTGTGCGTGCCGTCCATTGGACTAATGTCGTGGTTCAGCTACCAGTGGCTGGAGCGCGGCCTGTACCAGCGGATGCAGGCCTGGCTGGCGGCGCCACGGGAGCAAACTCAGGACTTTGCGCTTTCCCGAGTCAAATACTAGGACTTTGTACAAAGGCCAGGTTGGCGTACACTTGGCCGCAAGTCTGTGAGGAACTTCCATGAGCGCTATAACCATTACTGACGCCGCCCATGATTACCTGGCCGATCTGCTCTCCAAGCAGAACACGCCTGGCATTGGCATCCGTATTTTCATCACCCAGCCGGGCACCCAGTACGCCGAGACCTGCATCGCCTACTGCAAGCCGGGCGAAGAGAAGCCCGACGACGAGCCGGTCGGCCTGAAGAGTTTCACCGCCTACCTTGACGCAGTCAGCGTGCCGTTTCTGGAAGACGCGCTGGTCGACTACGCCACCGACCGCATGGGTGGCCAGCTGACTATCAAAGCGCCGAACGCCAAGGTGCCGATGGTCAACGAAGACAGCCCGATCAACGAGCGTATCAACTATTACCTGCAAACCGAGATCAATCCGGGCCTGGCCAGCCACGGCGGCCAGGTTAGCCTGGTAGACGTGGTCGACGACGGTATCGCCGTGCTGCAGTTCGGTGGCGGCTGCCAAGGCTGCGGCCAGGCCGACGTGACCCTCAAGGAAGGTATCGAGCGCACCCTGCTCGAGCGCATTCCAGAGCTCAAGGGCGTGCGTGACGTGACTGACCACACCCAGAAAGAGAACGCGTACTACTGATCCAGCTATCGGTGCGGCTTTGTTGTGGGAGCGGCCTTGCGTCGCGAAAGGGCTGCGCAGCAGCCCCAGGATTTCAGCGTCGAAGCTAATATCGCTGGGGCCGCTTTGCGGCCCTTTCGCGACACAAGGCCGCTCCCACACTGACCGCGCAGTGCTGCAAGAGTTGTGACAGGCAGTTGTTCTTCAGGGTCAATGCCTAGCAACAAAGTGTTACGGTTTCAACCCCTGCGACAACAGGCCGCAGCCCGTATTCAAAGGGCTGCGGGCCATCACCGCCTTGGTCGGGTAGAAGCCCACCGGGTGTCGTGCCAGAATGCCCCGGTTTTTCGGCCGGCCCGTCCCGAGGGCCGGCACCTTCCCTGTAAAGGATGGTTCAATGAATGATCAGTTTACCCGGCGCGCTGTTGTCGCCGGGATGGGCGTTCTCGGGCTCGGCCTGCTGGCAGGCTGCAACCCGGCCCGGGGGCTCGAGTTCAAGTACGGCAAGAACATGAGCAACGAGATCCTTGGGCGCAAGTTCAGCCTCAAGGACCCCCAGGGCAATGTCCGCACCCTGTCGAGCTTCTACGGCAGCATGCCGATGATCTTCTTCGGTTTCACCCAGTGCCCGGCCGTCTGCCCGACCACCCTGGCGCGTGCGGCACAGATCAAGAAGCTGCTCAGGGGCCGCGACCGCGAGATCTTCCAGGTGGTGTTCATCACCCTAGACCCGGAACGCGACACCCCGGAGGTGCTCGACGCCTACGTCAAGGCCTTCGACCCGTCGTTCACCGCCCTGACCGGCACCCCGGAAGAAATCGCTGCGGTGGCCAAGGAGTTCAAGGTGTTCTACGAAAAGGTCCCGGCCGGTGACACCTACACCATCTCTCACTCGTCCACCAGCTACGTCTACGATACACGTGGCACCCTGCGCCTGAGCCTGGGCCATTCGCTGAATGCCAAGGAATGCGCTGAAGACCTGGCTACCCTCATGGAGATCTGCTGAATGTCGATGCAACCAATCAAGCGCGGCCTAGCCGCCCTGGTACTGATGGGCCTGGCCCTGCCGGCCTTGGCGCAGACCGCCGTGAGCGACGCCTGGGTACGCGCCAGCGTGCCGCACCAGCCGTCCACTGGCGCCTTCATGACCCTGACCGCCAGCACCGACAGCAAGCTGGTCGGCGTGGCCTCGCCAGTGGCCAAGACCGTGCAGGTGCACGAAATGACCATGAACGGCGACGTGATGGGCATGAAGGAAGTGAAGGCCGTGGAGCTGCCTGCGGGCAAGCCGGTGAGCCTGGACCCCAATGGCTACCACGTGATGCTGATGGGCCTGACCCAGCAAGTGAAGGAAGGCGAGAAGGTACCGCTGACCCTGACCATCGAAGATGCCAAGGGCACCAAGGAAACCGTCGAGGTGCAGGCAGAAGTGCGCCCACTCAACGCCGAGGCCGGCGGTGGGCATGACCACATGCACATGAACCACTGACCGACGAAAGGGCCGCGTAAGCGGCCCTTCTTCATTGTGCCGCGCGCTTCAGCTACGGAAGCGTGGCAGCGGCCTTTCGAGGGTCAGCGAGGTCAGGGTCTTGCGAACCTGGGCCTCATCGGCCTCCAACGCCTTGAGGCTGGCGCGGATCTTGCCCGCAGCGGGCACATCGCCCTGGCGGTCGATCCAGTCGGCAATTTCCTTGCAGGCACTGCTCAGGCAGGCTTGGCGCTGGTTCATCAGCGATATCAGGGTGGTGAGCTCTCTTTCGGACATGACAGATCCTCCGTTCTGCACTGTCAGTGTAGCAGTGGCTGGCCAGCTTGCCTGAGGCCTGGCGTCGCAGGCGCTAGTTGTGCAGGCAGGCGCTGCGGTAGGCGCCCGGCGTGACGCCAAAGGCCTGTTTGAACTGCCGGCTCAAGTGGCTCTGGTCGGCAAAACCCAGGGTAAAGGCAACGTCAGAGGCTGCCAGGCCGCTTTTCAGAAATTCCCGTGCCCGTGCCAGGCGCCTTTGCTTCAGCCAGGCATGGGGCGGCAGGCCGGTGGCCTGGCGGAACACCCGGGCAAAGTGGAACGGCGAAAGATTGACCGCAGCTGCCAGGGCCTCCAGTGACGGCGGGTCCGCCAACTGGCTTTCCAGCAGCTCCCGCGCACGCGCTACCGCCAGCGGTTCGTTGCCGGGGGCCGTGGGTTCCGGGCAGTGGCCATGGCGCTGCACCAGCGCCAGCACCGCCTGGCGCCAGGCGGTCTGTTGCTCCAGGGCGCTGGCGCCGGCTTCCGACAGCTGATGCAGCTGGCTGAAGGCCCGGGCCAGGGCCGGGTCCTGGATCACGCTGTCCTTGAAGCGCGGCATGCCGTGCCGGCCCAGTTCCAGTTCGTCGAGCACGCCGGTAACCCGTTCATGCTCCGGATAGAAACCGCGGTAGCGCCAGCCGGCTTCGTGGGCGGTGGCGCCGGTGTGCAGTTCGTCCGGGTTGATCAGCACCATGCTGCCGACCGGCGCCAGGTGCTCGCTGCCGCGGTGCCAGAAGCGTTGCGCGCCCGACTCGATCACGGTGAACACATAGCCTTCATGCACATGCGGGGCGAAACGCTGCTGGAAGTAGCGCGCGTGCAGCATCTCGACGTCGCCGAGGGCCGGCGCCTGCCAGAGGTGGGTCTGTTCGCGCAGGGGCGTGCTCATGCCAGCCAGCTGCGCAGCAGGAAGAAGATCAACATGCTCACCAGCATGCTCAGCAATACGCTGCGGGTCAACAACACCAGCACAACGGCCACCAGCGCACCGAGCAGGTAGGGGTTGAGCGGGCTCAGGTCGAGCTGGTGGCCGGGCAGAAAGATGATCGGCCCACAGATCGCCGTGAGCATGCCGGGCACGGCAAAGCCGAGGAACTGCCGGGCGTTCGAGCTCAGGCGCAAGGGCAGGCGCGGCTCCAGAAAGGCGTAGCGGTTGAGGAATACCACGGCGCCCATGGCGAAGATCAGCAGCCAGATCATGGCCGGCCTCCGGTGAATTTCTGGCAGACGAAGCCGGCAGCCATGCCCAGCAGGCCGGCGGCGACCAAGGCGGTTTCCCAGTGCCAGTAACTGAACAGCACCGAGCAGAACAGCGACACCGCCACGCACACCACGGTGGCCACGTTGCGCACCAGGGGCGCGATCAGCGCGACGAAGGTGGCGACGATGGAGAAGTCCAGGCCGAGCTGGTCGAGGTGCGGGATGTTCTGGCCCAGCACGATGCCGGCCAGGGTGAACAGGTTCCACGCGACGTAGAAAGTCAGGCCCACGCCCAAGGCGTACCAGCGGTTGAACTGTTGCTGGTCGTAGTGGCTGGTGAGGGCGAAGAATTCGTCGGTGAGCAGGAAACCCAGGCCCAGCCGCCAGCGCAACGGCTGGCTGGACAGCACCGGGCGCATGGACAACCCATAGAGCAGGTGCTGGGACGTCAGCAGCAGGGTCGTGAGCAGGATCGACAGCAGGTTGGCACCGCCCTTGAGCATGCCGATGGCAACCAGTTGCGCGGCACCGGCGAAGACGATCGCCGACAGACCCTGGCCTTGCCAGGCGCTGAGGTTGGCCTCGATGGCCATGGAACCGGCGAGCAAGCCCCAGGGGGCGACGGCCAGGGACAGCGGCAGGATGGCGATGGCGCCGTGCAGGAAAGCTTGGCGGGCGATGGGGGGACTGCTGGACATGATGGCTGCGACACATTCTGCGAGGTAGGGCAGCATGACAGAGCCGTGGCGGGGATGGCTTGAACGATCTTGCTTGTTTGCGGCCTGTGCCTTGCTCAGCGGAGACTGGTCAGCCGCTGCTGCGCCGCCACGCAACCATTGATGTCCACGGCCTTCTGCAGCAGTGCCTGGCGACGCTGTGGGTCGAGGTCGCCCAGCAGCCGGTAGACCTCGGCCTGGTAGTCGCGCTGGCGCCCCCATTGCATCTCCAGCCCCTGCGGGTGGCTGCGGCTGCAGGCCAGGCGGGTGGCTGGCTGCGGGTAGTAGGGCGCATACAGGGTGGCCATGCTCGGGATCGCTTCCAGCGCTTCGCGGTAGGCCGGGCTGGCATTGTAGTCTGGGCACCAGGTCGCAATCGCAGTCGCCGGGGGTGCAAAACCTTGGCTTAGGCTGGCTTCCAGCAGCGGGCAGGCCGCATCTGCTATCTGTGCTGCAGGCAGGTAGGTGGTGTAGTACAGCGCCAGGCGATACTGCGCGACTGGGTGGCCAAGTTCCACCGACTTTTTCAGTAGGGCCACTGCCGTTGGCAGGGTGTGTGCCAGCGCCCGGCCCTGGCGGTTGAGCTCAGGGTCGACGCCCATGGCGGTGCGCAGGGGGCCGTTGTCATCCGGCGTGTCGGCCTGCTCCAGCAGCGGCAGCGCCTGGCGGTAGAGCAGGTCGGCGTGCGGGTCGATACGGACTTCGAGCGCGTTAGCGGCCATCGGGGCCAGCGCGATGAACAGTGCCGATCCCAGAGCGACGCGGCTCACAGGCGTGCCTCGCGCAATGAACGGCGCCGGCAGGCTGCCGGGTACGGGAGGGCGGCTTGATGATTGATCACAACTTCGCGTACGCCTCGGGCGAATCGGAACGACGGGGTATTCTAGCCAAGCGTGGGCCGAAACCGAAACCCCGTCGCTCGTCTGTCAGACGAGCTTGATCGGTGTGACCTTGCGCTGGGCGTGTCGTTCCTGGGCCAGCCCCAGCTTGGCGGTGATCACCTTGGCCAGGGCATTGTTGCCCAGGTCGTTCAGGTGCAGGCGGTCGACGAACAGATCGGCACCGAATACCAGCGAGCTGCTGAGCATGCAGTTCATGTCGTAGCAGGGCACGGGGTCTGCCTGGCTCTTGATGCGACGGAAGAAAGCCATGTGCAGTTCGCTGTCGAACGCGCCGTCGAGCAGGCGATCGAAATTCCCCGGTTGTTGCTTGAGGGCGGCCAGCATCGCCTGTTCACCCGCTGGCAGGGTTTCCCGGCACCAGGGCAGCAGGGGCTGGAGAATGAAGGTCAGGGTGGCGTGGCTGTCAGCCAGCATGCGTTCCCATTGGCGCAAGGTGCGGCCGATGCTGTCGGCCGCCCGTGCCAGGCGTTCTTTTGGGGCGGACAGCGACCAGCTGGGGACAGGTTCGTGACGCCGTGGTGCCAGTGCCTGACCCAGGCGCTGCCACAACGACTCGCGGCGAGCCGGGCCAACTGGCGGCATGCCCTCGTTGAAACTGTTCAGGTAAGCCTGGTGAGCCTTGGCCTGTTGTGGGTCGTGCGGGCCGGCCAGGACTTCGCCGAGGGCTTCATGGGCCAAGGTGTTGAGGCCGCTGAGCAGTACCACATGGCCCACTTCGCCCAGGCGGTGCTGGTGGGTCAGGAACAGCAGCAGTTCCTGGCTGGCATTGAGCCCGCAGCCGGCCAGGCTCAGCCATACCTCACCGGTCAGCATCGACAGGTGCGAGGCCACCGTATGTTCATCGGAGCTGGCGCCGATACCCAGGGCGGTCGAACCGCCGACCAGCAGGTTGATGCGCGGTGCACTGCCGCGTTCGGCGGCCGAGAAGCGCTTGCCGGCGCAATGGCTGTAGCGCAGGCCAAAGGCATCGGTGTTGATGGTGCCGGAGCGGTAGCCGCTTTCATGCACATGCAGAGTGTGGGGGGCGCGGCGGTTGCCCAGCAGCAGAAAACGCTGGTAGTCATGATGAAGTGGCGAAGCGAGGCCCAGGGCGTGCGTGGCGGTTAGGGACCGTGTCATGGGCGCTCCTTCTCGGCTGGCGTGCGGCGGTGCAGGGCTTCAGCCCGCCAGTTCCTTGAGGTTATAGGCCAGGCCACCGGCGGCGATCAGCAGCAGGACGACCCCCGAGGCCAGGGAAATCAGGCGGTTGCTGCGCTGCGAGGTGATCTTGCCGATGGCGAAGATGTACAGGCTGAGCACGGCGAAATCGATCAGCACCCACAGCAGCGAGAGCACCACCATGCTCTTGCCGAACGACTCGGTGATCTGGATGAACTGCGGAAAGAAAGCGATGAAGAAGATGATGTCCTTCGGGTTGGAAATGCCCACCATGAAGCCTTGCCACAAACCGCCGCGGCCGGGCTTGGCTGGCTGAAGTTCGGCCTCGTCGGCGACAGGCGCCTGCAGGCACTCGCGCAAGGTACCCACGGCGATATAGCCGATGAACAGGCAGCCCAGCAGGCTCATGCCGCTGAGCCAGGCCTTGTCGATGGCTGCGCTGGTGAGGATGACCCAGGCGGCGGCACCGATCAGCACCAGTGACGCCCAGTTGGTGCCGACGGCGGTGAACATTGCCTTGCGCGAGCCGGAGGCCGCAGCGGTGTTGACGATCAGTGCCACCACCGGGCCGGGGGTGGCGATCAGCAGCAGGACGGTGAGTGCATAAGTCAGAGTCAGGGCGGTATTCACGGTCAGTTCTCGATCAGAGTGTCGGGTGTCGCGTGGGCGTGTGCATGGGCATGAAAGGGGCAGCGCGACGGATTGAGCGAGCCTGCTTCCTGCAGTTGGTACTGCTTCCATTCGTAGTTGTCGTCCTGGCCAAAGAAGCCCAGGGTTTCGGGCATGACCCCGTCGTTGTAATGGCGTACGCGATCACGAATGCGGGCACGAATGCGTTGCCCGCTTTCGGTGCTGGCGTTGGCCACTTCGTCGAAGTTCTCCCGCGGGTTGATGACGAAGGTGATGTGCGGGCCGAGATTGCGGCTTTTCATCTGCTGATGGCCGGGGAAGTTCATGTTGATGAACAGCGGCATGCCGGCGTAGCAGAACGACCAGGCATTGTCGTGGGGGTCGGTCGGGATCGCCTGCGGCCACGGATGCGGGTCACGGGCATGGACCCCGCGCAGGACTTTCCAGGCCAGTGCCTGTTGCTCGGCCAGGCTGCTGTCGGCGGCCGTTTCGAGAAACACCACCAGCGGGCTGCCGATGCGTTGCTTGATCGGCACAGGCGTTATGGTACGGATATAGTCGGCCAGGCCCTGAGCGATATCATCGGCCAGTTGTTCGGCACGGGCGAACAGGATGTGGCAGGATGCGCCAGCTACCGCCTTGCGCCCGAACAGGCACGGAAAGTCGGGGTTGGCGAGTACGCTGCGAAAATGTTGTAGGGTTTGTCGCGTCCAGTGCTGAGTGTTCCGTACATGTTCATCGGCCAGCTCTAGCGCATCCAGGCGATAGCAGTTTCCATAAACCGTAAACATGATTTCCCCAGGAGATTAAAGTAAGTGAGAGTTCCACTCATATGCAGGCAGGTTGGTTACTTATCTTTGTTATTTACCTGCATTTTCTGAGACGCTCTTCACGTTGTAAAACGCGTGGAACTATGACCTACTATTAGTCTCACTCATGCTTCGAGGGCATCATGTCGGAACGGATTCAAGCACTGCACGCCTTGCGTGCCTTCGAGGTTGCCTCACGCTACGGCTCGTTCACCCGGGCCGCCGAAGAGCTGGCCCTGACCCAGGGCGCGGTCAGCCATCACATCAAGACGCTCGAATCCATGTTCGGCTGCGACCTGTTCGAACGCCGCGGCCCCAAGTTGAGCCTCACCGAGCATGGTCGGCTGCTGGCCCAGGAGCTCAAGGTCGGTTTCAAGATCATCGAGAACGCCTGTGCGCTGCTGCGTCAGGACCGCTATGGGCTGCGTCTGAAAGCTCCCTCGACGCTGACCGTGCGCTGGCTGCTGCGGGCGCTGGACGGTTTCAAGAAGCTCGAAGACAACTGCAGCGTGCAGCTGTCGAGCGTATGGATGGACATCGACTCGGTGGACTTCTACTCCGAGCCCTACGACTGCGCCATCCTCCTGGCCAACGGCCGTTTCCCGGCCGACGTCGAGAGCGTGAAGCTGTTCGATGAGTGGCTGATCCCGGTGTGCGCCCCGGACTACATGGCGCAGGCGCAGCCGGAGCTGGCCGACCTGCGCCAATGTGAATTCCTCCACCCGTCACCGGACCGCCGTGACTGGCGGCGCTGGCTGGCGCGCATGGATGCGCTGGACATCAGCATCGACCAGGGCCAGGTGTTCGACACCCTCGACCAGGGCATCTCGGCCGCGCAGCAGGGCCTCGGTATTTCCGTGGTCGACCTGGTGCTGGCCAGTGCCGACCTCGCGGCCGGGCGCCTGGTGACGCCGTTCAAGCACGCAGTGTCGACCGGTGACGGCTACTACATGACCTGGCTCAAGAGCAGCCCCAAGGCACGCCAGATGCACAAGCTGCGCGACTACCTGCTCGGCCAGGTGCCGCCGCTAAGCTACAAGGACATCAACTACCTGTACGGCTGAACACGCGCTCCAGCATGAAGTCGATGAACACTCGCAGCTTGGGTGGCATATGGCGCCCGGACGGCCACAGCAGGTAGAAGCTGCCACGCCGTTCGATGAAATCGTCGAGCACGCTGACCAGTGACCCCGCGGCCAGTTCGCGGCGCACGCTGAAGTCCGGCAGGCAGGTGATGCCACGGTGGTTGAGGGCGAAGCAGATACGCGTCTCGACATGGTTGCAGACCATCGAGATGGGGATGTCGTAACCCTGTTCCGGGTGCTCCTGGCGCAGCGGCCAGATTTCCAGCTTGCCGTTGCTGGGAAAACGGTAGTGCAGGCAGGTATGTGCACTGAGTTCGCGCGGGTGCTGCGGCGTGCCACGGGCGTGCAGGTACTCGGGCGAGGCCACCAGGCAATGCTGGAAGTGCCCGAGAAACTTGGCATTGAGCCGCGAGTCCAACGGCTGACCGCCGCGCATCACCACATCGAAACCTTCACCGACGATATCGACCATGCGGTCGGTGAACTCCAGGTCCAGCTCCACCTGCGGGTAGCGCTCCATGAACTCGGCCAGGGCTGGCATCACCAGCCCGGTCACCTGCGGCAGGCTCACGCGCAGGCGGCCGCGCGGTGTTTCGCTGGCCTGCGACAGTGCCTGTTCGGTGGCTTCGATCTCGGCCAGGATGCGCCGGCTGCGCTCGAGAAACAGCGTGCCCTCGGCGGTCAGGGTAATGCTGCGGGTACTGCGGTGGAACAGGCGCACACCGAGGCGGCTCTCCAGGCGCGCCACACGCTTGCCAACGGCCGAGGCGCTGATGCCCAGCGACTGGCCGGCGGTGACGAAGCTGCGGGTTTCGGCAACCCGGTTGAAGACCACGAAGCCGCTGAGGCTGTCCATCCTATGCTCCTGATTACGGACATCCACGTCCTGGGTGAGTGGCATTGTAACCGTCTTTTTCCGTAATGGCGGGTCTTGCAGACTGTCGGCCTTGATCGAAACCACAAGGCATCCTGCAATGTCCCAGACATCGACTGTTCCCCTGACCCACGCCGAGCGCCTGCCCATGAGCGGCCTGCTGGCACTGGCCATGACCGGCTTCATCGCCATCCTCAGCGAAACCTTGCCAGCGGGCCTGCTCGACCAGATCGCCGATGGCATGCACATCAGCCAGGCCATGGCCGGGCAATGGGTGACGGCCTACGCACTCGGCTCCTTGCTGACGGCTATCCCGTTGGTGACCCTGACCCAGGGCTGGTACCGGCGCCGGGCACTGCTGCTGGCGATCGTCGGTTTCGTGCTGTTCAACGGCCTGACTGCTGTGTCGCCCTCCAACACCCTGACCCTGTTGCTGCGCTTTCTCACTGGCGCCGCTGCGGGGCTGGCCTGGGGCCTGATCGCCGGGCATGCCCGGCGCATGGTGCCGGCGGCCCTGCAGGGGCGGGCGATGGCGGTGGCCATGCTCGGCCAGCCGATTGCCTTGTCGCTGGGTTTGCCGATCGCGACCTGGCTGGGCGCCGGGCTGGGTTGGCGCGCCACCTTTGCCGTGGTCACGCTGGCGGCGCTGCTGCTGGTGCTCTGGGTGCTGAGGGCGGTGCCGGACTATGCGGGGCAGGCGAGCGGCCAGCGCCCGTCGGCGGCGCAGGTGCTGCGCACGCCGGGGGTAACCCTGGTGCTGCTGGTGATCCTCGCCTGGGTCCTGGGCCACAACATCCTCTACACCTACATCGTGCCGCTGTTGGCGGCGGCGGGGATGACGGCCGAAGTCGGCCAGGTGCTGATGCTGTTCGGTCTCTCGGCGCTGGCCGGCATCGGCCTGGTCGGGCTGATGGTCGATCGGCACCTGCGCAAGCTGGTCGTGCTGAGCCTGGCAGGGTTTGCCCTGGCCACCCTGTTGCTGGGGCAGGCTGCGCCCTGGGCCATCTACCTGAGCGTCGCGCTGTGGGGCCTGACCTATGGCGGTGCGCCGACCCTGTTGCAGACCGCCTGCGCTGATGCGGCGGGTGAGGGCGGCGATGTCGCGCAGTCGATGCTGGTGACGGTATGGAACAGCGCCATTGCCCTGGGCGGGATCGTTGGTGGCATGTTGCTCGCCGGCGTGGGCGTCGAGGCATTTGGCAGCGTGGTGCTGGCGCTGATCGCAATGGCGGTGCTGGCGGTGCTGGCAGCCCGCACAAGCGGCTTCGTGGCAGGACCACGCTAGCGTAGAATCGTCCTTTTAAGCAGAGGTCGACGCGGTGGAGTTGCAGCAGGGTTTTGTCCTCACCCGGCATTGGCATGACACGCCCGAGGGCACCTGCGTGGAATTCTGGCTGGCCACCGAAGCCGGGCCACGGCTGTTGCGCCTGGGTCCCCAGGAATCGGTTGCCTTCATCCCGCAGGCGCAGGCCGAGCACGCCCGGGTGTTGTTGGCCAAGGAGCAGGGCGTGCAACTCAAGCCGCTGCACCTGAAGGACTTCGACCAGCGCCCCATGCTCGGCCTCTACACCCGCCAGCACCGTCAGCTGATGCAACTGGAGCAACGCCTGCGCACGGCCGGTATCGACGTCTTTGAAGCCGATATCCGCCCGCCGGAGCGCTATCTGATGGAGCGTTTCATTACCGCCCCGGTGCAGTTCACCGGCCAGCGCGACGAGCAGGGCGTGTACTGCGAGGCCCAGCTCAAGCCATTGCAGGGTTACCGCCCGACGTTGCGCCTGGCATCGCTGGACATCGAGACCAGCGAGCGCGGCGAGCTGTACAGCATCGCCCTGGAAGGCTGCGGCCAGCGCCAGGTGTACATGCTGGGGCCGGCCAATGGTGATGACGATGGCGTCGATTTCGACCTGCACTACTGCGATGACCGCGCCGAGTTGCTGACCTGCCTCAACCAGTGGATGGCCGAACATGACCCGGACGCAATCATCGGCTGGAACCTGATCCAGTTCGACCTGCGCCTGCTGCACGAGCACGCCAAGGTGCTGCAGGTGCCGCTGGCGCTGGGGCGCAACGGGGCGCCGATGACCTTGCGCAGCCATGCCGGAGGTGGCCACGTTTTCGCCGATGCCCCGGGGCGCCTGCTGATCGACGGCATCGAAGCATTGCGTTCGGCGACCTGGAGCTTCCCCTCCTTCAGCCTCGAAAATGTCGCTCAGACTCTGCTCGGCGAGGGCAAGGCCATCGACACGCCCTACCAACGCATGGACGAAATCAACCGTCGCTTTGCCGAAGACAAACCGGCGCTCGCCCGCTACAACCTCAAGGATTGCGAGCTGGTCACCCGCATCTTTGCCCATACCCGGTTGCTCGACTTCCTGCTGGAGCGCTCGTCGGTCACCGGCCTGGCGGTAGATCGCAGTGGCGGCTCGGTCGCCGCATTCTGCCACCTGTATATCCCGCACATGCACCGCCTGGGCTTTGTCGCGCCCAGCCTCGGCAGCCGCCCGGACGAGGCCAGCCCCGGCGGCTTCGTCATGGATTCTCGCCCGGGGCTGTACGACTCGGTGCTGGTGCTGGACTACAAGAGCCTGTACCCGTCGATCATCCGCACCTTCCTGATCGATCCGGTGGGCCTGGTGGAGGGCTTGCGCCTGCCCGATGATGAGCACTCGGTGGAAGGCTTTCGCGGTGGGCGGTTTTCGCGCACCGAACACTGCCTGCCGGCCATCGTCGAGCGCGTATGGCAGGGCCGGGAGGCGGCAAAGCGTGAGGGCAACGCACCGCTGTCGCAAGCGCTGAAAATCATCATGAATGCCTTCTACGGCGTGCTTGGCTCCAGCGGTTGCCGCTTTTTCGACCCGCGGCTGGCCTCGTCGATCACCATGCGTGGCCACCAGATCATGCGCCAGACTCGCGCCCTGATCGAGGCGCAGGGCTATGAGGTGATCTACGGGGACACCGACTCCACCTTCGTCTGGCTCAAGGGCGCCCATGGCGAAGAGGCCGCGGCCCGGATTGGCGGTAATCTGGTGGCGCAGGTCAACGCGTGGTGGCGCGAGCACCTGCAGGCTACCCTGAAGCTGGACAGTGCGCTGGAGCTGCAGTTCGAGGTGCACTACCGGCGTTTCCTGATGCCGACCATCCGCGGCACCGACGAGGGCAGCAAGAAGCGCTATGCCGGCCTGGTACAGCGAGCCGATGGCCGCGAAGACATGGTCTACAAGGGCCTGGAGTCGGTGCGCACCGACTGGTCGCCACTGGCCCAGCGTTTTCAGCAGGAGTTGTACGGGCGGATCTTCCGCGGCCAGCCGTATCGTGATTACCTGCGCGAGTACGTGCGACAGACCCTGGCGGGCGAGCTCGATGAGCTGCTGGTGTACCGCAAGCGCCTGCGTCGGCCACTGGCCGATTACCAGCGCAACGTTCCGCCTCACGTGCGCGCCGCACGCCTGGCGGACGACTACAACAGCCGTGTCGGACGCCCCAGGCAGTACCAGCGCGGCGGCTGGATCAGCTACCTGATCACCACCGCTGGCCCCGAGCCATTGGAGAACCTGCAGGCCCCGATCGACTACGAGCACTACCTGAGCCGCCAGCTGCAGCCAGTGGCGGATGCCATCCTGCCCTTCGTCGGCGATGATTTCGCTGCCTTGACTGATCGCCAGCTGCTGTTGTTCTGACAGCGGGGTAGCTATCTAGTACTTGGCGGCCACCGCCGACGATTAGCGTCTCACCTCCAGACATTCGGAGGTGTGCCATGCACAGCAGTGATTACCAGACATCCATGCGCTCGGCCAACCTGGCGCTGGAGCAAGGCTTTCAGGATGGCTTGATTGCCGCTCGCCTGCCGGCCTGGATCCGCGACTTGCGCGTCGCCAGCAACACGCCTGGGCAGCCACCTGCAGCTCCGTCACTGACTGCCGAGCAACTCAGGACTGTGCTTGATGCGCTCGCAACCAGTTACGCCTGTCGTCAGCGTCTGAGCCACGAGATTGGACGGATACAGGACATACGCCAGTATTGCGGGCAGTTGTTGCAGCGCGAGCTGAGCAACAGCCTGTATGCGTCGGTCGACAGTGAGGCATTGTTCCTGCGCCACTTCTATTACAGCATTGCGCCCGAGCCAGAGTTTGCAACCGGCCACCAGCCACAACAGGAAAAGAACAGCTACGACATCCCTTTGCTCGACGCGGCAATGGCCAACTTCACCGAGGACGAGGCCCGGGAGGGTGGCCTGCCGCGCAGCGACCGCGTGGTGGCGGGTGATGGCATTACGTTCAAGCAGATGAGCGCTTCTGCTTTTGCCAAATGCTGTCGCAAGCTTGATCTGGGCCAGCGCTATCAGCAGCATCTGGACGCCATCCTGTTTGCGCCAGCCGTTGATGGCCACAGTTTCATGTCTTCGATCAAGGATATGCAGGCTGCCTCGATGTTGCTGGATGCCTGCAAGGCCAAGACGGAGGGGATATTGACGGCCGATGAGCTGGCTGTAGTGATCGCAATCTGTCAGGGCGCGAATGCTGCCACGTTGCAAGGCAAGCCGGTGATTGCCAGGCAACTGAGTGTCTACGGGTGCAAGATCGAGCAGTTGGTGGTGTTCGAGCAGACCACGACATTGCTGGGTTTCAGCGCCAGTGAGCGCGTGCTGGTGTACATCCCAGGTGATCCGGTCAGCCCCTGGAGTGCCGCCCGGAATCTGGATACGTTCATCCGGCGAATTCTGGGTAAACGGTTGGCAGATAACGCCTATCAGCGCTTTTTCAGCCGGTTCATCCGCCGTCGAGATAAAGCAGCGTTTTTTGCCAAGGTTGCCAGTGAGCTGATGGATGTCGCCAGTTGGGCGTCGCGGGACATGGACCAGCACATGGCTGCCTACCCATTGCCGTTGTTCGACCATCTGGCGCAGGCCTGCATAGACCGGATCAAGGATGATGCGGCGTTCATTGCGGTGCCCGTGAAGGTCATCGACGACAGTCAGCGCCAGGCCGAGCACGACCGCCTGATCGCGGCCGCCTGGGCCGTGGCCAACCTCGCAGGTCTGTTCGTTCCCGGCATTGGCGCCTTGCTCAGCGCGGTGATGGTCTGGGACATGCTCAAAGATGTTTTTCATGCCGTCGAGGACTGGCGCGAGGGCGATACCCAGGCGGCGCTGGAACACCTGGTGAAGATTGCCGAAACGGTGGCCATGGTCGGTGTCACTGCAGCGGTCGCAGGTGCAGTAGCGCGGGAGTGGCATCTGGTTGATGGCTTGACAACGGCCCGCCTTGAGGACGGCAGCGAGAAACTGTGGCACTTCGACCTGACACCTTTTCGCAGCGCGGCACCGCCCCTGCAAGCCCTTGCCGATGCCACTGGGGTCTACCGCCTGAAAGGGCGTTGCTGGGTGAAGATGGATGGCTATTTTTATGAAGTGATGGCGCAGGGCGACGAACAGTGGCAGATCGTGCCGAAGCAAGGGCATGGCCCGCAACTACGACACAACGGCGCTGGGGCCTGGCGCGTCTGGTGCGAGCAACCTGTCGAGTGGGACGAGCCCCGGCGTCTGTTTCGTCGCCTGGGCAATGAATTCAGCCATCTTGAGGATGAACAGATCGATCAGGTGCTGGCCATTCATGGCCTGGACGCCAGCCATTTACGGGGGCTGCATATCTGTGGCCAGGCGCCGGAGGCCTGCGTGGTCGATTCAGTCAGCCGCGTCGCGCTGGTGGCCCGGGTCCAGGCGCTGGTCAGGCAGCTGCGCACGGGCAGCCAGGTGGCGGACTCCGTGTTGCTTGCCAGAGTGCGCCGATGGCAGGGAGCCGAGTCGATGCCCGATGCCCGCTTGGCCGAGCTGGTTGAATCCAGACAGCGGTCATTGGTGGGCCAGCTTTACTATGAAAAGTATCCCGTGACGGCTGCCACCCAGGAACTGCAAAGGGATTTTGTCAGCCTGCATCGGCTTGGGGCCGAGGCGCTACTGGACACGGTCGACCAGGATGGCATGGGCCTGGCGGCCGCAGCGCTGGTCAGGCGTATTCGCTGCATACGGGTGCATGAGGCATTGCTGTTCGATACGCCGCAGAACCTGGACCTTGCCCGAGTGGTGCTGAAGTTGCTCGAGACAATGCCGGGTGCCGTAAAAGGGCCGCATTGGCAGCTGTTCGAAGGCGACCTGGCGGCGCCCTTGTTGGGCAATAACGGCCAGGGACGCACCTTGCGTCTTCGCTATCGGGCCGGGGCGTATCAACTGTTTGATGAACGGGAGCAGGCGCTGGGGGAGCCAGGAGAGTTATTTGAGCAGTTGGCTGCCGGGTATACCTATGAGCAACGCGCTGCACTGGCTATGGGGGAGCCCTTTGTCCGGCAGCTCCGATCGCAAATGGCAAGCCGGGTTGCTCAGCGGCGGGAAGTGATCGCAGAGTTGCTCGACATCGTCCAGGACACTGCTGCTTTCAACGCGCCGCAGCGTCTGGCCAACGGCCGGGTCGGCTACCCGTTGAGTGGCTGGCGGCAGCGGTTTCATCGCGGGCGGGGCGCGGTGAGAAACCTCGCTGCAGAATTGCGCGATCTGTACCCCGGCTTCGATGACGAGGACGTCGAGCTATGGCTGACCCATTTGCGCCAAGCGCAGCGTGATCCGGGGGCCGAGTTGGTCGCTCTGAAGCGTCAGCTCAACACCCTGCGCAAGGCCCTTGGCGTCTGGCGTATTTCGACGCTCAAGGGCTGGAACTGGAAAGCGCGTCGGGAATTTGCGCGAGGGCTGATCGCGTGCTGGCGGTATCTGATACCTAAGCAGTTAGTAGCGGCAGAAGAGAGTGCGGAATATCTCTTGAGCACCTACCACAGTAACCTGGACGAGTTGCCCGATATTCCGCAGGGGGTTCGTTTTTCACATGTATCGGACCTGGCGCTGCGATCAGTGCAGATACGCCGTGTGCCTGACAGCTTCCTGCGCGCATTCGATGCGTTGGAATCCCTGAGCATTACCAATTGCCGGCTGACCCATTTGCCGATAACAGCGCAGATGACACAGCGCCTGCGCATCCTCGACCTGTCGGGTAACCAGATGAGCCTGGACGACGATGGGGCTGAGCTGCTCGCCAGCTGTCAGCGTCTGATCTACCTGAATCTATCCCACAATCCGTTGCAACGGGTGATTTCCATCGCCCGGATGTCCAGCCTCAATGCCTTGATGCTGCGCAATACGCGATTGACTGCGATCCCCGTTGGCGTGATGGAGGCTAGGAGCTTGCACACACTTGATGTAGGAGACAACGCGATCCGTTCGCTGCCATTCGGTTTCTATCGTTCTGCGCTGTGGCGTTTCGGCCGGGTCAGATTGGCCGACAACCCGCTGCAGGGGGTGGAGGATGCCTGGAGTGAAATGCTCGATAGCCAGGTACCCGTGAAGCAGCGCTGGCTGGACCTGGTGTTAGACAACGAGCGAGATCACCTGGCCAATCTCTGGGGCAAGTTGTATGGCAATCCCGCCTCTCGGGATTTCTTTCATTTGTTGGAACGTTTGACGACTTCGGCGGATTTTCAGAGTGAATTTCTTTCTCGGTACCTGGCAATGCGCGTGCTGCGCATGCTCGACTATATGAGCGAACGACCTGCGTTACGAACCGAACTCTATGAGAATGCACTGACTGAGCACTGTCAGGACAACGCCACACTGCGCTTCAGCGACCTTGAAGTGCGCGTCCGTGTCTGGAAGGCCCTCAACCGCGACATACCCGACAATCAGGTGCGGGAACTGCTGCGCCTGGGTGGGCAATGCTGGCGGCTGGACATGCTCGATGAAGTGGCAGGGCTGCATGCCATTCGAGTGGGCAGGCCTGAGGAATCGCTGGAGTTCGCCCTGTCTTATCGCCTGGGGCTGGCTGACCAGCTGGATTTGCCCATCGAGCACGACGAGATGCTCAACCCTGGTGTGGCCAACCTGTCGCGCACGGACCTGCGCGCGGGCGCAAATTTCGTCAGAAGTGCGCAGTCCAGGGATGCGTTGGTCGATTACCTGGCGACGACGCGTTTCTGGCGCGATTACCTGGCGCAAACCTATCCCGGGCGCTTGCAGGTGCCGCAGGTCTTTCACGAAGAACGAGAAGCACTGGAGGCACGCCAGGCGACAGCCCAAGCATTCAATCTTCTGCAGGATCGCGTGCAGCAGCGGGAGCTCAACATCTACAAGCAGCTTACCCGGGAAGCCTTGAGCCAGCACTTGACGGCGGTCATGGTTGCGCCGGCAACCCCGTGACAGTAAGGCCGGACGTTCTGGATGACGGCAGCGGTGGCCTCGCGTTTTCGTTCTCGTGCAGGCTTGTGCAGGCACGGCGAGAGCGCTGCAGGGAATACGAAGGTGCATTGATGAACTATGCTCAGGTCGAGTACCGGCATTTGCGTTTGGCAGCGACTTGGGGGACATGCGAAGTTACTTATGTGTCAGAGATCCGCCGGGTCAGTTGGTTTAGTCTCGCACGTCGGATCTTTCTCCATGATCTGTAGTCTTTGGTTTATCGAGAGAATAAGGAGATTTGCATGCTCGTCCGCTCACTGACCCTCGCCATCTTGCTCGCTGTTGCCGGTCCGCTGCTAGCGGCCGACAGTGATGCGCCGCTGGCCAAGGAACTGGGCAAGGCCAGGCCATTGGTCGTCATCGCTCCAAGCAGTGCCGACCCCACACTGCGAGGTTTGAACGAGGCCCTCAAGGACCCGGCGACCCAGGCGGGATTCAAGGAGCGCAACCTGGTGCTGTTCAGCGTTGCCCAGATGATGGGCAAGCGTGAGGACAAGAACCTCGAGCAACAGACCACGATGGCCTTGATTCGCGAACTCAAGCTGGGCGCGAGCAAGGGCACCAAGGTGATCCTGGTGGGCCTGGACGGTGAGCGTCATGTGCTCAAGGATGATGAGTCAGGCGATAAGATCGACCCGCAAGTGATCTTCAAGGCGGTCGACGAGCTGCCCGCAAGCGAAAAAGCAGCGACTGCACCAGAGCCTGTAGCGGCTGCTGTAGCCGAACCCAAGGCAAAGGACAGCAAATCCGCGAAACCTGCGAAACCGGCCAAACCAGCGGCACCTCCAAAGCCGTTGGATGATTGAGTGGCGCCAACCGTTGCCAATGGTTGGTGAGGTCGTAAATGAGTAGCCGAATCCGGCGTTATGGGCCGAGCCTTGAGCACGGTTGAATAGCTCCTCTTCCTGACCAGAGTGGAGCTTTACCATGACTCATACCCATAACAGACTTGGATTGTCCGGCGCTGCGTTGAGAATCTGCGTGAGCAGGGCGTCGTCATCTGTACGCGATGACGGCTGGAGGGGGCTGCCAGGCAGCCCCCTGGTCCTTACCCCAATACGCGGTTCCTGATCCAGTGGTCCAGGCTCAAGCGCCCCGAGCCTTTGAGCAGCAGCGGCAGCAGGGCGATCAGATAGATTAGCGGCAGCTTGAAGTTGCCGAAGCCCTGGTCGGTGATGGCATAGCCCTGGGCCAGTTCTGCCAGGCTCGACCAGTGGCTTGGCCAGTGCACGGCCGCAATCGCCACCACGGTCACCACCATCAGCCCGGCCGATGCCAGCCGTGTGCCCAGACCAAGCAACAGCAGCAGGGGGAGCAGCAGCTCCGCCCACATCGACAACTGCCAGTTGAGCTCCGCTGGCAGCACATTGAACGGGAACGGAAAATTCGACTGCAGATCGCCGAACCAGTTGCTACCGTTGAATTTCTCCATGCCGGACTCGAAGAATTCCCAGGCCAGGAACAGCCGCAACGGCAGGTCGGCACTCCAGCTGCCAAAGCGATCGAAGGTGGAGAAGGTACGTGTCAGCGTGGTCATGGTGATCATCTCGTTCAGGAAAGGGCAGAGGCGGTACGGCGTTGCTGTTGGGCCAGCTTGGCGGTGAGCTTGAAAGCGATGGCGCTGAAGATCAGGGCGAAGGCCAGCGGGTACCAGCCGCCCATGGGGATGCGCTTGTAGAACGACAGGCAGAACACCCCGGCCAGCACCCACATGCCGCTACTGTGCAGGACCTTCCAGGCGCGGCCGCCGAGCAGGCGCACCGGTGCCTTGAACGAGGTCAGGGTGAGCAGTAGCAGGAACAAGTAGCCAATGCTTCCCGGCAGACTCGAGGTGACCGTCCGCCCTGCCCAGAACAGCTCCGGGAATTGCTGGGCGTAGCGGTAGATCAACAGCCCATGCACGGTATGCGAGAAGGCGAAGGCCAGACCCAGGTAGCGTCGCTCGCGGAGCAAGCGACGGCTGCCGTTGCCGGGCAGGAACGTGACGAGCGACGAGGCCAGGAAGGCCAGCAGGAACAATGCGAAAGAGCTGCGTGCGGTGGCGCGGATGGCGCTGCGCAAGCCATCCGCACCGGGCGGGTAGCTGAGCAGTACAGCGGCGGTCATGAGCAAGGTCAGGGCAGCAAGGGCGGCGAACAGCTTCCAGCCGGAGGGCAGGGTGAGCGGCTTCATGGGTGAGGTCTCCCGGGGTGTCGTTGTGTGACCGGGAGTGTGCGGGGGATGGGTATCTGCAGTGTGTCGGTGAAAGCAGTTATATGTATCGGACTGTAGCTCTCTAGGCAATACGGTGGCCCGAGCGGGCCACCGTTGAGGGCGTTACAGCTCGATCTGGGCGCACAAGCCGCCGCTTTTGCGGTTGCTCAAGGTCAGCCTGCCGCCCATGGCCTGGGTCAGTTGCTGGGCGATGGCCAGCCCCAGGCCAGTGCCTCCGGTGCTGCGATTGCGCGAACTCTCTACCCGGTAGAACGGCTTGAGTACTTCGTCCAGTTCTTCGGCAGGGATCCCAGGGCCTTCATCGAGGACGCGAATCAAAGTCCTGCCCTGCTCGCGGCTGACTTCAAGTTGAGCTTTGCCTGCAAACTTCAGGGCATTGTCCACCAGGTTCACCAGCACTCGGCGCAACGCATGCGGACGTGTTTCCAACAGGCTCCCCGTATTGCCGTGGCGCTCCACCTGGGCACCACTGTCCTGGTAGTCGAACACCACGCTGTCGAGGAAGGCGTCGAGGTTGATCCGGCACGGCGCCTCAGTGTTGATGTCCATGCTGCGGGCGTAGGCCACACCTTCGCGGACCAGGTGCTCCATGGCGTCCAGGTCATGCCAGAGCTTGTCCTTCTCGACGCCATCGTCCATGACCTCGACCCGCAGTTTCATGCGAGTGATCGGTGTTTGCAGATCGTGGGAGATGGCAGCCAGCAATTGCATGCGTTCTTTCAGGTAGGCAGCGATGCGTGCCTGCAGGGCATTGAACGCCACGGCGGCGTACTTGACCTCGCGCGGGCCGCTTTCATCCAGCTGTACGCCGGGTTTGTCCGGGTCGAGGTCGTCCACGGCCTGGGCGAGGCGGGTGAGAGGCCCGATGGCCAGGCGCACCGCCAGCCAGGTGCAGAACAGCAGCACGGCCAGCTGGATCAGCAGCACCAGCGGCAGCCAGCGCGCTACCGGGACGGGGGATGGCGTGACATCGATGGTCAGCGGCGCACCATCGGCCAGGCGCAAGTGGGCTTGGAAGTGAGCATTGGGCCCCGGGATGTCCAGGAAGGTCAGCGGGTACTGGGCGCCGATGGCCTTGACGATCGACTCGGCGGCCATGGGTGGGTCGTTGCTTGGCATGGCTGAGCCCGGCAAGCCTTCGTCCAGCCGGTAACGGTAGGTGCGCCGTTCCAGCCGCGGCAGCCAGGCAGCACGTTCGGCAGCGGGCAGGCGTTCGAGGATGGCCACAGAGGTGATCACGTCCTGTTCCAGGTTGCTGAGCATCATCGAGCGGCTGCTGATGTAGCGCTCGTAGGCTTGCAGGCTGAACGACAGCCCATAGGCCAGTACCAGCCCGGTGAAGAAGATCAAGGCCAGGCGCGAGGCGAGGGTGCGGGGCCATTTCATGAGGGTGACTCAAGAAGCTGGACTGCCAGCGAGAACACATATCCCTCACTGCGCACGGTCTTGATGCAGCTCGGTTCACGGGCATCGTCGCCCAGGCGCTGACGCAGACGGCTGACCAGTAGGTCGATGGAGCGGTCGAAGATGTCTGCCTCGCGCCCCTGGGTCAGGTTCAGCAGCTGCTCGCGGCTGAGTACCCGTTGCGGATGGTCGAGGAACACCCGTAACAACCGGTACTCGGCACCGCTGAGGGCCACCAGGGTGCCTTCACTGTCGAGCAGGTGACGGGCAGTGGTGTCCAGGCGCCACTGGCCGAAGGCGAGCAGGCGGCTGCTTTCGCTGATGGTCAGGTTCGGTGGCAGCATGCGCGTGCGGCGCAGCACGGCATTGATGCGGGCCAGCAGTTCGCGGGCAGAGAACGGCTTGGTCAGGTAGTCGTCGGCGCCCATTTCCAGGCCGATGATACGGTCGGTTTCGTCATTGCGTGCCGTCAGCATCAATACCGGCGTGTTGCGGTGCTTGCCGGCACGCAGTTCGCGGCACAGCAGCAGGCCGTCGTCGCCGGGCATCATGATGTCGAGGACGATCAGGTCGACGCTGTTGGCTTCGAGGAAGGTGCGCATCTGCCGGCCGTCGGCGACGATGCTGGTGCGCAGGCCGTTCTTTTTCAGGTAGTTGCCGACCAGTTCGCGGATCTCACGGTCGTCGTCGACGATCAGGATGTGATCGACATGTTCCATTCGCGGCGTTCCTGTTCAAGGGGGAGTGGGCGCAGTGTACCGAGCACTTGGGGGCTTGCCTGCGGGGTTTTGTATTGCAGTGTATCTGGCCTCGGTACAGATACAGGAGGAAGCAGATCACAGCCTGCGGCGACACATGCGAGATACCTGGCGGACGTGAAATGGCTCTCGACCGGGGAGCACAGATCCCCACCCCTGAAAGTGTTGCCAAGGAGAGATGCCATGAACTTCAAGACTATCGCCAGCGCCAGCCTGTTCGCCGTGCTCAGCCTCGGTGCCGTTGCCGCCAATGCCAGCTCCACCTCGATGAACGACGCCAGCGTCATGCAGTATCGCTATGGTGATCATCTGGATGTGAAGAAAGTGCTGTCGGTGAAGGATGACCAGAGCAATGCCTGCGGCCCGGTCAAGACTCGCATGGACTACCTCGACTCCAAAGGCCAGCATGAGAGCGTCGAATACCGCACCTACGCCACGAGCGGTTGCCATGACAACTGATCGCCGGCTGCTGTTGAAAGTGGGGGGCGTAGCCCTGGCGCTGGTTGGCTTGGGCCTTGCTGGCGGGCAACTGATGGCTCGCGATAACTACGGCGCCATGCCGCCACTGGCTGGCGCCAGCCAATGGCTCAATTCACCGCCATTGGACGCCCCGGCGCTCAAGGGCAAGGTGGTGCTGGTGGACTTCTGGACCTGGGACTGCATCAACTGCCAGCGCAGCCTGCCGCACGTCAACGACTGGGCGCGGCGCTATGCCGACCAGGGCTTGGTGGTGGTCGGGGTACATACGCCGGAGTACGACTACGAGCATGATGTGGGGCAGCTGAAGAGCAAGGTGGCCAGCCTGGATATCGCGTATCCGGTGGCGGTGGATAACGACTATCAGGTGTGGAATGCCTGGGGTAACCAGTTCTGGCCGGCGCATTACTTTGTCGATCGGCAAGGGCAGGTGCGGCATGTGCACTTTGGTGAAGGTGATTATGCCGGGCAGGAGAAAGTCATACAGGCGCTGCTGGATGAGAAAGGGTAAACCTGTGCTGGCCTCTTCGCGGGCACGCCCGCTCCCACCACAGCTCTTGAGTGCTGTGAAGGCCCTGTGGGAGCGGGTTTACCCGCGAAGAAGGCGCTGCGGTCTGTCAGGAGAAGCTGGCAAAATGCGCCTGCATCCGCTCGGCATCTGCCTGTTTGCCACTGAACAGCTCGAATGCCTTCACCGCCTGGAACACCGCCATGTTGCTGCCATCCAGCGTGCGGCAACCCAGCGCCCGTGCCGCTTTCAGCAGTTCGGTCTCCAGCGGGAAATAGATGATTTCAGCCACCCACAAGCGCGGGTGCAGCAGCGCCACGGGTAGAGGTGTGCCGGGCAGCTTGGCCATGCCCACCGGCGTGGTATTTACCAGGCCATCGGCCTCGGCCACCTCGACCGCAAGGTCCGTTCCCAGCACCGCCCGGCCTGCGCCGAAATGGCCATTGAGGTTATCGACCAGCGCCTGGGCACGCGCCGCATCCACCTCGAACAGCACCAGTTGCTCGATCCCCTCGCTCAGCAGCGCATGGGCCACCGCCGAGCCGGCACCGCCAGCGCCCATCTGCACCACACGCCGACGCGACACATCCGGCAAGCCACGGCGCAGGCCTTCGGCGAAGCCCAGGCAGTCGGTATTGTGGCCGACCCGCTTGCCATCCTTGAGTACCACGGTATTCACCGCGCCAATGCCGCGCGCCTCGTCTGACAGCTCATCGAGCAGTGGCAGGATTGCCTGCTTGAACGGGTAGGTGATGTTGAGCCCGGTAAAGCCGGTGTGCTGCGCGGCATCGAGCAGTTGCGCCAGGGCGCTGTCCTCAAGCTGGAGCTGGTCGGCATCGATCAGGCGATAGAGGTAGCGCAGGTGTTGGGCGTCACCTTCATGCTCGTGCAGGGCAGGGGTACGCGACAGCTGGATGCCACGCCCGATCAGGCCGGCAAGGATGGCGGGCTGGTTCATGCGCGCGGCTCCTGGCACAGCTCGGCAAAGTGGCTCAGGGCCATGCGATAGCCGTGGCTGCCCAGGCCGCAGATCACGCCCACGGCAATCGACGAGACGAACGACAGGTGGCGGAATGGCTCGCGCTTGTGCACGTTGGACAGGTGCACTTCGATGACCGGGAGTTCGCTGGCCACCAGTGCGTCACGAATGGCCACGGAGGTGTGGGTCCAGGCGCCGGGGTTGATCACGATCCCGGCGCAGCGACCGCGGGCGGCGTGGATCCAGTCGATCAGTTCGCCTTCGTGGTTGGTCTGGCGGAATTCGATTTCCAGGCCGTGGGCATGGGCAGTGTCGGCGCAACCCTGGGCCAGGTCGGCGAGGGTTTCATGGCCATACTGGGTAGGCTCACGGGTCCCCAACATGTTCAGGTTGGGGCCGTTGAGCACGAGAATAAGGGGCTTCATGGCGAGCATCGCTTTGTTGTTGTTGAATGCCTCTATGTTTGTACCGGGTGGTTAATTTCGTCAATTGGATCAGGTGTCGCAGGTCGGCAAAGTGGGCGATTATCGAACTTGTCCTGGCAGCTCACCGGATTACGCAATTGTAATGTTCGCGCCACCGCCTCGATAACCAGCCCTCCTTACAGTCCCTCGCCAATGCTCGCCGACGAGGACTTCCGAAGTGCCCACCCCCCGCAAGATCGCCTTGCTCAGCCTGTTGCTGGTGGCCGCCGCCAGCGCCCAGGCCGGGCCCGGCATGAGCCTGCCCGAGGCGCTGAGCGCCGCCTTTGCCAACAACCCTGAACTGGCCGCCGCCGGTCGCGAAATCGGTATCGCCGAGGGTGAGCGGCGCCAGGCCGGGTTGATCCCCAACCCTGAACTGGCCTGGGAAATGGAGGACACCCGCCGCGATACCAGCACCAGCACCGTCACCCTCAGCCAGCCACTGGAGCTGGGCGGCAAGCGCGGTGCACGCATCGCGGTTGCCGGTGCCGGCCAGGCCATTGCCCAACTGGACCTCGAACGCCTGCGCAACGGCCTGCGTGCCGATGTGGTCCAGGCGTACCACGCCGCCCTGCGCGCGCAAACTGGCATGGAACTGGCGCAGCAGTCGCAGGCGCTCACCGAACGTGGTTTGCGGGTGGTACAGGGCCGGGTCACGGCCGGCCAGTCGTCACCGGTGGAAGCCACCCGTGCTCAGGTGCAACTGGCCCAGGCCCAGGCCGAGGTGCGTCGCGCCGAAACCCAGCGCACGGTGGCCTACCAGGCCCTGGCGCGGTTGACCGGCAGCCCGCTGGCAACCTTCGACACGCTGTCGGCGGCCAGCCTGTCACCTGGCACTGCACCTTCAGCCGATGCCTTGCTCGACCAGGTCGAGCGCACCGCCGAATGGCGCCTGGCAGCCGCCCAGGTCGAGCGCGGCGAAGCATCGCTGGGCTCGGAAAAGGCCCTGCGCATTCCCAACCTCACCGTCAGCGTCGGCAGCCAGTACAGCCGCGAGGACCGCGAGCGGGTCAACGTGGTCGGGCTGTCGATGCCCTTGCCGTTGTTCGACCGCAACCAGGGCAACGTGCTGGCCGCCGCCCGCCGTGCCGACCAGGCCCGCGACCTACGCAATGCGGTCGAACTGCGCCTGCGCAGCGAAACCCGTAGCGCCGTCGATCAGTGGCGCACGGCGATGCAGGAGGTGCAGGCCTACGACCGGACCATCCTGCCGTCGGCGCAGCAGGCTGTGGACACCGCCACCCGTGGCTTCGAGATGGGCAAGTTCGCCTTCCTCGACGTGCTCGATGCCCAGCGTACCTTGATCGACGCGCGCGGGCTGTACCTCGAGGCCCTGGCGGCGGCAACCGATGCCCGGGCGCAGGTCGAGCGGATCTACGGCGACCTTGATGGTTTGAGCAAAAATTCGAGCAGCAGGAGCAACAATGACTAACCCCCGCAAACTCGCTCTCCTGATCGCTGCCCTTGCCGTTCTCGGCGCGGGTGGTCTGGTCTGGACCGGTAACCTGGGCCAGGCCAGTACAGGAGAAGCCCGCCACGACGATCATGGCGAAGACAGCCACGGCCATGCCGAGGAGGCTGGAGAAGAGCATCAGGAAAAGGAAGGTGCACTGCACATGTCGATCGCCCAGATCGAGTCGGCCGGCATCCAGCTTGCCGCCGCCGCACCTCGCGAACTCGGCACCGCCATCAGCTTCCCCGGCGAGATCCGTTTCGATGAAGACCGTACAGCCCATGTGGTGCCAAGGGTGCCGGGGGTGGTCGAGGCAGTGCAGGCCGAGCTTGGCCAGTCGGTCAAGCGCGGCCAGGTGCTGGCGGTGATCGCCAGCCAGCAGATCTCCGACCTGCGCAGCGAGCAGCAGGCCGCTCAGCGCCGCCTTGAACTGGCGCGCCTGACCTTCCAGCGCGAGCAGCAACTGTGGCAGGAGCGCATCAGCGCCGAGCAGGACTACCTGCAGGCGCGCCAGGCCTTGCAAGAGGCTGAAATCGCGTTGGCCAATGCCCGGCAGAAGGTGGCGGCGGTCGGCCCGGCCGGTGCTGGTAACCGCTACGAACTGCGCGCCCCCTTCGATGCCGTGGTGGTGGAAAAGCACCTGACCGTGGGCGAAGTGGTCGACGAGACCAGCAATGCCTTCACCTTGTCTGACTTGAGCCGGGTCTGGGCCACCTTCGCCGTCGCACCCCGCGACCTGGCCCGGGTCACCAGCGGGCGCAGCGTGACCGTCAGCGCACCGGACCTCGGCGCCGAAGTCCAGGGCAAGGTCAACTACGTCGGCAGCCTGCTCGGCGAGCAGAACCGCGCCGCCACCGTGCGCGCCACCCTGGCCAACCCCAACGGTGCCTGGCGCCCCGGGCTGTTCGTCAACATCGCGGTCAATGTCGAGCGCTTCACTGCAGCCGTCGTCGTGCCCGAGAGCGCGCTGCAGAGCTGGGAGGAGCAGACCGTGGTGTTCGCCCGCACCGATGAAGGCTTCGAGGCCCGCCCGGTGAAGACCGGCCGCCGCGACGCTGGCCAGGTGGAGATCACCGCAGGCCTGGCCGCCGGCACCCAGGTGGCTGCCGCCGGCAGCTTCGTCCTCAAGTCCGAGCTCGGCAAGGCTTCTGCCGAGCATAGCCATTGATCGCGGGGACGCTTGCATGTTCGAACGCCTGATCCAATTCGCTATCGAGCAGCGCCTGGTGGTGATGCTCGCCGTGGTGCTGATGGCTGCCGTGGGCATCCACAGCTACCAGAAACTGCCGATCGATGCGGTGCCGGATATCACCAACGTCCAGGTGCAGATCAACACCGCCGCGCCCGGCTATACGCCGCTGGAGACCGAGCAACGCACCACCTTCGCCATCGAGACCGCCATGGCTGGTCTGCCGGGCCTCAAGCAGACCCGTTCGCTGTCGCGCTCGGGGCTGTCGCAGGTGACGGTGATCTTCGACGATGGCACCGATATCTTCTTCGCCCGGCAATTGGTCAACGAGCGCCTGCAGGTGGCCCGCGAGCAGTTGCCCGAAGGCATCGAGGCCGGCATGGGGCCGATCTCCACGGGCCTGGGGGAAATCTTTCTGTGGACCGTGGAGGCCGAGCAGGGCGCGCTCAAGGACGACGGTACGCCTTACACGGCTACCGACCTGCGGGTGATCCAGGACTGGATCATCAAGCCGCAGTTGCGCAATGTGCCCGGCGTCGCCGAGGTCAACAGCATCGGCGGCCACGCCAAGCAGTACCTGATCGCCCCCGAGCCCAAGCGCCTGGCGGCCTACAAGCTCACCCTCAACGACCTGATCGCGGCGCTGGAGCGCAACAACGCCAACGTCGGCGCCGGCTACATCGAGCGCAACGGCGAACAGTTGCTGATCCGCGCGCCGGGGCAGGTAGCCTCGGCCGAGGACATCGCCAACATCGTCATCTCCAGCGTCGACGGCACGCCGATCCGCGTCAGCCATGTCGCCCAGGTCGGCCTGGGCGAAGAGCTGCGCTCCGGCGCGGCCACCGAGAATGGGCGTGAAGTGGTGCTGGGCACGGTGTTCATGCTGATTGGCGAGAACAGCCGCACGGTGTCCCAGGCCGTGGCGGCCAAGCTCGCCGAGATCAACCGCAACCTGCCCGAGGGCGTGGTCGCCGTGACGGTTTACGACCGCACCCACCTGGTGGAAAAAGCCATTGCCACGGTGAAGAAGAACCTGGTCGAAGGCGCAATCCTGGTGATTGCCGTGCTGTTCCTGTTCCTCGGCAACATCCGCGCCGCGCTGATCACGGCCATGGTCATCCCGCTGTCGATGCTGTTCACCTTCACCGGCATGTTCAGCAACAAGGTCAGTGCCAACCTGATGAGCCTCGGCGCCCTGGACTTCGGCATCATCGTCGATGGCGCGGTGGTAATCGTCGAGAACGCCATCCGCCGCCTGGCCCATGCCCAGCAGCGCCATGGCCGCATGCTGACCCGTGCCGAACGCTTCCACGAGGTGTTCGCCGCTGCCCGCGAGGCGCGTCGGCCGCTGATCTACGGGCAACTGATCATCATGGTGGTGTACCTGCCGATCTTTGCCTTGACCGGGGTCGAGGGCAAGATGTTCCACCCGATGGCCTTCACCGTGGTGATGGCACTGCTGGGCGCGATGATCCTTTCGGTGACCTTCGTGCCGGCAGCCATCGCGCTGTTCGTCACCGGCAAGGTCAAGGAAGAAGAGGGCGTGGTCATGCGCACGGCTCGCCAGCGTTATGCGCCGGTGCTCGACTGGGTGCTGGGCCGGCGCAAGCTGGCGTTTGCCGCCGCCGCGGGGCTGGTGTTGCTGTCCGGGGTGGTGGCCAGCCGCATGGGCAGCGAGTTCATCCCCAGCCTCAGCGAAGGCGACTTTGCCTTGCAGGCGCTGCGCGTGCCTGGTACCAGCCTGTCGCAGTCGGTGGACATGCAACAGCGCCTGGAGCAGGCGATCATCGCCCAGGTGCCGGAGGTGGAGCGGGTGTTTGCCCGCACCGGCACCGCCGAGATCGCCTCCGACCCGATGCCACCGAACATCTCCGATGCCTACGTGATGCTGCGCCCGCGCGAGCAATGGGTCGACCCCGGCAAGCCTCGCGAGGAGCTGATTGCCGAAGTCCAGCGCGCTGCTGCCAGCGTGCCAGGCAACAACTACGAGCTGTCGCAGCCGATCCAGTTGCGTTTCAACGAGCTGATTTCCGGCGTGCGCAGCGACGTGGCGGTGAAGGTGTTCGGTGATGACATGGACGTGCTCAACCGCACCGCCGCGCAGATCGCCAGCAGCTTGCAACAGGTGCCAGGCGCCTCGGAAGTGAAAGTCGAGCAGACCACCGGCCTGCCGGTGCTGACCATCGACATTGACCGCGACAAGGCCGCGCGCCATGGCTTGAATGTGGGGGACGTGCAGGACGCCATTGCCATTGCCGTTGGCGGGCGCACGGCGGGCACGTTGTATGAGGGCGATCGTCGCTTCGACATGGTGGTGCGCCTGCCCGAAACCCTGCGCACCGATGTCGATGGCCTGGGCAGCCTGCTGATTCCGGTACCCGCCAGCGCTGCAGCCGGCGTGGCACAGATCGGCTTCATCCCGCTGTCGCAGGTGGCCACGTTGAACCTGCAGCTGGGGCCGAACCAGGTCAGCCGCGAGGATGGCAAGCGCGTGGTGGTGGTCAGTGCCAACGTGCGTGGGCGTGATCTGGGGTCGTTCGTCGAGCAGGCCGAGCTGGCCTTGCGCGAGCAGGTGCAGATCCCGGCGGGTTACTGGACCCGCTGGGGCGGCCAGTTCGAGCAGTTGCAGTCGGCGGCCGAGCGCCTGCGGGTGGTGGTGCCGGTGGCGTTGTTGCTGGTGATGGCGTTGCTGCTGATGATGTTCAACAACCTCAAGGACGGCCTGCTGGTGTTCACCGGGATTCCGTTTGCCTTGACCGGCGGGGTGCTGGCGCTGTGGCTGCGGGATATTCCGCTGTCGATTTCCGCAGGGGTGGGCTTCATTGCCTTGTCGGGTGTAGCGGTGCTCAATGGCCTGGTGATGATTGCCTTCATACGTAGCCTGCGTGAAGAGGGGCGTGGTTTGCGTGCGGCGGTCGAGGAGGGGGCGCTGACGCGCTTGCGGCCGGTGCTGATGACCGCGTTGGTGGCGTCGTTGGGGTTCATTCCGATGGCCCTGGCTACAGGGACCGGGGCCGAGGTGCAGCGGCCGCTGGCGACGGTGGTGATTGGCGGGATTTTGTCGTCGACGGCGCTGACCTTGCTGGTGTTGCCGGCCTTGTATCAATGGGCATACAGGCGTGAAGAGGATTGAGATCCCCGGGGCCGCTTTGCGGCCCTTTAGCGACACAAGGCCGCTCCCACAGGAAACGCGGTCTCTTGTAGGAGCGGCCTTGTGTCGCGAAAGGGCTGCATAGCAGCCCCAGGGGCCTCAGCTCGAAGCGCGGGCTGCCGGGCTCACATCAACCCCAGCTTCATCATGCAACGATATCCGCGATGTCTCCGGCAACGCCAACCCGCCCACCAAGGCCACCAGCGCAATCACCACCAGGTAGAACGCCGGGGCAAGGCTGCTGCCGGTCTGCCCGATCAGCCAGGTCGCCACCAGCGGCGCGGTACCGCCAAACAAGGTGTAGGCCACGTTGTAGGTAATCGCCGAAGCGGTGTAGCGGGTCCGGGTCGGGAAGCTCTCCGACAGCAACGCCGCCGTGACCACGCCACTGCACAGCGCTCCCACCGCCAGCAGTATCACCCCCAGCAACGCCCCCGACATCGACCCGGAGCTGGCCAGCCAGTAAGCGGGGAACACGCAAACCATCACCCACAGGCAGGTAAAACCAATGGTCTTGCGCCGCCCGACCCGGTCCGAAAAGGCCCCTGCCAGCGGGCAGCCAACGGCCGCGAACAGCAACGCCACGGTGGTTACCAGCAGCGACTGGGCCCGGGTCAGATTGCCGACCAGTTGCAGGTAGGTGGCGAAGTAGGTTGTGAACATGTAGAACGACAATGCCGTCAGCGAGATGAACATGCCCAGGTTGCGAATCGCCCGGCCGTGGTGTCGCAAGGTCTCCTTGAGCGGCGAATGTTCATGTTCCTTGCCCTGGGCGACGGCCTTGCGAAATGCCGGGGTTTCCTCCATGCGCCAGCGCAGGTACAAGCCCACCAGCCCCAGCGGCGCGGCCACCAGGAACGGGATGCGCCAGCCCCAGGCGGTCATGGCCTCGGTCGACAGGCTGGCCTCCAGGCTATAGGCGATCACCGCCGCACAGGCAAAGGCGGAGAAGGTCGACACCGGCACGAAGCTGCCATAGAACGCACGTTTGTTTTGTGGCGCATGCTCCATCAGGTAGGCGCAGGCTCCGGCGTATTCACCCCCGGCAGAAAAACCCTGCAGGCAGCGCGCCAAGGTCAGCAACGCCGGTGCCGCAAGGCCGATGCTGGCATAGGTCGGCAGCAGGCCGATCAAGGTGGTGGAGCCGGCCATCAGCAGAATGGTCAGCGACAGGATGCGCTTGCGCCCCAGGCGATCGCCGAGTGCGCCGAACACGATGCCGCCGAGCGGGCGCAAGGCGAAGGCCACGGCAAACACGGCGAAGGTCTTGAGCAGGGCGACGCTGGCATCTTCGCTGGCGAAGAACTGGCTGGCGATCAGCGTGGCGAGAAAGCCATAGACGGCGAAGTCGAACCATTCGACGAAGTTGCCAATGGCCGAGGCGGCGATGACCCTGCGCAGGGTGCCAGGGGATACCTCATGCGATGCAGACATACGGAAGCTCTCCGGTTTCCATAGGCAGCCTGGATGAATGTGGCGCGCTCAGGCGCGCCATCGTTGTTATCAGGGCCAGTAGACCGAGGAGCGTGGTGGGGCGCTTCGTTCAGGGCGACATCGGGATATCTGTTTCGACCGCAGGCGGTTATTGCCGGCCGACCCGCCACGGCGCGTATTCCAGCTCGCTGTAGCCCTTGGCCACGCCGTGCATGTCTGGCGAAAAGCCTGGCAAACGGCTCAGGTCCATGGCCAGGCAGCGGCTGTTGAGCTGGGCCTGCAGCTTGCCGTCGAGGCGAAAATCGTTCGGCCGCAGCGGGTGCGGGTAGATTTGCACCAGGCAATCTTCGACCTTGCCTTGTGCATTGGCCTGGTAAAACACCGAGACCCTGCCGATGCTGTTCACCGGCTGGTCGCGCAGCAGGTGCTGCCAGAAGTACTCGCGTTGCGCGATGACCTGGCGCCGCGGCGTACCGGATGCCTGTGCGGCGGCGGGCAGCAGCACGAACATCGGCGCGCGTACCTCCAGGGTACCGTCCACTTCGCGCATCCCCTCTGGTGCCACAGGGTAGATGGTCTTCCAGCACTGCGCCTCGACCATGCTGGCCAGAGCCTTGTAGTCCGAGCGCTTCACGTCGGCAGGCAGTTGCATTTCGTACTTGATCGGGGCCTTGCTGGCCTTGCAACTGGTAGGGCTGGAATGCCGGTCGAGGATGACAGTCAGCATGACCACGCCGACCTGCTCGTCGGTGTCTGCCGTGGCGATGCCGAGTTTCAGGGCTTGCTGCATGTCGCTTATGAAGGTTTGCTGGGCCTGTGGATCCACTTCGGCAGTGACTCGGCTCTGGCAGCCAGGCAACAGGAGCAATGCAGCAGCGATAAGAGAGGGAGACAGCGATTTCAGTACGGGAGCTTTCAACACGGGAACGTCCTTGAATTGCCTGAGCCGGTGCTTCATGTCCCGGCGCGGGTGGGGTGCACATTATCACTGATGGCGAGATAGGAATTGAGAGGTTGGCGGGTAGGAGATTTCTTAAAGTCTGTGCCGGTTCGATAACCGGCACAGACTTGAGCGTCAGAAGCGCAAGTCCAGCGCCACTTCGAACGTGCGCGGTGCCCCCATGTAGTACTGCAGCCCGTAGGCCTGCTTGGCATACACCTCATCGGTCAGGTTGCGCACCCGCCCGGTGATCGTGGTGTGTTCATCCAGCCGGTAGCGGGCAAAGGTGCCGAACAAGGTATAAGCCGGCGCCTTGAGGGTGTTGGCGTTGTCGGCGTACACCGAGCCGACATAGCGCGCATCCACCCCCGCCGCCCAGGCCGAGGTGAAGCTGTAGGTCAGCCACAGGTTGGCGACATTGGCCGGTACGTTGACCGGGGCATTGCCCTTGCGCGATACCGACACGCCGTTGACCGCTTCATTGAACTCATCGTATTGCGCATCGACATAGGCGTAGTTGCCCTCGGCCAGCAGCTTGGGCGTGACCTGCAGCCGCCCGGACAACTCGATACCACGTGAAGTCTGCTGCCCGGCCTGGACAGTCAGGTTGGGGTTGCTCGAATCGCGCACGGCAAAGTCCTTGCGCACGATCTGGTACAAGGCCACGGTTGCCGCGCCTCGCCCTTCGAGGAAGTCGAACTTGCTGCCCACTTCCCATTGCTCGCCCTTGGACAGGTCGAAGGTGCCGACGTTGGCGTAGGTGGCCGCCGCCAGCGAACCGGCTGGCAGGTCGGCGGCGGTGCTGTACTGGGCGTAAAGGCTGGCCGCTGGCGTCAGTTCGTAGGTCAGGCCGACGCGACCGGACAGCGGTTCCCAGCGCCGCTCGAAGAACGCTGGCGAAGTCGGCGTGACCGCGCCGTAGTTGGTCACCTCCATGTCCAGATAGTCGTAACGCAGGGCCGTGAGCAAGGCCAGGCGCTCGGTCAGTTGCAGGCGGTTCTCGGCGAACACGGCGCGGTTGCTGGTGACATGCCGGCGCTGCTTGGTCAGCCCGGCGTTCACCCCGGGGATGTCGTAGAAACTGCCCGGGTCGAAGCGGTCCGGGTCGACCACATCGGTCCAGCTCCCGGAGGTCGGGTACACGGTCTGGCGCATGTGCGAATAGTCCAGGCCCAGCGACCACTGGCTGGCCAGGCCGAACAGCTGGTTGTCGTGGCGCAGTTCGATGCGGTCGCCCAGCACGCTCTGTTCGTGGCGCTGCAGGTAAGGGCTGCCACGCTGCACATCGCCGTCGCCGGTGTAGCTGTAGCGCTCGACGTTGCGGTAGTCGCGCTGCGCGCTGTAGTGGTACAGGGTGTTGTGCACGCTGGTGCTGTCGTTGACCTGGTAATCGAGCATCGAGCGCAGCCAGCGCACCCGCTGCTCGTAGCGGCCGTCGGCGACGTTGTAGTTCTCGAAGCGGCGGCTGTTGTCGATCTTCATGGTGCTGCGCCCCGGCAGGATCGGCGCGCCCCAGTAGGGGCTGTCTTCGCGATCCTCCTGGTACTCCAGCGCCAGGGTGTGGGTCAGGTCGGGCGTCACATCACTGAGCAGGGAAAACGCCAGGCTGTCGGTCTTGCGCTGGTTACGGTCGATGTAGCCATTGCTGCCGGTATGGCTGAAGTCCAGACGCATGAAATGGTGGGCATCGGCCGGGTTGCTGGCCAGGGCCTGGTTGATCCCGAAGGCCACTTCCGAGTCGTCGTAGCTGCCATAGCGCACGCGGCCATCGATGATCTGCTGGTCGCGGCTGGCGGTCTTGGTGATGTAGTTGATCGAGCCGCCCACGGCACCTGCGCCATGCAGGAAGGACGACGGCCCGCCAAGCAGCTCGACGCGGTCCAGCACCCAGGCGTCCACCGGCCGGGTGGCGCTGCTGTAACCGAGGTTGATGCCGTTGTAGAGCTGGGTCACCTGGTTCTGGGTGAAGCCGCGGTAGCTGACGAAGCCGCCATAGCCGGGGTTGGCCGATGCGTTCACGCCGGTCATGGCGTTGATTACATCCTGGCTGTCCTTGGCGCCGCGTTCTTCGATGATGCGGCGGTCCGATACGCTGATCGATGCAGGGGTTTCCCGTGCGCTGAGGCCCAGGCGCGAGCCGGTGCTGATCGGCACGTCCAGTTGCACGCCGGAGGGCGCATCGCGCTCACCGTCGATGGTGGTGGCGTTGAGTTCGACGGCGGCATTGTCCGCCCAGGCAAAGGTGCAGGTGCCCATGAGGAGCACCAGGGAGGTATTGCGGAGCATGTTGTTATGTCTTCCACGCAAAGGTCATGGCTGACGGCGAGCGCGCAGGCAGGCGCGCCCGGCTGAAGTCAGGCGATGTGAGTAACGGCTGCGGGGAAGATGGCAGGGGGAGCGCGGGGAGTGAGGGCAGGGCGTTGGTAACGGGGCGGCGGTTGCGCCCAGCTGCGCACGACGATGGGCGAGGTGGCAGTGGCGTGTGCAGGGCTGAACGACCAGCCGCTGCTTGCGAGCGGCACGGCGAGGCCGAACGAGGAGCACACCGGGCAGTCGAGCTGGGCCATGTGCTGGTCGCCACCGGCGCCGTCGAGGTCGATGGCCACGCCGTGCTCGCTGTTGATCGAGCAGAAACCGCCTTCCAGGCCGGCCAGGCGCAGGCCGCCCATCTGGCCATGGTGCAGGCCACACAGCAACAGGCTGAACAGGACGCTGGCATAGAGCGTCCAGGCAGTCAGCGTGCGAGTGTGCCGGGTGATTTTCATGGCGGCGAATCTATCACCCGGACGAACGGCAGAATAGTGCCTGGCTGTGGCGTGTTGTCGCAGTTCAGGCGGCGCGTTCGAGCACGTCCAGCAGCTCGACGAACTCCTGCGCCAGCTTGTGGCGGGGCGCCATGTGCACCAGCGGCACCGAAACCTGGTGCGATTCGCGCATCTTGATCGAACTGCTGAGGTACACCGGCAGCACCGGCATGCCTTGGTCGCGCAACTGCTCGACCAAGGTCTGGTGCAACGCGGTGCGCCCGGCGAACTGGTTGACCACCACGCCTTCCACCTGCAGCGCCGGGTTGTGGTCCTGGCGCAGTTCCTCGACTTCGGCCATGACGCTGAGCAGCGCCTGGCGCGAGAAGCTGTCGCAGTCGAACGGGATCAGCAGGCGCTCGGCGGCCACCAGGGCGCTGAAGGTGTAGAAGTTCAGCGCCGGCGGGGTGTCGATGTAGATGCGCTCGTAGTCCTCGCCCAGCTCCACCAGCAGCTTGCGCAGCTTGTTGATCTTGTACTTGCTCTCCAGCTTGCTCTGCAGATCGCTGAGGTCGGGGCTGGCCGTCACCAGGTGCAGGTTGTCGTAGCGGGTTTCGGTGATCGCCACGCGGTGCTTCTTGCCGGAGGCGGTGACCGGCGACAGGGTCTGGCGGAAGAAGTCGGCGATGCCGGCGGGGATGTCGTCGTCAGTCAGCCCGGTGAGGTAGTAGGTGGCGTTGGCCTGGGGATCGAGGTCGACCAGTAACGTACGATAGCCTTCGGCGGCGCTGGCCGCGGCGAGGTTGCAGGCGATACTCGATTTGCCTACGCCACCTTTCTGATTGAAAACCACACGACGCATGAGACGTTCATCCATGAAGAGAGAAAATGTCAGGTTGGGGTCAATCCTATGACTGAAACACGACAGATTTATGACAACTCTTGAAACAATAGTTAAGTTCATCTCTTTCGAAGCGCAAGCGGTCTGTTGCGGTGTTTTTGCGGTCATGGCCGCTCGACGTATCGGCGGTAGAAATCCAGGGTCGCCAGGTTCTTGTCCTTGGCCTCGAACATGATGTCGAAGCGATCGCTGAATTGCAGGGCGTAGCGGTTGGTCCAGTCGTTCCACATCTGCGCGCTGTGCTGATACAAGTCACGCTTGTTCACCTTCTCCAGCAACGCCGGGATGGTCAGCTTGCTATCAGCGTCGAAGCCCAGTGCCTGCAAGCTCTCCGGCGGCTGCGAGTAGTGCATGGTTGGCCGCACCCCGCGCCAGCTGTCGATGATCCGGGCCACGCGCGGGTCGTGCGGGTCGATGTAGTCGCCCTCATGGATCCAGCAGTGGTGAATGTCGAGCACCACCGGCGCAAGGTCGGCCAGTGCCAGGCAGTCGTCTACGCCGTAGGTCTTCTCGTCGTTCTCGAAGGTGATCACGTTGCGCGCCTCCTGCGACAACCTTGGCCACACCTGGCGTACCCCGGCTGCGCCGAGACGCCCGGCGATATGCACATTGCACTTGAAGTCCTGAAAGCGCTGACCGAAGCCCATCATGCGGATCATGTCGGCGTGGTATTCGAATTCGGCCAGGCTGTTCTCCACCACCTCGGGGCGGTCCGAGCCGAGCACGCAGTACTGGCCGGGGTGGAATGACAGGCGGATATCCAGGTCGCGGGCCAGCTTGCCGATAGCCGCGAAGCGTTCGGCCATCAGGGCCTGGAACTCGGTGTCGCGATAAATTGGCCCTACGCCGGGGTGGCTGTAGAGCGGCAGCAGGTCGCTGCTCAGGCGCACCATGCGCAGTAGCGGCGGCAGTTCACTGACGTAGGCCAGCAGGCGCAATTGCGCGTCGAGGTTGTGCTGTACCAGTTCCAGTAGCTTGAGCCGGGCCGCTTCCTGGCTGGCACTGGACAGCCAGCGCAGCGTGGTGGTGCGCGGGTTGAAGGCGCGTTCGATGGCCTCAAGCTCTTTCACCGACAGGCTGCGGTGAGGGTGGCGGTACATGCAGGCGAAGCCCAGGCGGGGCATGGTTGGTCTCCAGGTCTTGAATGATCATTGGACACGTCAGCCGAGTGAACGATCAGTTCAGCCTGTGCCGGCCTCTTCGCGGGACAAATCAGGAGCCCGGCTTCTCCAGCTCTTCCAGTTCATCCTCCACCTGCTGCATCCGCTGCTCGGCCAGCGCCTGCACCTTCTCATCCCGCGCCGTCTCGCGCATCAGCCCGGTAAGCTTGTCGCTCAGGCGCTTGCCTTCCTCGGTCTGTTCCAGCGCCTTGGCCTTGGCCGGATCCTGTGTGGCGGCGACGATGGTGGCGAACTCGGCGTCGCTGAAGTTCTTCTCGCTGTAGAGCTTGAACAGGTCCTGGCGCTGGTCCTCGACGGTGAGGTGCTTGCGCAGGACCTGGCTGATCGTGGCTGCATCCAGCTGCGGGTGAGTGCGGGTGAGCAGCGCGGCCATACGCTCGATGTTGTGGTCGTAGGCTTCCTGCAGCGGCAGGTTGGCCAGGATCTGCTCTTCGCGGGTGGGCTTCTGGTCGCACGCGGCGAGGGCGGTAATGAACAGCAAGGGCAACAGCAACTTCTGGATGCAGGGCATGGGGTGGCCTTGGGCGCGTTTTGCAGAGGGGAGATTATAGCGGTGTCGGGTTGCCAGCCATCAGTCCCTGAGGTAGAAAGCCCCTCATTCAGACCACGTTTCCTTGCTCATGACCCACTGGATCATCCAACCGCCCACTCACGAGTGCATCAGCGAAGTCGTGACCTTCATCGACAACGCCCGCCGTGGGCTATTCCCGATGCTAGCTGATTCGCCGTTGCCCAAGGACCTTGCCCGTTTCGCCGAGACGTACCTGGAAGGCCAAGGCCATTTCCTCGAAGCCCGCGATCAAGGTCGGCTGATCGCAGGCATCGGCTATCTGCCCTACGACCATCGCTTCGCCCAGTTCGACTACCACGGCAAGCGCGTGGTCGAGGTGGTGCGCCTGTTCGTGCTGCCCCAGTACCGCCGTCATGGCCTGGCGGCGGCATTGTTCGCGGCTTTGCGCGAGCACGCCCGCGCCGCTGCTGTCGAATGTCTCTACCTGCATACCCACCCGTTTTTGCCCGGTGCAATACATTTCTGGGAGCGGCAAGGCTTTGCGTTGACGGACGTGGAAGACGACCCGCTGTGGCGCACGACGCACATGGAGCACTGGCTCGCCACGTAGGACCATTCCTACTTCATGCGGCTGACCGTCACCACCACGTTCATTTCAATTGCCGTGCGATTTGCATACCGTCGTCTCCTTCACGATGAAAGAGGAAGGATGCCCATGGCACATCTCGCACTGTACAAACTCGACCTGCTCGACGCGTTCGAGAACCGCAGGGACGACTGGACCTATGTCGATTTCGAGAAACTGCTGACCAAGGTCAGGCCGTCAGCCAATTACCAGGATGCCAAGGGCATCATCATCGCGGCGCACAAGGATGGCAGCTGGCCCAAGACCGTGAAGCGCTACCTGCTGAGCAACTATCGCGCGCACCAGAATGTCAGCTCCGAGTTCAACGAGGTGTTCGCCGCCGTCGTGGCGACGCTCACCGAACTGGAGAAGCAGGTCTGGGGGCTATCAGAAACCGCCTGACAACGGCCATTCCACCGCCAGGCGGATCTGGTCGCCATCGAGCTCCGCCTGCGCCGTGTTGCCCCGGTGCACGTTGTGCCGCAGCGAGAACGTGGTGCCTTTGGCCTTGCCGCTCTGCACCACGTAGCGTGCTTCGAGGTCCCGTTCCCAATGCTTGCCACCCTTGCCATAACCCAGGTACGCATAGCCGCCGCTGGGGTCGACGTGGGTACCGTCGATATCGAAGCCGCGTACATACAGGGCGGTCAGGTTCAGCCCCGGAATGCCATAACCGCCCATGTCCAGGTCATAGCGCGCCTGCCATGATTTTTCGTTCGGTGCGTTGAAGTCGGACATCTGCACGGCGTTGGCGATGTAGATCGCCCCACGGGTGACGTAGTCGAAGGGCGTGTTGCCATCCACCTGCTGCCAGCCGAGGCTGACGCTGTGCGGGCCTTGGCTGTAGCGCGAGACCAGGCTCCAAGTGGTGTTGTCGATGCGCCCGGACAGCGCCTTGCCGGTGTCGGTGGTGCGGTACAGGTTGAGGTCCAGGCTCAGGCTGCGGCGGTCATCCAGGGCGTGGGTGAGGGTGTTGCCGAGGTAGTGCTGGTTCCAGGTGTCTTCGTAACGCGACGTGTACAGGCTGGCGCTGAAGGCGGCGCCGGGGTTCCACACCAGGCCGGCGAGGTCAAAGCTGTTGCCCTGGCGGCCGTCGGAGTAGTTAACCACAAAGCCCTGGTCGTGGCTGGACGCGTTGCGATCGGTGCTTTCGTTGAAGTGGCCGGCGACCAGCTTGAGGGTGTCGATCTCGCTGCTGGTCAGGAACAAGCCCGTGGCCGTTTCGGGCAACAGGCGGCTGTCCGAGGAGCTGAACACAGGTGTCTTCACCCGCTGTTCGCCCCAGGACAGCACGGTATTGGACACCCGCAGCTTCAGCGCCGCGCCGCCTCGGCTGTATGCGTTCTTCGGATGGCCGTCGTTGTCCACGCTCAGCAGGCGCGCCTTGCCCGCACGGCCGCCGCCGCTGTCGAGCTGCACGCCCTGATAGGCGTGGGCATCGACACCGACGCCGATCAAGCCCTGAGTGAAACCGGACTGGAACGTGCCCATCAGGCCGTAGGCCCATTCCTCTGCCAGGCCGTTGCGTTCGTTGCGTGGCTTGTAGGCATTGCGTGCGCCGCTGTTGCGTCCGCCGTGTTTGTAGTCACGCTGGTCGTAGACAATGCGGTTGAGGATGTTCCAGTTGCTGTCTTCGATAAAGCCGCTGCTTTGCGACTGCGCCGAATCTGCCTGGGCGAACGGGGCGAGGATTGCCAGAGGCAAGGCGAGTACAGCGGCGGGGCGCAACAACATGCGGCAACTTCCTGTCATTCAAGGGGCGCGAAAACGCAGGATGCGCGCGCCGTCGAAAGGGTCGGTGAGGTAGTGGGCGTGCACACCGAAGGTGCTCAGCAGGCGCTCCGGGGTGAGCACCTCCAGCGGCTTGCCGAGGGCCACGAGGTGGCCTTTGTCGAGCACCGCCACGCGGTCGCAGGTCAGCGCCTGGTTGAGGTCGTGTAGGGCCACCAAGGTGGTCACCGGCAGTGCCTGCACCTGTTGCAGCAGGCTCAGCTGGTGCTGGATATCGAGGTGGTTGGTTGGCTCGTCGAGCAGCAGCACCTGCGGGCGCTGGGCCAGGGCGCGGGCGATGTGCACGCGCTGGCGCTCGCCGCCGGACAGCGAGCTCCAGACGCGTTCACGCAGGTGCGTGGCGTCGAGGTCGGCCAGGGCCTGCTCGACGATGGCACGGTCCTCCCGGGAAAACGGTGCCAGCGCCGACAGCCAGGGCGTGCGCCCCAGGGCGACGGCATCGAACACGCTGATTGCATCGAGGGTGTCGGCCTGCTGTTCGACCAGCGCCAGCGCCTGGGCGACCCGCCGTCGCGGCAGGCGCGCCAGGGGTTCGCCGAGCAACTGCACACTGCCGGTGCCCGGCGTGCGCAGCCCGGCCAGCAACTTGAGCAGGGACGACTTGCCCGAGCCGTTGGGGCCGACGATGCCCAGGGTTTCACCGGCCACCACGTTGAGGTCGATGTTGCACAGCACGGTGTTGCCCGACAGTTGCAGGCCCAGCCCCCGGCAGGCGAGTGGCGCGACGTGCACGGCATTCATGACGGTCATGGGCGCCCCCGGCGGCTGACCAGAATCAGCGCGAACACCGGCGCGCCGATCAGGGCGGTGACCACGCCGACCGGAATCACCTGGCCAGTTATCAGCGTGCGCGAAAGCACATCGGCGGCAATCAGGAATAGCGCGCCGCCCAGGGCGCTGGCCGGCAGCAGGCGGCCATGGCCGGGGCCGAGCAGCAGGCGCAGGGCGTGGGGGATGACCAGGCCGACGAAACCGATGGCACCGACGATCGACACCATCACGGCCGTTACCAGTGCCGCGCAACTGATCAGCAGCAACTGCGTGCGGCGCACGGCGATGCCCAGCGAGGCCGCCGAGTCGGCGCCGAAGGTGAAGGCATCCAGCGCCCGGCGGTGCCACAGGCACATCGCCAGCCCGAACAGCGCCACCGGCAACGCCATCCACACTGACGGCCAGCGCACGCCGCTGAGGTTCCCCAGCAACCAGAACAGGATGCCGCGCGCCTGCTCGGCGGTGGCCGACTTGGTGATGAGGAAGGCGGTGAGGGCCGTGAACAGCTGCGAGCCGGCGATGCCGGCGAGGATCACCTGGGCGTTGTTGCGGCTCGGCCCGGCCGCACGGGCCAGCACCAGTACCAGGGCAAAGGCCGCGAGGGCACCGATGAAGGCGCCGCCGGACATGCTCAGGGCGACACTGCCCAGGCCCACCAGGCCGACCAGCACAGCACCGGTCGAAGCGCCGGCGGACAGCCCGAGCAGGTAGGGCTCGGCCAATGGGTTACGCAGCAGCGCCTGCAGGATCACCCCGCAGGTCGCCAGCCCTGCACCGCAAGCCGCGGCGACCAGTGAGCGGGTCAGGCGGTAGTTCCAGACGATGCCGGCATCGATCGGGTCGACCGGGTAACCGGCCTGCCACAGGTGGTTGGCCAGCACCTGGCAGACCACGTTTGGTGACAGGTTGGTCTCGCCGATGGCGGTGCCGGCCAGCACGGCTGCGAGCAGGGCCAGAACGGCCAGGGCACTGAAGGGCAGGGCTTTCATCACTGCGCCGCTTTACCGCTGGCAAAGGCCGTAGACAAGGTTTGCAAACCACGGAACAGGCGGATGCCGGCCTGCATGGCGTCGGCGTCGAGGATGATGATGCGGTTGTTCTTTACCGCGTCCATGTTCTTCGTGACCGGGTCGCTGCGCAGGAATTCGAGCTTCTTCTGGTAGTCGTCTGCAGGGAAGCGGCGGCGGTCCATGCGCGCGATGATCAGCCAGGTCGGGTTGGCCTTGGCCAGGGTTTCCCAGCCCACGGTCGGCCATTCCTCGGTCGATTCGACCACGTTGCGCACGCCCAGGGTGCGCAGCATGAAGTCGGCCACGCCCTGGCGGCCGGCGACGTAGGGGTCGATGTCGAGGTCGGCGCTGGAGAACCAGAACAGTGCCGAAGTCTGCGACAGGTCCTTGCCTGCCAGCTGCTGCTTCGCGCTATCCAGGCGTGCCTTGAGGTCGCTGTTCAGCGCCGCGCCACGGTCCTGCACGTCGAAGATCTCGGCCAGCTGGCTGACACTCTTGTAGATGCTCTGGACCTGGAACGCCTGCAGGCGGGTGCCGTCGGCGCCGACCAGGTTGTCCTTGCCTTCGCAGTCCGAGGGCAGCAGGTAGGTTGGAATGTTCAGCTCGCTGAACTGTTCACGGGTAGCGACCGCGCCCTGGGCGCCGACCATCCACTCGAACTGCACCGCCACCAGTTGCGGGCGCTTGCCGAGCACGGCCTCAAAGCTGGGTTCGTTGTCGGCCAGGCGCGGCACCTTGTCGTTCAGTGCCTTGTATTCCGGGAGTACGTTGTTGAACCACAACGACGTGCCGGCCAGCTTGTCGCCCAGGCCCAGGGCGTAGAGCACTTCGGTGCCGGCCTGGCCGATGGTGACCGCGCGCTCGGGCGCCTGGGTGAAGGTCTGCGGCGCGCCGCAGTTGTCGAGCGTCAGCGGGTAGTGGGTGGCGGCGGCCTGAGCCAGGCCGGTGAGGCTCAGGCCGGCGAGCAGGGCGGTGATACGGGGCAGCATGCTGGGCGATCTCCTGTCGGACAGTTCTGGTGAGGAACGCACGGACAGGCATCGCCGAGCCCCTGCACGCACAGGGGCAACACGGATGGCCATCCCGGACACCCCGCCGGTTGGTGAATATTTGCCGGCAGGTCTCCTGACTGGTGCGTCCTCGCCCGGCTCCAGCCTTCCCGGATCATGATCCAGTGGCATCAATGGAGCAGGCTCGGCACCTACAGTTGCGGGGGCAGTTCCGATCGGCACGCCTGGTTGGGCGGGCCTGGGATTCCCTATTAATTCCGTGGTGGAAACCGGCGGCCGGCATGGTAGACCATCCGGCCGCCGGGTGAAACGCATAATCAGAAGTACTTCAGCCAGCTGATGTCGCGCCGGCGCGCCTTGAGTCGGGCAAACCAGCGCACTGGAACGTACAGCGCCGCCGCCAATAGCAGCGCGGCCAGCCACACCGCGCCGATGCCGTCGAAACCGAAGTAGTCGCCGTGGTTGAGGCCCAGCAGCGCCACGCAGGCCAGGTACAGCAGCTTGAGCACGTACAGGTGCAGCAGGTAGAAGAACATCGGCGCTGCGCCGAACACCGCCAGGGCGCTGATCCAGCGGGCCAGTCCGGCGCGCTCGAAGGCGCGCAACAACAGCAGGCCGCAACCCAGGGTCAGGGCCAGGAACAGCAGCGAGGGTGGGTACTTGGTGATGTTGAAGAAGCTCATCAGGGTCTGGGTGACGGTCGGGTAGCCGCTCCACGGCGCCTCGCCGTAGCCGTTGTAGATGCGCAGCACCATGAAGCCGAGCAGGGCGATGATGCCGGCCATCAGCAGGCGGTGCTGGCGCTCGCCGGCGTCGCTGCCACGGGCGAACCACGGGCCGAGGCCGTAGCCCAAGGCGATCACGCCGATCCACGGCAGCACCGGGTAGGAGGTGCGCAGGCGCAGGTTCTCCGAGACCTCCAGCCAGCCACGGTCGTGCAAGATCGCCCACGGCACATGCAGGGCCGATTCCACGCCGAAGTGCAGGCCATCGAGCAGGTTGTGCCCGGCGATGATCAGCGCGCCCAGGGCGAGCAGGGCAGGACGCGGCAGCCACACCAGCAGCGACAGGGCGATCATGCTGACGCCGATGGCCCAGATCACCTGCATGTAGACCACGCTCGGCGGCAGCTGGAAGGTCCAGGCGAAGTTGACCAGGGTGAACTCCAGCACCACCAGGAACAGCCCGCGCTTGAACAGGAACGCCGACACATCGCTGCGGCCCTGGTATTTCTCGCCATACAGCCAGGCCGACAGGCCGGTGAGCAGGACGAACACTGGGGCGCACAGGTGGGCCAGGGTGCGGCTGGCGAACAGCGATGGGTCGGTGGTGTCGATGGTCATCGGGTCGCTGACCTGGCGGTGCAGGAAGAAAGTTTCACGCACGTGGTCGAGCAGCATGAACAGGATCACCAGGCCACGCAGGGCATCGATGCTCTGCAGGCGCTGGGTGAGCTGGGTTGGGAGGGCTGAGGCGCTGGTCATGGAAAGAAGTCGCAGGCAGGAATGAATGTCAAATGAAACGTTATCTTATAACTATTTAATTCGCTTCTCCTAGAGATTTTTGTGTTGCCTGTGCTGGCCTTTTCGCGGGTAAACCCGCTCCCACAGGTCCACCACCCTTTTCAAGTGAGTAGAAATCCTGTGGGAGCGGGCTTGCCCGCGAAGAGGCCGGGACAGGCGGTTCAAGTCAGAAGGTGTAATCCACGGTAGCGAAGTACGACCGCGGCGCGCCCATCAACCACTGCTCGCCACTGAACATCGACGCCACATATTCCCGGTCGAACAGGTTGTTCACCTGCAACCCCAGGCGCACATCCGGCAGCACCTGCCAGCCAATGTTGGCATCGATCACGGTATACCCCGGCGCACTCTGGCTATTGGCCGTGTCGGCGTAACGCTCATCCACATACCGCGCGCCAATCCCGGCCTCCACCTGCTGGCCGAAGCCCTTGCTCAGCCATAGGTTGGCCGTGCGCCGCGGCACATTGGCCGGGCGGTTGCCGGCTCGATCCTGGGCCACGCCATCGACCATCTCGTCGAAATCATCGTATTTCGCCCGCGCCAGCGCGGCATTGGCCGACACCTGCCACTGCTGCCCCAGGGCCAGTTCCAGCGACGCCTCCAGGCCATCGGAGGTTTGTTGCCCGGCCTGCTGCGCCTCGTGGGTGATCGGGTCATCCACCAGCAGCTTCTTCTTGACGATATGGAACGCCGCCAGCGTCCACTCCCCACGGCCCTCCCAGAAGCGCTGCTTGAGGCCCAGCTCGGTCTGCTTCGCTTCGGTCAGGTCGTAGTGCATCTGCGACGGGCTGAGGCTGACCAGGTTGTCCACGCCGTCCTCGCTGGTGGAGTACTGGCCGTAGAGCGACAGATTGTCGTTGACTGCGAACACCAGCCCGGCGCGCCAGTTGCCGCCCTCCAGGCCGCGGTCGCTGCGGCTGCCGTCGACCAGGTTGTCGCGGTCGATGTGGTTCTGGTCGCGGCGCACGCCGGTCACCAGCGACAGGCGCTCGGTGAGCTGCAGGCGGTTCTCGGCGAACAGGGCGAAGGTGTGGGTGGTGGACAGCGTCTGCGGGCGGGTTGGCGAGTCGCTGTGGAACCAGCCCGGGGTCGGCTGCCAAGGGTCGATGTAGTCGCCGCCCACGTCGTTGTACGGCCGGTTGCTGTCGACGTTGAAACGCACCTTGTTGTACTCGACACCGACCAGCGTCTTGCTGGCCAGGCCGAACAGGCTGTGGTCGAAGCTGAAGGTCTGACGGTCGCCGATCTGCTCCTGATTGTGCTTGATCTCCAGGTAGCTCTGGCGCTCCAGCAGCGCGCGATCGGCGTCCCAGCTGTAGTTCTCGGCATTGCGCCAGTGGCGGCGGCTCTTGATGTAGTACAGCTGGTTGCTGGCGCTGAGCTGGTCGTTGATCGTCCAGTCGGTGGTGAAGCGGGTCCACTCGTCGTGGTAGCGCTGCTCGTCGTTCTGAACGTTGTAGTTCTTCTTGCGCAGGCTGCTGCGGTAATGGCCGTCGATCAGCGGCTTGCCGTAGTAGTTGGCGGGCTGGGCGTCGCCGCGCTCGTGGGCGAGGGTGAAACTCAGGTCGTCGCTGGCATCGAAGCGCAGCGCGGCACTGAGTGCCAGGCTGCGCGAGTCGGTGCGGTCGACCCAGCCGTTGCCAGCCTGCTGGTTAAGGGTCAGGCGATAGCTCAGACGTTCGCTGAGGCTGCCGCCGCTGTCCAGGCCCAGTTGCTGGCGGTCCCAGGAACCGTAGCCCAGGCGCAAGCGGTTGTGGATGTCGCCAGCGAACGGCTTTTTCGGGATCACGTTGATCACCGCGCCGGTCGCGCCTTCGCCATACAGCACCGAAGCCGGGCCGCGAATGACGTCGATCTGCTCGACCATCCACGGGTCGACCGGGAAGGTCTGGGTGCCGGCCCCGGTGTACAGGCGCGCGCCGTCGAACAGGGTCATCACCGAGCCATGGCCAGTGAAGCCGCGCGCCGACAGGCCAGTGCCGCCATCGCCCGGGTTGCCGATGAAGGTGATGCCGGGCGAGCGGGTCACGGCGTCCTGCACGGTGAGGTTGTTGCGCTGCTCGATCTGTTCGGCAGTGATGCTGCTGGTGCTGGCCGGGGTTTCCAGGGCAGTGAGGTTCAGCCGTGAACCGGCCTCGGTCGGCGTGGCCAGGTCGACGTGTTGCGGGTCACGGCTATCGGTGATGGCCGTGGAGGGGAGGTTCAGCACGGGTTCTTCGGCCAGGGCTGGCAGCGTGACGGCCAGGCAGGCCGCCAGGGGGTGAAGCTTGATGAATCGGGACATGTCGTTCCACTGCTGCAGGAATGAATGGATCCCGGTGGAAAACACGCAAAGGCACACCACGCATGCAGGGGCGCACGCGGATACCGGCCTGCGCCCGCCCACCGCGGGTTGCCAAGTGAGGCTTCAGGCCGGTCTCCGGGCTTGCGAGGGGCGTGAGGCCTTCACCTTCCCATGCTGGCGCACAGTGGTGTGTCGAAGGCATCGCTCGCTTACCGTTGCGGGGGCAGCGCCGGACTTGTCGTGAATCACGACGCACCGGCTTCCCGTTTCACCCTGCGCACGGCGGCGCAGGACACCTGAAACTGGCGCGCATCTGACCATCGAAGCGTGGGTACGTCAAATCTGCGCTCCAATAAGTCTCGATTAATCACAGGCTTGTGCGTTTTTTCTGACATTTCTTCGAACTTTTCCAACCCCCCCCTGCCTCGAACCGTTCGTCAATCACTCGTCTTACTGTCATGGAGACTGTACCGATGTTCGCTCGCAACCTGCTGCGTCACTCCTGCTTGCTCGCTCTGCTTGGTAGCTCGTTTGTGGCCACCGCAGCGCCCAATACCGACCCATTGTTCAGCGTCGGCCTGCTCGGTGCGTACGATAAATTCAAGTTCGAAGGCGGCAGTGACTCCGACAAGGAGCACATGGGCCAGGGCGGGGTCTTTGCCACGTTCGGCAACAAGCTGACCGCCGAGTCCGGGTTCATCTACCAGATCGGTGCTGAAGCCACGTACGGCAAGAAGAACGACAACAAGCTCAAGGAGGCCCAGGCCGACCTCGACCTTGGCTGGCGTGCGGCACTGGATGCGCGCAACTTCGTCGACGTGATCGTTGGCGGTGGCTACAGCTGGACCCGGTTCGAGCCAGAGATCAACGACCTCGATACCCGGCTCACCTACAAGTCACCGTTCGCCAAGGCGGCGTTGGGCTACAACCATCAGTTCGACGCATCGACGTTGCGCGTGGAAGTGGGCGCGCGCCATACCATCGACGGTCGCGCACGCTTGAAGGTCGATGACTTTGGTAGCGACAGCGTGGACATGAAGGACCGCACCAATCCCTATGCCGAGGTCACGCTGCTGATGAACCAGCAGGGCGGAATGCCGGTGCAGGCGGGCGTTTACTACACCCGCACCGAGTACAAGCTGGACGAGGATTCCCCGGTGGCCGACAACACCAAGCTCAAGCGTGACGAGTTCGGCTTCAAGGTGGGGCTGGCGTTCTGAGGTTGACCTGTTGACTGCACCGGCCTCTTCGCGTCGAACCGCCGCGAAAGGGGCCTCACTGGCTAACGCCCGCGGCGGCGCGACACCCGTGCTTCGATGTTCTTGCGCCCGATCAGCAGGGGCGGCTTCTCCACCACCGGCTCATCGGCCAGCCACTTGTACATCACCAGGCAGTCGACCAACCCCAGGCGAGCATGGCGATAGGCTTTGGGCAGGCGGCCAACGGTCTCGAAGCCGAGCTTGGTCCATAGCGCCACCGCCACTTCGTTGCTCGCCACGACCGAATTGAACTTCAACGCCAGAAAGCCTTCCTGGCGCGCCAGCTTCTGCGAGTGCTCGCACATCAGCCGGGCCACACCACGGCCACGGGCGGCGTCGCAGACCATGTAGCCGCAGTTGCCGACATGGGCGCCAGGGCCGGCGGCGTTGGCCTTGAGGTAGTAGGAGCCGAGCAGTTCGCCATCGGCTTCGGCCACCAGGGTGTGCAGCGGCAGTTGCAACCACAGCTGGCGTGCCTGCTCGACGTCCAGTTCGGGGTCGAAGGCGTAGGTTTCGCGGGCCTGGACGATGGCCTGGAAGGTCGGCCAGAAACGCTCGAAGTCGTCGGGCGTCATGGGGCGGATGTGGATCATGGCGGTTCCTGCAGTGGCTAGGCCGCCAAGTCTGGGTGGCGCGGCGCCGTCGCGCAAGGGCGGCGACGCCGTCGGGCTTCAGCCGTTGGCCTTGCCCACCGCATCCATGGCACGGGCCGAGTAGACCAGCGCGGCCCCGGCATTCATCGCCACGGCCACACCCAGTGCCTCGGCGATCTCCTCACGGGTGGCGCCATGCTTGACGGCTTGCTGTGAGTGTACAGCGATGCAGCCGTCGCAGCGGGTGGTGACAGCCACGGCCAGGGAGATCAGCTCGCGGGTCTTGGCGTCCAGGTGGTTGGTCTTGGCACCCGCGCCGCTGGCGGTCATGTAGCCGGCCACGGTGTCGGGGGACAGTTGCTTGAGATCGCCGATGCCGGCCATCAACTGCTTACGGTAGGCGTCCCAGTCCATCATGCTCATCGTCTTCACCTTGGTAAGGTTGCGAGTGGAGCTTTGATGCTAGTCGAAGCGCGGGAAGTCAGACTTGTACTTTAGTGCTGGCCGGCTTTGAAACGGCCAAACAAGGCCGTTTCTGCAATTGCCAACGTGCCGGTCAGATGTAGACGAACACCAGCACCAGAGCGGCGACCACCAGCCACTTTTCCAGGTAGTAGCGCATGCGGTTGCGTTTCTTCAGCGCCTTGCCACGCTCGCGGATCTTGTAGATGCGGGTGAACAGGCGGTTGATGCCGCCGGTCTTGTCGCCGGCGTCGTTCGGCGCGGCGGCGGCGGCCATGACGTTGCGGCTGAACCAGCGGTTGAACGCGGTGGCCCAGCGGTACTTCAGCGGGCGTTCGATGTCGCAGAACAGGATGATGCGGTTGTGCTCGGTGGTGTTGGCGGCGTAGTGGATGTAGGTCTCGTCGAAGACCACGCCCTCGCCATCGCGCCAGGAATACTTCTCGCCGTCCACGTCGATGTAGCAACCGTCATCGTTCGGCGTGTCCAGGCCGAGGTGGAAGCGGTACGAACCGGCATACGGGTCACGGTGGCGGACCAGTTTGGCACCCGGTGGCAGGGTGGCGAACATCGCCGCCTTGACCGTGCCGATGCCTTGCAGCAGCTCGGTGGTACGTGGGCACAGGGTCATGGCCGACGGGTGGCTTTCGCCGTACCACTTCAGGTAGAAGCGCTTCCAGCCGGTCTTGAAGAACGAATTGAAACCGACGTCGTCATAATTGTCGGACTTCTTGATCTCGCCCACGTGCAGCAGCTGCTGGCCTTCGGCACGAATCTCCTGCCAGTGCTCCATGAGCGGCTTCAGCTCTGGGAACGCCTCGACCGGCAGGTAGGGCTTGGCGGGGTGCTTGGAAAACAGGTACAGGAAGCTGTTGACCGGGGCCAGAAAGCTGGAGTGGTCGCCCAGCTGGCGGGTCAGCTTGTGGCGTACCCGACCGCGCAGGTGAACATAGGCGATCGAGAGGACGAAGATCAGTACGAGTGCAATTTTCATGGACGGTTACTTGTCGAAAAATGGCCATGCGCCATGGCATAAGCTCGCCAGCATAAACAATCATGGGGGCAGTTTGTACTTATTGTTACGTTAATGCGGGGCGACATTGGTGTAATGCCCTATAGCGTGCAAAAACGTTTCACGTGATGGAGTTCACATGATTCAGGACATCCGCCCGAGTGGCACCCCGTTCAAAAGGTTATTCTTCGCCTTGCCTGTCAGCGACGCCCAGCGCCGTGCGATCAGCCAGTGGCGGCGCGGCCTGGAGCTGCGCAGCGGCAAGCCGGTACCGAGCGAAAATTTCCACCTGACCTTGCTGTTTCTGGGGGATGTGGATGCGGCGCAGGTGCCGGCCATCTGCGCGGCGGTAGACAACCTGGCGCGGCCCGGCGCGCCGTTGCGCCTGCTGCTGGACCAGCTGAAAACCTGGCAGCGTGCCAATGTGCTGGTGCTCGAGCCGCATGAAGCGCCCGCCGCCTTGCGTCAGCTGGTCTATGGCCTGCAGCAGGCGTTGCTGCCGATGGGGTTCGAAGAGCAGGCCCGTGACTACCGCCCACACCTGACCCTCTCACGGGATTTTCGCGGCCAAACCCCGGAGGCGGCTGCGGCGCCCGAGTTCCATCTTAGCGCCAGGCATTTCACCTTGTACGAATCGCGCAAGGGCCGTTACTGGCCGCTGGCGCAGTGGTCGTTGGCGCAATAGTACGGCTCGTTTCCAGGAGCTGACGCGATCTCTGCGGGAGCGGGTTTGCACGTCAGACCGGCAGGCTCTGGTAGGGCAGTTCATCCCCCGGGCTGCGGGCAAACTGGCGCTTGTACTCGCGGCTGAACTGCGAGGTGCTCTGGTAGCCCACCCGATGCGCCGCCTGGGCTACCCCCAGCCCTTCACCGATCAGCATCTGCTGCGCCTTGAGCAGGCGCAGGCGCTTGAGGTACTGCATCGGCGCCATGTCGGTGCAGCGTTTGAAGTGTTCGTGGAAGGTCGACACGCTCATGTTGGCGCAGGCGGCCAGCACCTCGACACTCAGCGGCTCTGTGTAGTGCTCGCGCAAGTGCATGAGCGCCGCGCCGATGCGGGCGAAGTGGCCCTGTTGCTCCACCAGCGCCCGCAGCACCCCGGCCTGGGGGCCGCGCAGGGCGGTATACAACACCTCGCGAATGCGCGCCGGGCCCAGCACCTTGGCGTCGACTGGGTCCTGCAGGCAGCGCAGCAGACGTTCCACGGACTCACGCATCGGTGCATCGAGTGCCGCCGAGGTCATCAACTGTGGCGTCTGCGCCTGTACAGCCGGGTCGGGCGCCAGGCCCATGCTCTGCACCAGTTCGCCCAGCACACCGCGGTCGATGTCCACCGCCACGCCCAGAAGGGGCTCGTCGGCGGTGGCAAAGGTTTCGCACATGAATGGCACCGACAACGCCTGCACCAGGTAATGGCCGGCCCCGTACTCCAGGGTGCGTGGGCCCAGGCGCGCCAGTTTGCTGCCCTGGGCCAGGATCATCAGGCTCGGCTCGTAGATCTGCGGGCTGCTGGCCACGTAGTGGTCCCAGCTCAGTACCTGCACCTGGGGCAGGTGCGTGGGCACGAAACCCGGGCGGGTGGCCAGGGTGCGGATCAGCGAACACAGCGGGGCGTTGGCGTCGACGTGGCGGGTCAGTTGCATGATGAACCAGGGCAGAGAATCAGACAGTTCCATGATCGCAGATTGGCTGGCCAGCGCCAGATGGCCGCTGGCAGGTTCGGAGAATCAGGCATGGATGCCGGAGAATCAGCCGTGGGCCGGGAGGACGATGGCGAGCAGAATGCGCGCCCTGAATCGTTTCACTTCCCCTGAGGTCCCGCATGTACACCGCCATCGGTTACGCCGCCCAAACCCCGACCAGCCCCTTGGCCCCCATGACCTTCGAGCGCCGCGCGCCGCGCCCGGACGATGTCGCCATCGAGATCCTCTACTGTGGCGTGTGCCACTCCGACATCCACCAGGCGCGCAACGAGTGGGGCATTGCCGTCTACCCGCTGATGCCCGGTCACGAGATCATCGGCCGAGTCACCGCCGTGGGTGACCAGGTCACCTCGCACAAGGTTGGCGACCTGGTCGGCGTCGGTTGCATGGTCGACTCTTGCCGCCATTGCGACGCGTGTGCCAAGGACCTGGAGCAATACTGCCTGGAAGGCCCGACCATGACCTACGCCACCCCAGACCGGGTCGATGGCAGCAACACCATGGGTGGTTACTCCAGCAGCATCGTGGTCAACGAGCACTTCGTGGTGCGCATCCCGGCCGGCATGGACCTGCCCAGCGCGGCGCCGATCCTCTGCGCGGGCATCACCACCTACTCGCCGCTCAAGCACCATGGCGTCGGCCCGGGTCACAAGATCGGCATCCTCGGCATGGGAGGCTTGGGCCACATGGGCATCAAGCTGGCCAAGGCCCTGGGCGCCGAAGTGACCCTGTTCACCCGCTCCCAGGCCAAAGCCGAGGAAGCCCGCCGTCAGGGCGCCGACCACGTGATCGTGTCCACCGATGCCGAGCAGATGCGTGCCGCCGCCGGCCGTTTCGACTTCCTGCTCGATACCATCCCGGTGCAGCACGACCTCAACCCGTACCTGGAGACCCTGAAGTTCGACGGTGTACACATCCTGGTTGGCCTGATCGAGCCGATCGACCCGGCCGTGCATGCCGCCAACCTGGTGATGAAGCGTCGGGTGCTGGCCGGTTCGCTGATTGGCGGCATCGCCGAAACCCAGGAAGTGCTGGACTTCTGTGCCGCCCATGACATCCGTTGCGACATCGAGATGCTCGACATCCGCAATATCAACCAGGCCTATGAGCGCATGATCGCGGGTGATGTGAAGTACCGCTTCGTGATCGACATGGCGACCCTGCAGGGCTGAACCTGACGATAGCCTGGCCCTTCGTGGTTGTGAGGGCCAGGCGTGACGCGTACCATGCGGGCAATCCTTCCAATAACAAACCCGTGCCTCAGCGCGGCCGATACTTGGCCCCTGACGCGCGTCCTTTCGCCTTGCCTGCGGAGAACAGATTCCTGCCCATGAACGGACCCATCCCCACCGACCTGCCGCCGACCGCAGGTGGCGGCAGCTGGCTGAGCGTGATCGCCCTGGCCCTGGCGGCCTTCATCTTCAACACCACCGAGTTCGTCCCGGTGGCGCTGCTCAGTGACATCGGCAGCAGCTTCGACATGACCACCGCGCAGGTCGGCCTGATGCTGACCATCTATGCCTGGGTGGTGGCGCTGGCATCGCTGCCGATGATGTTGCTCACCCGCAACATCGAGCGTCGGCGGTTGCTGCTGTTCGTGTTCCTGGTGTTCATCCTCAGCCACCTGCTGTCGTGGTTGTCGCAGAGCTTTGCCATGCTGCTGGTCAGCCGCATCGGTATCGCCCTGGCCCACGCCGTGTTCTGGGCCATCACCGCGTCGCTGGCCGTGCGCGTGGCACCGCCGGGGCAGCAGGCCAAGGCACTGGGGTTGCTGGCGACCGGCACGACCCTGGCGATGGTACTGGGCATACCGTTGGGCCGCGTGGTAGGCGAAGCACTGGGCTGGCGCATCACCTTCCTCAGCATTGCCGGGGTAGCGCTGGTGACCATGCTGTGCCTGATGAAGTCGCTGCCGTTGCTGCCGAGCCAGAACTCCGGCTCGCTGCGTAGCCTGCCGATCCTGTTCAAGCGCCCGGCACTGGTGATTACCTACCTGCTGGTGACCCTGGTGATCACCGCGCAATTCACCGCCTACAGCTACATCGAGCCATTCGCCCTGCACGTGGCGCAGATCGGCGGCGAGCGCACCACGCTGTTGCTGCTGTTGTTCGGTGGCGCCGGCGTGTTCGGCTCGCTGCTGTTCAGCCGTTACAGCGAGCGCTTCCCCCATGGCTTCCTGGCGGGCTCGATCGGCGTGCTGGCGGCTTGCCTGCTGTTGCTGCTGCCGTTGTCGGGCAACTTCTATGTGTTTGCGGCCTTGAGCATGTTCTGGGGCGTGGCGATCCTCAGTTTCAGCCTGTCGCTGCAGTCCAAGACCTTGAAGCTGGCTTCCGATGCCACCGACGTGGCCATGGCGCTGTTCTCCGGCATCTACAACATCGGCATTGGTGGCGGGGCATTGCTGGGCAGTATTGTCAGCAGCCAGATGGGTGTGGCGGACATCGGCATGGTTGGCGGTAGCGTGGCGGTAGTCGGGCTGATCCTGGCATTGGCCAGTACCCGGCGGTTCCGTGAGGCACTGAGCCACTGAATACCTGTACCGGCCTCATCGCGGGTAAACCCGCGAAGAGGCCGTACAGGAAACTTCGAGATTCAGCTCAATACCGCAGCCCAGGCCGATATCACCAGCAATCCGGCCAAACCCCGGTTGAACCACAGCAACCGCCCCGGCGCCTGAAACCAGCGCGCACTGCCTGCCCCCAACACTGCCCACACCGCCATGCACGGCACGGCAATCAGCAGAAACACCAATGCCAGCTGCCACACCGGCAGCGTCGGTGCGGCAAACACGCCAATGACGGCCACCGCCATCATCCACACCTTCGGGTTGACCACCTGCAACGACGCCGCGCTGACCACGCCAAACGGCTTGCCGCCTGCGCTATCCAGCGGCTCGCCGGCACTTCGCAGCATGCGCCAGGCCAGCCAGCTCAACCACAGCACCCCGGCCCAGCTCATCGCCTGCTGGGCCAATGGATGGCGCACCAGCGCTTCACCCAGTCCCAGGCCGACCAGCCACACGATTGCCGCCGCTGCACCGCAGGCTGCCAGCACCGGCGCCAGGCTCGCGCGTAGACCTTGCCGGGCGCCATGGGCGAGGATCAGTAGGTTGGTCGGCCCCGGGCTGATGCTTGAGACCAGGGCGAAGAGAATGAAGGGCAACAAAGATTGCGACATGGGAACGGCTCCGAATGTTCAGGGCCCCATGGTCGCCATTGGCAGGCTGTCAGTCTGGAAGGTTTGAGCAGCGGCGACGGTAGTCGGCCGGGGTCAGCTGATAAGCACGCCGGAACCAGCGCCCCAGGTGACTCTGGTCGGCAAAACCCAGGGCCATGGCAACCTCGGCCGGGGTCTGGCCGAGCGCGAGCAGGCGACGTGCGCGGGCCAGCCGCAGCTGGATCAGATAAGCATGGGGCGCCAGGCCGAAGGCGGCCTTGAAGGCCCGGGTCAGGCGGAAACGGTCGACCCCGCAGGCTTGGGCAATCTGCTCCAGGCCGATGTCCTGGTCGAAGTGGGCATCCAGAAAGTCACGCGCCCGCTGTGCCGTCAGTGGCAGGCGCGGGTCGGGGTCGAGGCGCTTGCGCCAGTGCAGGTGGCTGGTCAGGGTGGTCAGCAATGTGTCCATGGCCGTCTGGCGGACGATGCGCAGCTCCTGGCCATGCACCGCCTGGAACGCCAGGGCGGTGGCGTGGGCCAGGCGTTCGTCGTGGCACAAGGTGTCGGCGAAGCGCGGCAGGCTGTCGCCGGGTGCCTGTTCGAACAGCGCCCGCAGCTCGGTCTCCAGCCAGTTCGGTTCCAGGTACAGGGTCGAATAGGTGAAGCCTTCGGCCGTCGGCGCGTGGCCGTCGTGCAGGTCGCCAGGTTCGAGCAGGAAAACCTGGCCTGCGGTGCTCTGGTGACGCACCCGACGGCAGTTGAACTGCTGCACACCCTGCTCGGTGAAGCCGACCAGGAAGCTGTCGTGCCAGTGCGGGTCGTAGGCGTGGCCGACAAAATGCGCGCGGACCGACTCGATGCCGGTGTCGGCGTCTTGCTTGAGGTCGATCCAGTTGCTCATGGCGCTGCGCTGCTGACGGGTAGGGCAGTTCACCATACTCCAGATGCGTCAGCCGGTTTAGAACAATTGTGCAGGCTGCAGCGCGGCAAAACGCTCGCGTAGCCACAGGTGCAGTTGCGTCACAGCGGGCGACAACTGCTTGCGGTGCGGGCACACCAGCGTCACAGGCGTGGCTTCGCCCTGATGCTCCGGCAGCAGGATTTCCAGTTCACCGGCGGCGATGTTGGCGCTGACGTCCAGCCATGACTTGTAGACGATGCCTTCGCCCTCCAGCGCCCAGCGCCGCACCACGTCGGCATCGTCACTGACCAGCGGCCCGCGTACCTGCACGGTGCGGTTGCCAAGCTGCCACTTGTCGTACACGCGGTTGTGCTGCAGGTACAGCAGGCAGTCGTGCTGCTGCAGGTCATCAGGTGTGCGGGGGCGGCCGTGGCGGGCCAGGTAGCCGGGCGAGGCCACCACCACGCGGCGGTTCCAGGGGGCCAGCGGCAGGGCGATGTAGTTGGCGTCCTGGTTGAGGCCATAGCGGATGGCGATGTCTACCGGGTCACGGCTGAAGTCGGCCATCTGATCGGAGAGGAAGAAGCGCAGGCTCAATGCCGGGTGCTCGCGGCGAAAGGCGCTGATCCACGGCAGCAAAAGGTTGCGGCCAATGTCGGAAGGTGCGGACACCTGCAACACCCCGCGCAACGTGCTGTGGCTGGCGTGAAGCTGTTCCTGGCCCTGGCGCAAAGTGTCCAGCACACGCTGGGCGGTGGGCAGGTACAGCTCGCCCTCGGCGGTCAGGCGCAGGCTGCGGGTGGTGCGGGCGAACAGGCGCACGTCGAGGTCGCGCTCCAGGCGCTTGATCGCCGCGGCCACTTGCCCCGGCAGCAGGTCGGCTTCATGGGCGGCAGCGGTGAAACTGCCTAGGGCGCTGCTGCGCACGAACAGTTCGAGGTCGGTGAAACGGAGCATTTTCACTCCAAGGGTGAAAGTGTTGCTGCATTCTGCCGCTTTTTCCGGTTTGCAGGAAAGATAAGATGCGCGACAGATCCCGTTTCGTTGATTGGAGTTGCAGCATGGATACCGTCTCCCTGGCCAAGCGCCGTTACACCACCAAGGCCTACGATGCCACCCGCAAGATTCCCCAGGCTACGGTCGATGCGCTGCTCGAACAGCTGCGCCACAGCCCGTCCTCGGTCAACTCACAGCCTTGGCGTTTCGTTGTCGCCGACAGCGTCGAAGGCAAGGCCCGCCTGGCCAAGGCCACCGACGGCCGTTTTGCCTACAACTCGCCGAAGATCCTCGATGCTTCGCATGTGATCGTATTCTGCACCCGCACCGAGATGACCGAAGCGCACCTGAATGCGGTGCTTGACCAGGAACAGGCCGATGGCCGCTTCCGCGACGAGCAGGCGCGGGCAGGGCAGAACCAGAGCCGTCGCGGCTATGTGGACCTGCACCGTTTCGATCAGAAAGACCTGCAGCACTGGATGGAGAAACAGACCTATCTGGCCTTGGGTACCGCGCTGCTCGGTGCCGCGGCCCATGGCCTGGATGCCACGCCGATCGAAGGGTTCGACAGCAAGGTGCTGGATGCTGAATTGGGGCTGCGTGAGCAGGGCTTTACCAGTGTAGTGGTCTTGAGCCTGGGCTATCGCAGCGAGGCGGACTTCAATGCCGGGCTGAGCAAGTCACGTCTGCCAGCTTCGACGGTATTCACCTTCCTGTAAGTGCGTTGCTGGCAGTGCCGGCCTCTTCGCGGGTAAACCCGCTCCCACAGGGATTTCACCGATCTTGAAGGCAGTGGAGAACTTGTGGGAGCGGGTTTACCCGCGAAGAGGCCAGCACTGCCAACACAAACCTCAAGCATGAACGATACTGAGTGGCCCACACCGTCTCCAGGATCTTGCCATGCCTGATTCAACCCCCAGCGAACAGATCGACGCCCGCATCGCCAATCTGGACGACTGGCGCGGCCCGGCCCTTGCACGCCTGCGAGCCCTGATCCACCAGGCCGATCACGAAGTGCTGGAGGAAGTGAAATGGCGTGGCGTCCCGGTGTGGTCCCACGCCGGCATCCTGTGCACCGGTGAGAGCTACAAGGACAAGCTCAAGCTGACGTTCGCCAAAGGCGCGCATCTGGCCGACCCGACAGGCCTGTTCAATGCCAGTCTCGATGGCAATACGCGCCGCGCCATCGACGTGTTCGAAGGGGATGATATCGACGATCAGGCGTTCATCAGCCTGATCCGGGCAGCCGTGGCGCTCAACGTTAACAAGGGCTGAGCGCGCGTTACCAAAGCGCAGCCGAAGCCGCAGTCAAGGCCCGCTCGAACACCGCAATCGCCGTGTCCACTTCGGCTTCGCTGGTAAACCGCCCAATACTCACGCGCACGCTCTTGCGTGCCCGCGCTTCATCCAGCCCCAGCGCCAACAGCACAAGCGAAGCGGCGTTGCTCGCCGAGTTGCAGGCCGAGGTGGTCGACAGCGCCAGTTCACTGGCCAAGGCCATGCTGTTGAAACCGTTGGCTTCGATGCACAGGTTCAGGGTGTGAGGTACCCGCTGCAGGGCACAGCCATTGAGGCTGACCCCCGGCAATGCCAGCAACCCTTCACGCAGACGCTTGGCCATGTGCTCGATACGCTGGTGCTCGCTGTCGCCCGGCTCACCGGCCAGGGCGAAGGCACTGCCCATGCCGACGATCTGGTGCGTCGGCAAGGTACCTGAGCGCAGCCCTTGCTCATGCCCGCCACCGTGGATCTGCGCGCACATCAGCTCACGGGCACGAGGCCCGACATACAATGCGCCGATACCTTTAGGCCCATACACCTTGTGCGCCGAGAACGACATCAGGTCCACCGCCATCGCCTGCAGATCGATGGCCAGCTTGCCGATCGCCTGGGCCGCATCCACATGCAGCAGGGCGCCATGGGCGCGAACCCGTTCGCCGATGGCAGCGAAATCGGTGACGGTGCCCAGTTCATTGTTGACGGCCATCAGCGACACCAGGCGAGTGTCTTCACGTAGCGCTGCCTGCACGGCGTAGGGCTGGATCAGGCCGCTGGCGTCCGGCGCCAGGCGGGTGATGGCCCAGCCCTGGCGTTCCAGTTCCTTCACCGTGTCGAGCACGGCCTTGTGCTCCAGCTGGCTGGTGATCAGGTGGCCCGGCTTGGCCATGCCCTGGGCGATGCCCTTGAGTGCCAGGTTGTTGGACTCGGTGGCGCCCGATGTCCAGACGATGTCGTCGGCGCAGGCACCGACCCGCTCGGCCACTTGCCGGCGGGCCTGTTCGACCACTTCGCGTGCAGCTTGGCCGTAGGCATGACCGCTGGACGCTGGATTGCCGAAGTTAACCTGGCGACCGAGGCAGGTGAGCATGGTTTCGATGACCCGGTCATCGACCGGAGTGGTGGCGGCGTAGTCGAAATAGAGCGGGGCGCTGGGCATGGGGCGGGTCCGTGCAATGATGCCGTGGTGTCGGCAATCGTTGCATCAAGCCTAAGCGCTGGGTAGAAAATGATTTTGCTTTTTATGCTGCAATTAGCCGGCTAATGGGGGATATTTTTCTCTATTTATAGATCAGTTGGAAATGGTTTTTCTCTCTGTGGGCCCGGGGAGCCCACAGTGCCATGAACGCATCAGGCAGGCTCCAGCGCACGTTCTTCTTCGGCCACCACGCGCTCGCATAATTCGATGATTTGCTCGCGCATCCAGCGGTTGGCCGGGTCCTGGTCAGTGCTCTCATGCCAGTACAGGTGAGTCTCCAGCGCTGGCACCTCCACTGGCAGCGGCTGGAAGCGCAGCTGGTGACGGCGGGCGAAGCGCTCGGGTACGGTCATGGCCATGTCGGTCTGCTGCAACACCTGCGAGGCCATCAGGTAATGCTGGGAGCGCAGCGCGACTTTGCGTTGCACGCCCATCTTGCCCAGTGCCAGGTCGACATAGCCCAGGCCGTTGCGGCGGCTGGAGATATGGATGTGGGTCATGCCCAGGTAGTTGTCGAGGGTCAGCTTGGCATCCGCCAGCGGGTGGCCCTGGCGCAGCGCGCAGACATAGCGATCCTGCATCAGCTTGACATGGCGCACCTGCGGGTCGGTGTTGAGCGGAGCATCGACGGCGAAGTCCAGGCGCCCGGCGGCCAGTTCCTTGGTGGTTTCGCGGCGTTTGCACAGGAAGCTCTCGATCAGCACTGCCGGCGCCAGGCGGCGCAGGCGCTGGAACAGCGGCGGCAGGATCACCGCCTCGGTGAGGTCGGTCATGCTGATGCGGAAGGTCTTGTTGGCCTGCTGCGGGTTGAAGATGCGGCTTTCCTGCACAGAGGTGCGCAGCAGCGCCAGGGCATTGCGCACCGGGCCGATGATGTTCTGGGCCATGGGCGTGGGCACCATGCCTTGGGCGGTACGTACGAACAGCGGATCGTTGAAGGTTTCGCGCAGCCGTGACAGGGCATTGGACACCGCCGGCTGGGTGATGCCGACGATCTGCCCGGCTCGGGTCAGGTTGGCTTCGGTGTAGATCGCGTCGAAGACGATGAACAGGTTGAGGTCGACCTTGCTGAGGTTCATGGCGCCGCTCTTTGTTGGAATTATTGGCCGATCATATATCGGTTATGAATGTTTATACACGCGGAAAATAGACTAGGTAGATCGAGGCTGGCTGCTCTAGGCTCTGCCCATGTACTTTGAACCGTGAAGGTAACCCCGATGGATTTCGCCTATTCGCCCAAGGTCCAGGCACTGCGAGAGCGCGTCAGCGCCTTCATGGATGCTTATGTCTATCCCGCCGAACCGGTGTTCGAGCGCCAGGTCGCCGAGGGCGACCGCTGGCAACCCACCGCGATCATGGAAGAGCTCAAGGCCAAGGCCCGGGCCGAGGGTTTGTGGAACCTGTTCCTTCCGGAATCCGAGTACGGCGCCGGCCTGAGCAACCTGGAGTACGCGCCGTTGGCCGAAATCATGGGCCGTTCGCTGCTGGGCCCGGAGCCGTTCAACTGCTCGGCACCGGACACCGGCAACATGGAAGTGCTGGTGCGCTATGGCAGCGAGGCGCAGAAGCGCCAATGGCTGGAACCGCTGCTGCGCGGCCAGATCCGCTCGGCATTCGCGATGACCGAACCGGACGTGGCCTCTTCGGATGCCACCAACATGGCTGCCACGGCCGTGCGTGATGGTGACGAATGGGTGATCAACGGCCGCAAATGGTGGACGTCCGGAGCCTGCGACCCACGCTGCAAGGTGATGATCTTCATGGGCCTGTCGAATCCCGACGGTCCGCGCCATCAGCAGCATTCGATGGTGCTGGTGCCGACCGATGCGCCGGGGGTGAAGATCGTTCGCCCATTGCCGGTGTTCGGTTATGACGATGCGCCCCATGGCCATGCCGAAGTGCTGTTCGAGAACGTGCGGGTGCCTTATGAGAATGTGGTCCTTGGTGAAGGGCGTGGTTTCGAGATCGCCCAAGGCCGCCTTGGCCCAGGCCGCATTCACCATTGCATGCGTTCGATCGGCATGGCCGAGCGGGCGCTGGAGCTGATGTGCAAGCGCTCGGTCGAACGCACGGCCTTCGGCCGGCCATTGGCGCGTCTGGGCGGCAACGTCGACAAGATCGCCGATTCGCGCATGGAGATCGACATGGCGCGCCTGCTCACACTGAAGGCGGCGTACATGATGGACACCGTCGGCAACAAGGTCGCGCGCAGCGAGATCGCGCAGATCAAGGTGGTGGCGCCGAACGTGGCATTGAAGGTGATCGACCGGGCGATCCAGATGCACGGCGGGGCAGGGGTGAGCGGCGATTTCCCGCTGGCCTACATGTACGCCATGCAGCGCACCCTGCGCTTGGCCGATGGGCCGGATGAGGTGCACCGGGCGGCGATCGGCAAGTACGAGATCGGCAAGTATGTGCCGGTGGAGATGCTGCGCGGCGGAAGATGAGGCAAGCCGGTACCGGCCTCTTCGCGCCGAGACGCCGCGAAGAGGCTGAAGCAGGATCACTGCGTCTTGAGGTCTACCATCAGATCCTTGGCCGCCTTGGTGGCCAGTACACTCATCAGCTTGCTCATCTCATCTTGGCGCCCCACGCCAGTGTCTGCCCCCCCCATCATCACGCTGGGCACGGGCGCCCGTGCCGCAGCTTCGGCCCAGACGCGATTGATCTGCACCAGTGCGTCCAGCTTGTTCTGCAAGGCCCCGTCCGCCTTCAGGGAAGCCTCACGGGCATGGGCCTCGGCATCGGCCGTGATCCGAGTGGCTTCGGCAGTGACCCGGGCCTTGTCGCGCAGCAACTCGGCGGTCTGCTTGTCGATCTCGGCGCGGCGTTTTTCCCGCTCGGCGTTGATCAGGGTGAGCTGTTTCTCTGTTTCGGCCTGAGTGGTGCGCTCGATCTGCTGGCGCAGGCTTTCCTGGCGCTTGGCCTCGACATCCTTGGCGCCGCGGGCGGACACCAGCTCCTTTTCTTCCTCTTCCTTGAGCCGGTTCTGCCGCGCCACTGCCAGTTCCGCCAGCGCCTGTTGCACCCGCACCATGCGCTGCTGGTATTGGGGGTTCGGGTCGATATGGGTCACCCGTGCATCGACCACCTCGACGCCGAACAGGCGAAATTGCTGCTGCTTGCGTAATTCCTGGCCGTCCTTGTCGAGCTTTTTTTCGATGACGAAGCGGGTTGCGCTGTTGTCGCCGAAACTGCCTTGCTCGGTGCCGGACTGCAGGATCGCCGTCTGTGCCGGGTAGTTGTCGCGCTGTACGCGGATTTCCTTGCGACTGGTCAGGTACAGACCGTTGCGCAGCTGATTTTCGAACTCTGCGCCAAAGTGGCTGCGATTACCGGCGTAGTAATCGTCTGCGCTCATCAGCGATGCCGTGGCCTGCAAGGTTTCCTTGATCGCCGGCAACAAGGCGCGTTGCAGGAAGTTGTCCGGCGAGCGGTACTCCTGGGCGATCTTCAGGAAGGCATCGCCCGAAGGCAGGCGGAACTGGGTACTGAATTCGGCCTTGGCGTCGACGTTGCCCAGAAACACGATGGGCAGGTTCTGGATGGTCACCGCGGGCTGCCCGCTGCGCCTGTCGTCCTGGCTGTCCACCTGCAGGGCCGACTGAACCCCGATGGTGCGCCGCCAGGCGGTACTGCGGCCGAACCACTTGGTGGCGTAGCCCACTTCCTCGACCACTTTTTCCTCGCCGAAGATTGTGCGCACGTGGGTCATCTGGCCCGCTTCGTTGTAGAACAACACGGCGTTGAACAGCACAGCGAAAGCGCCTCCTGTGATTACCGGTATTGCAACTGTGGCGATCAGCTTACGACTCACGCGGAATTGGGGGAGGTCAGGTATCGGAAGTTTTTGCATGGGGCACTCCTTCAGGGGGAGTGTACATGCTGGCCAAGTGTGGCCACACCATAAAGTCGGGAAAGCCAACTATTACTGTAGGAAGTTTCAATAATTATGATGCGGAAAATTCTTCAGGTACTTGCTGAAAGATAAGTTCACTAACTTTGTAGGAAACGTCTAATTTTCCACTTCAGGCACTAAAGGCCTCTGGGCAGCTGTTAGGTTTCAAACCTGATAAATGCACAGGGAGTATTGCCGATGCGGGTCAATCTGGATGGCAGAGGCCAGGCGGTCGATGGTGACAGCACGACCACCGGGGCCGTTTGCATCGCCACCGGTACCGGGTACACGTCCGAAGGGCGCGAGGTGCTCAGGGAAGGTGACCCCACTACGGAGTGTCCGCTTTGTGGGCAGGAGGGGATGGTCGCCGAAGGGGTAGAGTTCTTCATCTCTTCCGGCAGGCGGGTGGCAATGGATGGCGCGCTGGTCGTCTGTGCCTGTTCGCCTGGCAGCAACCGGGTGGTTGCACCGTTGAATCAGCCACCGCCATCGAGGCAGGGCAGGCCAGTCGTACAAGTGTCTGAGGCTCACACTGAGCACTTTGCGCAATCTGCTATGACATCCATGCCCGGTTCGTTGGAACCGGGGTTCTATGTGGTGCCCCGGCACATGTCGTTCCCGCAGGTGCTGCTGCAGTTGCAGGCGCACGACAGCACCCTGCCGATCTCGCGTTTGCAGCGACTTAACCCCACCTTCGAGCAAGGGTTCAAGGCCGGGGAGATTTTCGTTATCGGTGATCCGGACAATGGCAATGCCTGCACCCGCGAAGAAGCCCAGTTGATGGCAGCTGCAGAGCACGCGCGGCGTGCGTTGGTGGCGCTGGATTTTGCCGAGTCGGATTTCATGATGCAGCACCAGGCCGAGATAGCGGGATTGCTCGGCGACGCCAGCCAATCCATGGGAGTGGGCAAGGACATGCTCGACCGAGGGCTGAAGCAAGTCAGCGGGACATTGACCAAGATTGAGCAATTGCATCAACGTGAATTCTTGCGCCATGGCCATCTGAACAGCCCGGGTTTCTTCGCTGAGCGGCGGCAGCTGCTGCAGCAACTGGACGGGCAGTTGAAAGCGGCGTTTCTCAACAAAAAGCTCAATCTCGGGAGCTACGAGAAACTGAAGAAGAGTTTGAATATCTCAACCAAAAGCCTTGTGCATCACTGGTCGAAAGCGGGAGGGCCGGGGCAGATACCGGGGTATGCGACGCATCTGGATAAGGTGGCGAAGATTGGCAAGTATCTCAAGCACGGGGGGAACGCCGCTATCGGGTTAGGTGGGGTTTCGTCTTATTTGAAAGTTGATGAGGTGTGTCGTGCTGGTGAAGCTGAAGCCTGTAGGAAGATCCGTTTTACTGAAACAGGCAGCTTCTCTGGTGGTTTGGGAGGCGGCATGGTAGGGGCCTTGGGAGCGGGGGCGGCAGTACCTGCGCTGTGCGCTGTTTTCGCGGCTGGTACTGCAGGGCTAGGTCTCCCGGTGTGCGGAATTGTTGTGGTAGGCGCTGGCTCTGCTGCAGGTTCTTTGAGCTTTGGAGCATTTGGAGAGTTTTTGGGAGAAGTGCTTTATGAGGTGACTGATGATTGACTTCGAAAACTGGTCGCCTTTTTTAAAGCTCTCATTTTTGATCGCGCCATTTGTTCTTGGACTTTTGGGAATGGCCATTAACGTGCAAATTGCGCTTTCGCGGGACTTTCATGTCGCTATATCAGCTATCACGAGTAATCCCTATTTGGAACAGATGAAACCTGTCTGGGGTGGAGGAAGCTTAAGGTCGCGCTGCCTCCTGCTGAGTACAGTTAGCGGGTTAGTTACATTTCCGGGGTTACATTTGCGCATGGGGTGGCTGGATGAAGTGGAGTTAAAAAATTTCCCACCTAAAATAAAGCGTAAGTTGGGAGTGGCACTATGGTTGATCATGATTAGCTCAGTATGGGTGGGCGTTGGCTATTTCG